>NZ_JAMPNW010000001.1:0-421807 GCF_028479545.1 Providencia sp. PROV201
ACAATAACCTCAAAACTTACAGCGATCCTAGTGAAGAACTCAAATATATGAGTGTATTTTCGCAATTAGGATTGCTAGGAGATGAAAACTCACTGGTTAGCATGCTAGATTTTATTAAGACATTTTTCTTTGACGGCTTAATGGTTCCTGAGTCCGCTTTTAGAATAAGAACATCAAGCTCCATAAAGTGGAATAGATTAATAGAAAACGAATTCTCATCAGCTTGTTTCGAACTAAACAGTAGAGATGAATCATATTATAACTGGAGTTATGGAGTTGCTGGTCTATCAGGGGTTGGTGCAACAATTGCTATTTACAATGATATAAATGACGAATTTCAAGATATAGGAAATATCATTCAGTTAAATTTAAACAAAGAAACAGTAGGTTTTGAATTTGGCTTTGGTTTGGAAACACTTTTAGCACGCTTAAATTATTTTGACTCGCCCTTTGAATATACTATCAGTGAGATGGGGGGCGATCACTCACTGATACCAAATAACAGAAAGTTATTAGATAGTCTTATGGTTTCTGTGTATTTGTTACACCTAGGAGTTTGTGAGGGTCGCAGTAAAAGAAGTTCTGTGTTAAGAGGCGCACTTAATAGCTTAATGTATCAATGTATTATTAATGCCGTTTCATTAAACTCTATCCTCAATATTACAAAAAGGTATTTGTCAACAAGAGAGCTTCAAAACTTGCATAATACTGATTTCGTCTCTGGACTATCTCGTGCTTACGATAGAGTGTATGAGAAATATAAAAAGTTAGTTGATTACATCAGGTATTCGAAGCGCCACAACAAATCTAGTGATTCGATTTTTAAATATGGCACAAAAAAACTTGCTTTACCCGTCTGGTTTATAACCGAGTCTATTTCCAGACAAGACCTTTCCCTGTAGCGTATAGGAAACTGTAACTTAATGAACTATTCAGAAATAGAAAAAAAATGGAATTCGCATTGGTCTAAAACAGACGCGTATTCAGTTTCAATTAACTCATCAAAGCCAAAGTATTATTGCTTGGATATGTTTCCCTATCCTTCAGGCTCCGGTTTACATGTAGGTCACCCGCTGGGCTATATCGCAACAGATGTTGTTAGTCGCTTTAAGAGATTGCAAGGTTACAATGTCCTCCACTGTATGGGATTTGATTCCTTTGGTTTGCCAGCAGAGCAGTATGCTATTGAAACTGGGCAGCACCCGAAAAAAACTACCAACAAAAATATTACAATGTTCAAAAGTCAGTTGGATCGGATGGGGTTGTCACTTGATCCCAAACGAGAAATCAGAACATCTTCTCCTGACTATTACAGGTGGACTCAATGGATATTTTGTCAGTTGTTTGATTCTTGGTATGACTTTACGGAAAATATAGCAAAACCAATTAATTACTTAATACAATTATTTGAACTTAACGGCTCTAACGGTATTAACTCGTCTGGTGTGACTCAGTTCTCTCGCCACGAATGGGAGGCGTTTAATGAGAAAGAACGATTGGATATTCTTATGGAGTACCGCCTTGCCTATCTATCTTCAGCATTAGTTAATTGGTGCCCAAAACTTGGGACTGTATTGGCTAATGACGAAGTCATTAATGGATATTCTGAGCGTGGAGGCTTTCCTGTTGAAAGAAAAAGCATGAAGCAATGGATGCTGAGGATTACCGCTTATTCAGATCGTTTACTTGATAATTTACATAAATTAGATTTTCCTAAGTCGTTAAAAGAACTCCAAAGAAACTGGATAGGCAAATCAAAAGGCGTGGCGGTGAACTTTAAAGTTCATGGTGTTCAAAATCATATTGAGGTATTTACCTCAAGAATAGAAACTATTTGTGGAGTAACTTTTCTAGCTGTCTCTCCCGAGTCTCCATTGGTTGATGAATTTACTACGCCCGATCGTGTTGATGCAGTCACAGAGTTCTTAAGTTTAAACTCTAAGCGAAGTGAGCGAGATCGATTAGCCGATTTAAACAATACGAATGGTGTATTTACAGGTTCTTGGGTTATAAACCCGATAAATGGTAAACAGGTTCCTGTTTGGGTAGCAGATTACGTTATTGCTACGTATGGGACTGGGGCAGTTATGGCAGTACCTGCTCACGATGATAGAGATCGTCGTTTTGCAAATAAATACGGCCTAGAGCAAGTTACTGTTATCGATGAGTCTAACACCTTAGTTAATTCTCTAGAGTTTACAGGAATGAAAACTTTTCTAGGTAAGAAAAATATTCTTAATAAACTGCTTAAAGCAAACATCTGTAATGAAAAGACAAGCTACAAGATGCGAGATGCCGTTTTTGGTAGGCAACGATATTGGGGGGAGCCAATTCCAGTATATTACGATGATGGTATTCCGAAACTAGTTCCTGTGTCAGAGCTCCCTGTAGTACTACCTGAGGTTGAAAATTATAAGCCCACTTCTACTGGCCAGCCTCCATTGGGTCACGCTGCAGACTGGTTATTCAAAGGAAAGTACCCCTACGAACTGTCTACGATGCCTGGATGGGCAGGTTCTAGTTGGTACTTTTTACGATACATGGAACCTGATTGTAATACGGAAATTGCTTCACGAAATAGCTCTGACTATTGGGCTAGTGTTGATTTGTACATGGGTGGAAGCGAGCATGCAACAGGACACCTTCTTTACTCTCGATTCTGGAATATGTTTTTGTACGATTTAGGTTGTGTATCTTTTGAAGAACCATTTAAAAAAATTGTTAACCAAGGAATGATCGAGGGTAAATCAGCATTAATTCATAGAGTCGTGGGTGAAAACAAGTATGTATCGTCAGACATTAGTGATAACTACATAACTTCCCAAATTCATATTAGTAGCGATCTTGTTGATGGCTCAACTGTCTTAGTAGATAAGCTAAGAGCCTGGAGAGTAGACTTTTTAGATTCCGAATTTATTTTTAATGGCGATACATTTCTTTGTGAACACAAAATAGAGAAAATGTCTAAATCAAAGCACAACGTCACTAACCCAAATGATGTTATTAGTGTCTATGGTGCAGACGTTTTCAGAATGTATGAGATGTATCTTGGTCCGATTACGCAGTCAAAGCCATGGTCAATTAGTGGTATTGATGGTTTAAGTCGTTTTTTGAAAAGGTTTATATCTATTTACCAAACTGAAACAGGGATATCAAAGGTTGTTCAAGAGGCACCAACTCAATCTGAGTTAGAACTATTGCATGTTGCTATAAAAAAAGTTTCTGAGGATATAGAAAAGCTAAATCACAACACTGCTATTGCTGCTTTAATGATATGTGTCAATGGTTTAATAAAAGAGAAGTGTCATAAATGCGAAATTCTTATCCCGTTAGCAATTATAGCATCTCCCTTTATCGTATATGTAACGCAAGAGCTATGGGTGGGTGCTTTAAAACAAACCGGTAATATTTTTGAGCAGGCTCTGCCTATTTTCAATGAAGCTAATTTTAAGAAAGTTAATTATTGCTACCCGATTTCGATTAACGGAAAGGTTCGTGCAAATATCACTTTTGATTTAGATGCGTCAGAGGAATCTGTAACCCCCCTAGTACTTGAAAATGAGAAAGTTAAAAAGTGGATAGCTGATAAGCCTGTAAAAAAGGTAATTTTGGTTAAGGGTAAAATTGTCAATGTGGTTATTTAAATTTTTAAGCAATTAATTTTTATAACGTCTAGATGGTTAGGAATTTTAATCCTAACCATCATATAGGAGAGTATGGAAACAACATTCATGGTCAGAAAGTCTGATGCCTGAGGTATCAGAACGAACTCCTCATTTTTTGCGCGTATAGCGGATAATTTTTCGTACATTGTCCACTCCCCTTTAATTAAGACACACCAACTTAGAGTTTTCTAACTGTTTACGATAGGCCTCCGGTGGAAGGTGATTTAAACTTTCGTGAGTTCGATTTTGGTTATAATCTTGCAGCCAAAACCACGCTAATTCTCGAACTTGGCTCAACGATTCAAATAAATACGCATTTAAAAATTCACGACGGAACGAACCATTAAAACGCTCGATAAACCCATTTTGTTGCGGTTTTCCAGGTTGAATATGGCACAACGAAATTTGGTTATCTTCACAATAATTCAATAAGTTAACTGAAATAAGTTCAGGGCTATTATCGACTCGGATCTATTTCGGCAACCCTCTTTCGGCTTTTAAACGTTCAAGCACCCTGATGACACGTTCAGCCGGTAATGATGTATCAACCTCGATCGCTAAGCATTCACGTGTTCCTTCATCAATAATATTGAGGGTTCTGAAGCGCTTGCCGCAATATAAACTGTCGTGCATAAAATCCAATGCCCATTGAATATTAGTTTTTTCAATTACTAATGGTCTTTTTTCACGCATCGGAAGTACCTTTTTAACTTATAGTTTCAGATTCAATTCTAATCGACAATAAACGCGATACACTCGTTTATGATTAAAGAATCGTAGTCGAAAATAGCTTTTCCAAGAATCCAGATTGTGGTGATTTCTCTAAAACAGATTGAATAGCATCAATTACAACACGATCTCTTTCACCCCAATTTAGCGACTGACGATAAATGTTGCCCATGGAAATGAGGTTAATTGGCACGCTTTAATGACTGATAAACCGGCCTCTTTTAAAGCCTGAGTACAGGACTTCTTTTCAGTCACTACCAACTTCTTTTACGAAAAGCTCCTTCATCGCTTGATTTTCAAGGCTGACGTCCTCAATTACATAATGCAGTCACATTAATTACTCATGAATTATCAGATAGACGCATACAAATGTTACGTGAGGGCGTCATCGACGCTATTTTAGATCAAAACCCACAACAGGAAGTTCGCCGCGTAATGGATATCCTAAGTTCCCATTTTAAACGCGACGAAATGCTAATACCTATCGATGGCTTTACCCGTTTTGATATTTATATTCGAGAAAACTGCCCCCAATATTAACGTGCTATCGTCACATTGGCTTTAATATGTTTAAGATGCACAACAATTGTAAAGGTGACAATCACTAACAATGACCAGGCCCCCCACTTACCTGCATGTACCATTGACCAAGCACCAATTTGGTTTGGATATTGCCAAACACCAAAAAATGTCCCAAAGTTTTCAGCCAGCCAAATAAAAAAGCCAATTAGCATAAATGCGAGCAATAATGGCATTTTTCGTTCTTTATCAAGCGGAGTATAAAAAACCATACTACGTGCATACAATCCCATAATAAATGCAGCTAAATACCAGCGATAATCATCAATATAGTGATGACTAAAAAAATTAATATAAATAGCCAGAGCGACTACTGTTGCCATCCAGTAAGGTGGGTAGTGTTCAATTCTTACTTTAAAAAACCGCCAAGACTGAATGATATAGCTCCCTACTGCCGCATACATAAAGCCAGTAAATAAAGGAACCCCCCAAAGTTTTGTGTAGGCTTCATCCGGGTATTGCCATGAACCAATTGTTGCTGATGTTTTAAACAGTTCCATCATAAAACCGACTAAATGAAAAACACAAATCGCTTTTAATTCATCCCAAGTTTCTAGTTTTGACCAAACCAACAATCCTTGAAAAATAACCGCAAAAATTAGTAGCACATCATAGCGAGGTATGCCAATTAGCCCTTTAGCGGGTACCAAGAATAGTGCTAAAAAGAAAAATCCAGCGAATAAACAGGAACGAGCATTAATTAAACCGAAAAACCAAAACTCTAATAGAAAACGTTTAATCCCATGGCTCTTATTTGGCTGATGAGCCATTAAAATTTGGTCTAGTTTTCCTAAAAAATTCAATTTTTGACACAAGCTGGTCATTTATTTACTCACCTGTTACTTATTATTCGGTTTATTTTTTTCATAAGACAAGGCGAGGAGTCTAACAAAATAGTATTTCCTTACATAAGGTAACTATCTTAGATTTATGTATTTTTATCATTTATAGTTTTAAACACTGGTTGTACTCTGCTTGTTTATATTAACGATAATTTCAGTCCGATTTTGGGTTTTATTTTTTAACTCACACTTGATGGCAATTCGTTAACAGAAAGTGATGATATACTTAAGTGATATGTGTTTATCTGCCATATGAATGCTAACTCAATAATTTAGGAGTTTTATGATGAAATTATATTACGCTCCCGGTGCTTGCTCACTTTCTCCCCACATCATTCTGCGTGAAACTGGTTTAGATTTCAGTATTGAACGAGTGAATATAAAAGAGAAAAAAACAGAGAAAGGTGAAGACTTTTTAGCGATAAACCCGAAAGGTCAAGTACCCACTTTAGTGCTGGATAATGGTGAACAACTTACAGAAGGTGCAATTATTGTTCAATATATTGCAGATCAAAAACCAGATCGTAACCTAATCGCGCTTCCAGGTTCGATGAAACGTTATCACCAGTTAGAAGCTTTGAATTTTATTTCGACAGAACTCCATAAAACTTTCTCACCTTTATTCACACCAGGAACGCCAGAAGAGTATAAAGATACTGTACGTAAGGTATTGTTTAATAAATTTGAGTATGTTGATAGCGTACTCGCTAAGCAAGCTTTCTTTGCTGGTGATACTTTTAGTGTCGCAGATGCCTATTTATTCACTGTGAGTAACTGGGCAAAACACGTAGGGCTTGATTTAACTAGCCTGACTCACCTGCAAGATTTCATTGCTAAAATCGCTAAACGCCCTAATGTTCAAGATGCATTAAAAGCGGAAGGTTTAATTTAATCGGTAAAATAGCGCTCTTCCAATAGAGCGCTATTTTCGATAATACAAATCAATTTAATCTAATTGTGTTGCACAGAAATTATGTTCAGGGTTAACCATTTTGTCTTGAGCCGCAACGAGCTGTAACTCATACTCGCCCATTTCTTTGGTTTTTATCATCACTTCATATACTGCTGCTGCAACATGCTCTAGCCCCTTATCTAAGGGCTCACCTTTCAATAAGTTAACCAACATTAAACCACTGGTTAAATCACCAACACCGACAGGTTGCTTTTCACCAAAATCAACGAGAGGACGGCTAACATGCCAAGTATGCTCTGCTGTTACAAGGATCATTTCAAAACGATCAGCACGATACCCTGCACGACTTAAATGCTTAACAAGAACAATTTTAGGGCCTTTGTGACACAATTCGCGAGCAGCTTGAGCGGCTTCTTCTACACTTTTAATTGTTCTACTCGTTAATGTTTCTAACTCTAGTAAATTTGGTGCGATGACATCACAAGCAGCCAGCGCTCGCTCACAAAGGAATTCAGCAACACCAGGTGCCACAATGCAACCTTTCTCAGGATGCCCCATTACTGGGTCACAAAAATAGAGGGCTTGCGGGTTGGCTGCCTTCACTCTTTTCACGATCGCAAGGATATCATCTCCTTGCTCAGCTGAGCCGATATAACCGCTTAATACAGCATCACAAATCTCTAATTTATGGATTTTAGCTAATCCATCAACGATATCAGTTAAGTGCTGGGCAGGAAAAACACTTCCAGTCCATTGTGGATACTGTGTGTGATTCGAAAATTGTACGGTATTAAGTGGCCACACATCTACGCCCATCCGGCACATAGGAAATGCGGCGGCACTGTTTCCTGCATGGCCGAAAACAACATGGGATTGAATTGATAATACGCTTTTCATTGAGAACCCAAAGAATTGTTATGTCGAATGAAGAGAAATCAGTGATTACCCGTTGCAAATATGAATACACTCCAAATAATTCGAATTGCATGTAAGTAACATGGCAAGATGACCCGACGAGCGTAGATCCGTATGTAATGCGGAGAACTCAGCGCAATCAACACCTATGCAATTTGAAATAGGACGAGTATAGCCCGGAAAATTCCGGGCTGATATTACAAAGGTTAGTCAGAGCTATTTCCAATTAATTAAACAGTCGTTTTTCTTACCACGACGGATCAATGTATAACGACCAAACAAACGGTCTGCATCAGAGAATACATACATTGGCTCTGTTTGTTTTTGGCCATTAATAGATACCGCATTAGAGCTAATAGCCGTTCTTGCTTGCCCACGAGAAGGAACCAACTCTGAATCAACTAAGGCTTGCTGTAAATCAGCGCCTGCTTCTAATGTAATGCAAGGCATACCATCTTGAGCTAATTGCTCAAAATCAGCTTCAGTTAAATCAGATACTGCACCAGAGAATAAGCTTTCTGTGATACGCTTCGCTGCTGCTAGCCCTTCTTCGCCGTGTACTAGTTTAGTAACCAATTCCGCTAATACATATTGAGCTCGAGGCGCCTTACCACTATTTTTGTCTTCTTCTTCCAGTGCATTAATTTCATCTATTTCCATAAATGTGAAGAATTTTAAGAAGCGATAAACGTCAGCGTCTGCCGTGTTGATCCAGAACTGGTAGAATTTATATTGGCTGGTTTTTTTGGAGTCTAACCAAACTGCGCCACCTTCAGTTTTACCAAATTTAGTACCGTCTGCTTTAGTAATCAGAGGAACCGTCATACCAAATACTTGGTTTTGGTGTAAGCGACGAGTTAAATCGATACCCGAAGTGATGTTACCCCATTGGTCAGAACCACCGATTTGCAGTTCTACACCCATCTCTTTATTCATATTTGCGAAGTCATAACCTTGTAAAAGATTATAGGCAAACTCAGTAAAAGAGATACCAACGTCATCACGATTTAAACGTTGCTTAACAGACTCACGGTTAATCATTTGGTTAACAGAAAAGTGCTTACCAATATCACGTAAGAAAGTCAGTACATCCATTTTGCCAAACCAATCATAGTTGTTAGCAAGGCGTGCACTGTTATCACCACAATCAAAACTTAAAAACGGTGAAACTTGGTTACGGATTTTTCCTACCCACTCTTGAACGGTTTCTGCGGTATTTAATTTACGTTCAGTAGCTTTAAAGCTCGGATCGCCAATAAGGCCCGTTGCGCCACCTACCAACGCCACAGGCTTGTGCCCGGCTAGTTGGAATCGTTTTAAACACAGCAAAGGAACCAGATGTCCCAAATGCAAGCTATCTGCGGTAGGATCGAAGCCACAATAGAGAGAGATAGGGCCCTGCGCCAGTCTCTCTGCTAACGCATCCTCATCCGTTACCTGGGCAACGAGGCCCCGCTCTTGCAATTGTTTAATCAGGTTATTGCTAGACATCAATGACTCCATCAGTTGTATTTTGTCTATCTATATTAGTTTGAATGACCAGTAAGTTTGAGAGGCTTGTCAAAAACTCACCAGTGTAATTTGTCAATTTTCTTAAATGAAGCTATAGCATAAAGCGCATATCAATTAAGTGCCAGCTAAAAAACATGATCCTAAGGGGCTAATCTATCAATTTTCCAGCCATCGCCTTCTCGCTGGTATAAAAAACGGTCGTGTAGACGGTGCGCCCCACCTTGCCAAAATTCAACACTATCAAATACCACTCGATACCCCCCCCAAAAACTCGGTAATGGGACATCGCCATTCTTAAATTTTTGTTTTAGTTCTAAAAATTTCCCTTCTAAAATACCACGCGCTGAAATTTTAGAAGATTGCGCTGATGCCCATGCTGCAATCTGGCTGTCTTTCGGCCTACTATGAAAATATTTGACAACCTCAATAGGGTTCAAACGCTCAGCAACCCCAGTAAAATTAACTTGGCGCTCTAATGGATACCATGGAAAATGTAGGCTAATTTTATTATTTTTCTCTAAATGTTGTGCTTTTCGACTACCTAAGTTGGTATAAAATACCAAGCCTTTATCATCAAAATGTTTTAATAGTACAATACGTTGGTAGGGCTGCCCGGTTTCATCTACAGTAGCAACACACATGGCTGTTGGATCACTCAATCGAGCTTCACATGCCTGCTTCATCCATAGTTCAAAAAGCGTCAGTGGGTTTGGTGTTAAGTCATTACGTCTCAACCCACTTTTGGTGTATTCACGACGTACCGATGCAAGATCTATTTCACCTAGCTCGTTCATTTTTATATCCTTCACCACTGTTATTTTTTATCGGTATTTTTAGGGTATATTGCCCCAAGCACAGTTTCTTGACTTGCTCCAGTAACGGATGCCAAATTTCCAGGAAGACCTGATATCGTTCGTGCTGCTAGCCATGCAAATGCTAAAGCTTCCATATCATCCCCACTTAAACCAAACTTATCACTTGGCGCCACTTCAGTTCCCGGGAGCAAAGCGGCCATTCGTTGCATTAAAAAAGTATTCTTTGCTCCACCACCGCAGACTATTAAGCGCTCACAACCACCACATAGTAATACTTGCTCTGCGATAGAGGCCGCAGTCAATTCGCACAGAGTTGCTTGCACATCATCCGCTGAGATTGATGGAAAATGAACTAAATGCTGTTCTAACCATTGCATGTTAAAATATTCACGCCCCGTACTTTTCGGCGAGGAACGTCTAAAATATGGGTCACTTAACATGGCTTTTAGTAATACATGGTTAACTTGACCACGACTTGCCCATTCACCATCTTTATCGAATGCTTTTTGTTGGATACGCCAGCTCCAGGTATCCATTAACATATTTCCCGGTCCTGTATCGTAGCCTTTGACGTAAGCCCCTGGTAATAAAGCTGTCACATTAGCAATTCCACCAATATTCAGTACAATTCGCTTTTCTGTAGAATGCCCTAGAACAGCTAAGTGAAATGCGGGAACTAAAGGCGCTCCCTGCCCACCATAAGCCATATCTCTTCGGCGAAAGTCCCCTACCGTTGTGATCCCTGTTAAAGCTGCAATACGGTTGTTATCACCTAACTGTATAGTAAAAGGCTGTTCGCCATCAGGTTCGTGCCAAACAGTTTGACCGTGACAACCAATCGCAATGATATCTTCGGCTGTTAGCCCTGTTTGAATAAGAAGTTGGTTTATCGCATCTGCATATAAAGAGCCAAGCTCTCTATCAATTTTACCAACCTCTGATAGCGTTGTTGCCTGCCCTTGGCATATATCTAGAATTCGTTTTTTTAACTCGATGGGAAACGCAACACTCAAACTGGATTGCTCTGCGACAAATTTGTCACTGATTGCGGCAAGAACGACATCAACACCATCTAGGCTAGTTCCTGACATAACGCCTATGTAACGACCCGATTTCATCATTATTCTTGTTCCTTCAGAGTGCACATTAACTTTACAATATTCAGCTACAAAAGATTGTGCTTTGATGACAAATTTTGTCAACAATTCGATGCAATTTCTCGGAGCGCTTCGCAGGAATAATAAATAAGTACTTTAAAACTAAAAATTGCTAGACAAACCAAATAAAAAAGTCGTTTTTTAATGTCTGAAATTTTCATTTTCAATATTATGGTACATAATGCATTGATCAGCTCAGCATAACTGTTTCGCGCTTCAGTTAAAGTTTAAAGCCTTACCCTGTTTGGCAACTTGTGCGAAATGATGCTCATGAATTGACTACCCTATGTGAATATTTAACAAAGAGTGCCTTATTGAATGAAATAATCACGAATTTGAGATATTTTACCTAGTGTTTACGCTCTATTTAAATCAGAATCGGTAATCTAACCATCGCTTTTTAATACCATTATTTTGATACTTGTTGTATTTATGGTGAAAACAAATATACGATGCTATGTTAGTGCCACAGACAGCAAATCTCATAGGAGTTCTTATGCTTAAGAAAGTTTTTGTAGGTGTTGTAGCAGTTGCAGCCTTATCAGGCTGTGTCAATACCAGTACGCTTTCTGGTGATACTATTTCTGCCAAGGATGCGAAACAGGTACAGACTGTGACTTATGGTACTGTTCTGAATGCTCGCCCTGTGACTATTCAAGCTGGTGAAGACGGTAACGTAATTGGCGCAATTGGTGGTGCTGTACTTGGTGGGTTATTAGGTAACACCATCGGTGGTGGTACAGGTAACACATTAGCAACAGCTGCAGGTGCTATTGCCGGTGGTTTAGCCGGTCAGGAAGCTCAAGGCGCATTAAATAGAAGCCAAGGTGTTCAATTAGAGATCCGCCTCGATAGCGGCAAAAACATTGTTGTTGTTCAAAAACAAGACCCTAGCACCTTCCGTAATGGCCAACGTGTTATGATTGCAAATAGCGGAAATACAGTGACTGTGTCTCCTCGGTAATCTTACGATACGAAATTAGGCATACTCACTGGCCAATGCCGGTGAGTATGCCTTAAAATAATATTGCTGAATAATATAGTTACTTTATGATATATAATTATATTTTATATTCATCATACATAGCTTTTAGGTAATACAGTTTCTTGCTTAAAAATAAATGCCTTGCTTTCGAGCTCAAAAAGGCACTTAACTTCCCCCCTTTAATAAATTGTTTATTATTAATTAATACGCACTAATAAATTAGCCAGCTAACAATTAGAAATACCGTAGGTAAATATAATTAACAGCATTAATTATATTTAAAGGTAATGACTTATCAAGAATCATAACTGGGTGTAATTATTATTTCCATTGACCTATTCCTATATCACCATCATACAAATTACATAGCCCGATTACTTAATTGCTAGTTTAATGATTAGCACACCATTTATTAGTTAGGTATATTATTTTCATATCAAGAATCATTTTGTAATCTTAAAATATTTTTTTCAAGTTTCATAAGTAACTGTGATAATTGATAAAGTTCATCTTTACTAATATTGTTCAATATCTCTATACGCGTATTGTTTATGACTTGATCTACCGTTTTAATAAAGGGTTCAGATTCTTCCGTTAACTTTATCCTTTTAGCTCTCCTATCATTTGTACAAGTATGTCTGGAAATAAGCTTTTTTTCCTCTAACTGATCTAGAGTCCTTACTAGTGAAGGCTGTTCAATACCAATCGCTTTTGCTAACTGTATTTGAGATTGCTCAGGCGGTAGTTGACTTATATTATGCAATGTAACCCAATGTGTTTGTGTAAGTTTAAGAGGCTTCAAACGATAGTCGATTAATGCTCTCCACATGCGAACAACACGTGATAACTCTGTCCCAATTTGTGATTCCAATTTACCCTCCTTTATATAATTATAATGTCAAAAAAATATACCATCTTCATATTATTTTTTGAATTATATATTAATTTCCCTTTATACTTACAACTTTTTATTTATATATTAGCTATTAAATACCTATATCTAGTTACAATAGCTGATTTATTATGCGATATAACTCTAATTAATATGTCGTTGATTCATACATTTTCTCAACCTAAGCTTAATAAGATAACCTATCAATTATCTTATTAATAAGAATAGCCGCACTCTCCTTTTTGATCTATCTATTTTAGCTCTTATAGCAGTCATGAATAACAATAAAAAAAACAATGTCACATAAACCTTTAAAAAACAAACAAATATAGTTAATCTTAAAATCATGTTAATTACAGTCATTTAAATTTAATCTATAATAATTTTGAATAAATAAAATTTCATTGAAATATAAACTCAGAAATAAATAGCATGCTAATAATTTATTATGGATTAATTTTCATTAAAAATAAAACATTTGATTTTTTTATCATTATTTTTAAACAGGAGACTAGAAAAGTTGTTGTTGTGTATCGATGGTTTTCTCTTGAGCTATTTTTTTATTTAATATTCTTAAATAACGTTGGTGACATAAACGAAGGACATTTCGTTTTTCACTATCCGAAAATTTTAACCAGTTAAAGCGTTCATCACGAGTGCGGTAACAACCTCGACAATAGCCTTGTTCATTACTTTGGCAAATACCACGACAAGGGCTGGGGATCTCAAAAAATTCAAGTTGTTCAGCCATAACTTTCCCCTTCAAAAGAAAAAATCACCATAAATGTATGATATACTCCTAGAAATGAGTATTACCATTATTTGTTCAAAAAACAAACTGTAATCATTGTATTTATTAATTTAAGCACGTTATATTAATAGGTAAATCGATTCAGGCTGATTCCAAGAGGTTTAAAAATGCGCTTACTCCATACTATGTTACGTGTTACTGATATGCAGCGTTCTATCGACTTTTACACAAAAGTGTTAGGCATGCGCTTATTAAGAACCAGTGAAAACACAGAGTATAAATACTCTCTCGCATTTGTTGGCTACAGCGATGAAAGTGAAGGCGCTGTCATAGAGTTAACCTATAACTGGGGTGTTGACCAATATGACATGGGTAACGCATATGGTCATATCGCCTTAGGCGTCGATGATGTTGCAAAAACGTGCGATGATATCCGTAGTGCGGGTGGTAACGTAACTCGTGAAGCGGGCCCTGTTAAGGGTGGAACAACTGTGATTGCATTTGTCGAAGATCCAGATGGCTATAAAATTGAGCTGATCGAAAACAAAAGCGCAAGTAAAGGCCTAGGCCATTAATTAGCGATATAATTTAAAAGTTTAGGCGCCTAACTCATCGCCTAAACTTTTATCACCGTTTACCTGCAAATTTTTACTGGTTTTGGCATAATGTCACCCAACCAGAAAACTAAAACTGAAAGTCCTAATGTCTGAAAAAAACAATCCAAATGCCCTAGTGAACCGCTTCAGGGGATACTATCCTGTCGTTATTGATGTTGAAACAGGTGGGTTTAATGCAAAAACTGACGGCCTGTTAGAAATTGCTGCCATCACCTTAAAAATGGACAAAGACGGCTGGCTCTCCATGGATGAAACATTACATTTTCATGTAGAACCTTTTGAAGGCGCAAATCTTGAGCCATCCGCTCTTGCCTTCACGGGAATTGATCCAACTAACCCTCTACGCGGTGCTGTTAGCGAATATGAGGCTCTTCATGCGATATTCAAAGTCATCCGCAAGGGCATGAAGAATACAGATTGTAATCGCGCAATTATTGTCGCTCATAACGCAAATTTTGATCACAGCTTTGTCATGAATGCTGCCGAACGAGCAGGTTTAAAACGTAATCCTTTCCATCCATTTGCAACCTTTGATACAGCGGCATTAAGTGGCTTAGTATTTGGTCAAACCATTTTGGCAAAAGCGTGTGTTTCCGCAGGTATCCCATTTGATGGCAAACAAGCTCATGGCGCTTTGTATGATACGAATCGAACGGCTCTGCTATTTTGCGAAATTGTTAATAAGTGGAAGAAATTGGGTGGTTGGCCAATTATTGAAGACTCTCAATAATCTTTTTATCAATAGTCATGACATAAAAAAACCGTGTTTAGTAGAAAGTCATCAATGCTTTCACCAAATACGGTTTTTCAGTCTTTTAATTATGGCTTAATTCAGTCTGCACTAGCTTCATCTGCTGAACGGTATTTATCAGCCGTTTCTTTAATTAGAGATTGAAGCTCACCACGCTGGAACATTTCCATGATGATATCACAGCCACCGACCAGCTCACCATCAACCCACAGTTGAGGGAAAGTTGGCCAATTTGCATATTTTGGTAATTCCGCACGAATATCTGGATTTTGTAAGATATCAACATAGGCAAAACGTTCACCACAAGAAGACAGAGCTTGTACTGCCTGAGCAGAAAAACCACAGCTCGGAAGTTTAGGAGAGCCTTTCATATATAATAAAATTGGGTTTTCTTTAATTTGGCGCTCAATTCTTTCAATAGTTGTCATTTTTTAACTTCCTTAAAACAAAGATGCAGGTTTTGCAGTCAGCCGGTAACTGAGAGTCTACCGCAACTTAACAGAATACATTGACTGATTGACTGATATAATAAGAAACTGAATTGTTTCATACAATATGCCAGTTTTATAGGGGCATTACTATAGCATCCCAAAAAGTAAAAAGGCACCTTTTCTATCTTCTCTTTACCTAAGTCAAACAAGTAGCTATTTCTAAGTAAGAACTGAAATTTAATGTGCTTAGGTTCCTCACCTACAATATCTATATGATTTTTATCTGTAATTTCTCTATTTATCTGTTAGCATCTTAGTCGTCTCATTACCTTACCTTTGTAAGGTTGATCGTGCTATCATTAATATATTAAGTATCATATCGCCAATAGGTGAAACTCTAATGATAAGCTGTGACATATTATTTCGCTCACTTTAAGAGCAAACACCCTGAGTATTTTGATATAAAAGCAATCAAGGAGTACGCAATGTCATTTGAACTACCCGCTTTACCGTATGCAAAAGATGCTTTAGAACCTTATATCTCTGCAGAAACCTTAGAATATCACTATGGTAAACACCACAACACATACGTTGTTAACTTAAATAACCTCATCAAAGGTACTAACTTTGAAGGAAAATCTTTAGAAGAAATAATCAAAACTTCTGAAGCAGGGGTTTTTAACAACGCGGCACAAGTTTGGAACCACACTTTCTATTGGAATTGCTTAGCGCCAAACGCTGGTGGCGAGCCGACAGGAAAAGTTGCGGAAGCTATTAATAAAGCATTCGGTTCTTTTGCTGAATTTAAAGCTCAGTTTACTGATGCAGCAACCAAAAACTTCGGTGCTGGATGGACTTGGTTAGTGAAAAAAGCAGATGGTAGCCTTGCAATCGTAAATACATCGAATGCTGCGACCCCAATTTCTGGTGATGATAAACCCGTGTTAACCGTTGATATTTGGGAGCATGCTTACTATATCGATTACCGCAACGCCCGCCCTAAATACTTAGAAAACTTCTGGGCACTGGTTAACTGGAAATTTGTGGAAGAAAACTTAGCATAGTCACCTAGCAAGTATTGAAACAAAGCATAAATAGACAAGGGCGAGATACACTCGCCCTTTTATTTCACCCTACTTGAGGCTGAAATAAAATCAGAAAATATGTGCAGCAAGAAAGATAATCATTGCTAATGAGCCCAATGCAGCAAGCAATCCATATTTAACATCTGTATCCATGAGTTCCTCTCATTCTAATGTAATTGAATTAACAAATAACCATGCAATAATTAAGGTTATTAAGTATACATATCCAAAAAAGTAAAACTAGTGTCTATATCACATGTTATAACATCAATTATTTCTTTCGTTTTTGCGCTAGATCAGACAAAATCGACAACAAATCGCTAAATTATTGCCAGCAAAGGATCAATGCATCAATATGCAGGTAATTTTTTAACAAGAATTCTTATTGAGACCGGTTATTGGTCAGGAGTTTTTTTTCCCCATGGCAACGATTAAAGATGTGGCGAAACGCGCTGGCGTATCTACCACGACTGTATCCCATGTTATTAATAAAACGCGCTTTGTGGCCGATGATACTAAGACAGCGGTCTGGGCTGCGATTAAAGAGCTCAATTATTCACCGAGTGCAGTTGCCCGTAGTTTAAAAGTTAATCATACAAAGTCGATTGGTTTACTCGCAACCTCAAGTGAAGCGCCTTACTTTGCGGAAGTCATTGAATCAGTTGAAAATAGTTGTTATGAAAAAGGTTACACGCTTATACTTTGTAATTCCCATAATAATTTGGGAAAACAAAAAGCGTATTTGCAAATGTTAGCGCAAAAGCGCGTTGATGGCCTACTCGTGATGTGTTCTGAATATCCAGATACGTTAATTAGTATGCTTGAAGATTATCGCAATATCCCAATGGTGGTGATGGATTGGGGAACCTCCCGAGGTGATTTTACAGACAGTATTATTGATAATTCATTCCATGGTGGGTACCTTGCAGGCCGCTATTTAATTGATCGTGGGCACCGTGATATTGGTGTGATCCCAGGTTCGCTCGAAAGAAACACAGGTATCGGCCGCTTAACAGGCTTCCAAAAAGCAATGGAAGAGGCAAAGATCACACTGAGAGACCAGTGGATAGTGCAAGGTGATTTCGAACCTGAGTCTGGCTATAAAGCAATGATGCAAATTTTAAGCCATAAACAACGCCCTACCGCGGTATTTTGTGGCGGCGATATCATGGCGATGGGAGCCATTTGTGCGGCTGATGAAATGGGGCTACGTGTTCCACAAGACATTTCAATCATTGGTTATGATAATGTGCGAAATGCGCGTTATTTTACCCCAGCATTGACCACTATCCACCAACCAAAAGAGCGTTTAGGGCAAATGGCCTTCACTATGCTGCTCGATCGTATCGTAAATAAGCGCGAAGATGCTCAAACAATTGAAGTCCACCCTCGCCTTGTAGAACGTCGTTCTGTCGCTGACGGTCCATTTATCGATTACCGTCGATAAGACAAATAGTTAAGTTGAAAGCCACTCTGCGTTGAGCGTTTCGTTATCGCCAAGGTAATCTAATAACCAACGGAGCGCGGGTGATGTGTTATTTTCCACCCAAGTTAAACAGCAAGGACTGGGTGGAAATGGCTGGGCTAATGCTAGCTCAACCAATTGGCCTTTTTCACAAAGCGGAGCTGCTCGATGCTCAGGTACCATTCCAACGCATAACCCGTTAACTAAACAAGCTAGACCATTTTCCCAGTAAGGCACGACAAGCCGACGTTGGTTATCAAGTGCCCAAGTATCACGTTTGGGAAGGTTACGAGAGGTATCTTCAAGGCACAAACTCGGATACTCTCTCATTTGGTCATCAGTCAGTTTTTCACCTATTTTTGCTAATGGATGTTCCGGGCTTGCGACACACATCCACGGCATAAACCCCATATCACGGAAACTGTATCTTTCACCTATCGGGGACGCTCGAGTCGCACCAATCGCAACATCTACGCGCCCGTCAGCCAGTGCATCCCACACTCCATTAAACACTTCTGGATGAATAAAAAGTTCAATATCAGGAAAATGACGATAAAAATCAATAATTAACTGTTCCGTCCTTTGAGGTTTAACAATGCAATCAACGGCAATACTAAATTGCCCGCGCCAGCCATTTGCAACTTGCTGGCACTGATGCCGGGTATCTGTCATTTTTTTGATAACAGAACGGCTTTCCTTAATAAATATCGCTCCTGCTTCTGTCAGAACAACATCACGATGTCGGCGTTCAAATAGAGGAACCGCAAGCCATTCTTCAACTTGCTTTACGGTATAACTGATTGCAGAAGGTACACGGTGCAATTCTTCAGCAGCACCACTAAAGCTCCCAGTTCGAGCAACTGCATCAATCACTTCGAGTGCATGCGCAGACCACATAACTTCTCCTTTCAAAAATTTTGATAGCAAGATCCAAATATTACCGTTTCACAACCTAAAAAAATAGCCTATACAATGGAGTCATCATTAACATTTTTTTAAATATCAGATAAGTAATAATTATGTCGAATACTGTGAAAAAAAATTCCCCTGGTTTTATGGTTTACCTTGCAGGACTTAGCATGCTAGGGTTTTTAGCCATTGATATGTATTTACCTGCATTTGGTGCTATGCAAAACACCTTGCATACATCTGAAGGCGCTATCAGTGCTTCTCTCAGTATATTTTTAGCTGGTTTTGCCTTCGCTCAACTGTTGTGGGGGCCATTATCAGACAAACTTGGCCGTAAGCCTGTGCTCATTGTGGGCTTAACTATTTTCATTATAAGTAGCTTAGCCATTTATTGGGTAGAAACCGCAACACAGCTGTTAACTCTACGTTTTTTACAGGCTGTTGGTGTCTGCTCCGCTGCGGTTTTATGGCAAGCGCTTGTTATCGACCGCTATGATGAAGCAAATACCCAAAAAGTCTTTGCTTCTATTATGCCGCTAGTCGCGCTATCCCCTGCTTTAGCGCCATTATTAGGTGCATGGGTTCTAGAGCACCAAACATGGGAAGCAATTTTCCTGATCCTAATGGCTGTGGGCATATTACTTTTATTACCAACACTCTTTTTGAAAAATGTCTCAGTTAAAACAATCACTGATGACAGCCAACCGCAGGCTAAGATTTCTTTCTCAAACTTACTCAGTTCCCCTGTTTTCAGCGGTAACGTGCTGGTTTATGCATCCTGTAGTGCGGGTTTCTTCGCTTGGTTAACAGGGTCACCTTTTATCTTACGTAACATGGGGTTCAACCCTGCTGATATTGGTCTGAGTTATATTCCACAAACTTTAGCCTTTATTGTTGGTGGATATGGCTGCCGTATTTTATTAGCAAAAATTCGTGCAGAAACGTTATTTCCATTGTTACTGATTGGTTACGCGGTAAGCATGTCTATTTTATTCATCATGGCCATCTATACCACGCCATCATTAACCATGATATTGATCCCATTCTGCTTTATGGCGGCAATGAACGGGGCCTCTTACCCTATTGCAGTATCCAAAGCACTAAATACATTTCCTAGTGCGAGTGGTAAAGCAGCTGCGTTGCAAAATGCTTTACAGTTAGGCCTATGTTTTTTAGCAAGCCTGCTTGTTTCTGCCCTGCCCTTCGACCCATTGTTAGCCACAACTGGTGTAATGGCAGTTACAATTATCCCAATGGCTATTGGTTATTTTATGCAACGCTGTGACAAAAAAAACAGTCAAACTCTTGAGCAGGTCGACTGCCAGGCGAATTCATAAAATGTAGTTTATCGAATCAATCATGCCGTATTTTATCGGCATGATTGTTATTTAATAAATTCAAGAAAAACGTCTTCCAGTGTATAGCACTTGTGACTATACCGTAATACTTATTAAGTATTTTTCTATATCGCCCATTATTCTTAGCTCACAAAACCTGAACTTTCTTATCACGTTTCTTTATTCAAAGCGGATTTCACTAATAAATAAGGCTTTTATTTTGTTATCTACTAAGATATAGATATTTCATGGTTAATTTTTTTGTTAAAAAACGTTATCATTGCGACATTAAATAATGAGTGCTCAAGAATGATGTTAAAACAGTATTATCCACCAGATGAATTAAAATCCTTTGTTAGCTCTATTTTAATAATCAAAGAGTTTACAGAGGCAATTAAAATTTTTCCTGGAACGGGTGCTGAAATCTGGGTTTCATCAGATACATTTCAGATGACAACTGAAAGCAACTCAGTCGTAGACCCTTATCAACTCATTATTCCTAGAGTCAATACATTTACCGCTAGCCCTAATGATTCAAAAGTCATGGTATTACGTATTCGTCATGATGCATTGCGTTTTCTTCTGCCTCAAAGAACACTAAATTATACTGATGACCCCATCGCTCTGAATGACATATGGAAAGACCGTTGGTTTGAAGCTTTAGCTAATTCTTCATTCAAAGAGTTGTTGGATTGCTTTAATAGGACAAAAGCCAAGAAAAAGTCTCATTTCACAGATGAAATTTTAGAGTTGCTATATCGTAACCCAACTAAAAAAATCACTGAAATTGCCGAAGAGACAGGTTTACACCTCCGAGTCATTCAAAAAGAGTTTTTAAAAGAATACGGTATTACGCCAAAAAGATACCAGATCAATTGCCGCTTAGAGCACGTTTTAAAAAGTATGGTAGTAGAACCAGATACCTACCGTTGGTTTGAAACAGGCTATTATGATCAATCCCACTTTTACCGTGATTTTAAAAGATACTTTACTATGACGCCGTCGGCATTTTTAAAATCGAGTTATTCGCTTTTTTACAATACAAAAACTAAGTACCCATTAAGATAGTTCTTAATACATAAGGAGAACGGAATGAGTATTGTTGTGTATGCCCAAATTACAACAGAAAGGACGGATGGGTATTTAACGAAAGAAATCGTTCGTGACTTAGCAAAACTAAGCCGCCGAGAGAAAGGATGCATTCAATATGATCTTATGGCTAAAGAAAATGGTTACATTGTTTTCGAGGAATGGGAAGACACTCAGGCATTAGAGATGCATAAAAACAGCCCACATTTCAAGCGATTAGTTGAAGCAATTGAACGTGATAACGCTAGCTTTTCTGTCAATTTTAGTGAAAAATGATCTATTAATAATGAAAACTAGAGCTCATTGTATTTTTTAAGCAATTTTAACCTTCTTTATTTAATAGAACTCCATAACCTACATCCAATAAACAAAATCCAACCATGCTTTATTCAGGCTATAGCATAAACTACCATTGCTATAGCCTACCTGATTGCTTATATCGCTATTTATCTTTAACATAAATAACGCAATTGCTAGCTTTTATGCCTATTCACTCTGTTTTCGCTACATTAGCCAACTCTTCTGCTTGCTGTAATAATTTTTCTTGTTCTTTTTGATTTAAAACGCGTTCAACCGTATCAACAATTGCCTGCGTTTGAGGGTCTATCTCAATATTTATTTTATCACCCAAGCGTTTTTTACCTAATGTTGTTCTTTCTAATGTTTCTGGGATAAGATGGACACAAAACCGATTATTGATTACATCACCCACCGTTAAACTGATACCATCAATCGCCACAAAGCCTTTATGCAAAATATATTTCATCAAAGCCTTATCATGAATTGACAACCAAATTTGGTGGTTATCTTCAGATGTAAAGATTTTACTAATTTCAGCTGTTGTCATAATATGCCCAGAAACAACATGGCCACCAATTTCGTCACCATATTTTG
Source organism: Providencia sp. PROV201 (assembly GCF_028479545.1). NCBI lineage: Bacteria > Pseudomonadati > Pseudomonadota > Gammaproteobacteria > Enterobacterales > Morganellaceae > Providencia > Providencia sp. PROV201. The sequence goes on from NZ_JAMPNW010000001.1 coordinate 22,334, forward strand.
CGGCGCGTTCGATATTAACAACATCACCTTCTTGTAATTCCCCTAAGTTAGTTAATCTTAGAGTTTCTTTGATTAGATCAAAACTGACTCTTTCACCATCAATGTTTGTTACCGTCAAACAACAACCATTATGTGCAACGGAAGCCCCTGTTTCTAAACCTTTAAGTAATTCTGGGGTAAATTTCATTACATGAGTTCGAAAGTTGGCTCTTTCTGTAATTTCAATAATAGGAGCAGTCGCTTGAACAATGCCTGTAAACATAATGATTCTCAGTGTAGTGGATTAATAGACTCAGTTTACATCAGAATTTTTAGAGATCTATCCTATTTGAGTGGTAAACAAAGCGATAATAAACCTAGTATTTAGCAATATTTTAGGTTCTAAAATGCTCTTTTATAGTTTGTTACCATATCATTATTGGAATCCATATAGAAAAGGGATAGAATGGGCGGTTTTTAATAATCAATGAGATTTTAGTAACTCATTTATTTTTCTAATTTTTTTCCTCTTACTTGCTTTTATTACAAAGGTGTATGCGTGCAGAAATATTTTACAGAAGCGCGTAGCTTGTTGGCACTTGGTATTCCTATCGTTTTAGCTCAATTTTCACAAACTGCAATGGGGTTTGTGGATACCGTTATGGCTGGAAGTGTTAGTGAAATTGAGATGTCCGCAGTTGCAGTTGGTTTTTCCATCTGGCTGCCAGCTATTCTTTTTGGCCAAGGCATTTTGATGGCGTTAACCCCAATCGTTGCACAAATGAATGGGTCAGGCCGTCGTAACTTAATTGGCGACCAAATTCAACAAGGGCTATGGTTAGCGCTACTTTTAGCCTTAGGCATTATGTGCCTTCTTTATAATAGCCAACTTATTATTAGCAATATGCCCCATATTGATAAAGAATTGGCGGATAAGTCTGTCCGTTTTTTACATGCCATTATGTGTGGAGCACCGGGCTACTTATTTTATCAAGTGTATCGTAGCCAATGTGAAGGGCTTTCAAAAACCAAACCGGGGATGGTGATTGGTTTTCTTGGCCTAATGATTAATATTCCTATTAACTATATCTTTATTTATGGTCACTTTGGTGCACCTGCTTTAGGTGGTGTGGGTTGTGGTGTCGCCACTGCATCAGTGTATTGGGCTATGTGTCTGATGATGAGATGGTATGTGAAGCGTGCTACTGCGCAGCGCGATATTCGCCCTACACTCTCTTTCACATCGCCAAATCCATTAATCTTAAAGCGAATTATCGTATTAGGTACCCCTATTGGTCTGGCACTTTTCTTTGAGGTCACTTTATTTGCTGTCGTTGCACTGCTAGTCGCCCCATTAGGTGTTGTCGCAGTAGCTGGTCACCAAGTTGCGTTGAATTTCAGTTCTGTGATGTTTATGTTCCCATTATCATTAGGAATAGCAGCAACCATTCGCGTAGGTTATAACTTAGGGCAGAACTCAACTGAAGCCGCTAAAGTTTCATCTTATACTGGTATTGCTGTTGGCTTAATGGTCGCTTGTTTTACCGCAGTTCTCACCGCGGTCTTCCGTGAGCCAATTGCGATGATGTATAACAAAAACCCAGAGGTGGTTGTTTTAGCGAGTAGTTTAATGCTATATGCCGCTATTTATCAGCTTTCAGACTCTGTGCAAGTTATTGGTGCGGGAATTTTACGTGGCTATAAAGATACACGTTCTATTTTCTTTATTACCTTCACGGCATATTGGTTACTTGGCTTACCTTCCGGTTATATCTTAGCATTAACTGATATTATCGCACCGGCCATGGGACCTAAAGGCTTTTGGATTGGCTTTATTATTGGTTTAAGCGCAGCAGCAGTAGGAATGGCGACACGGATTATGTGGATCCATAAGCAAACAGAGGATGTTATTCTACTTCGCTCTGCCCGCTAATTGACGGTTTTTTAAGCTTTTTATTATGGGGGAAGATGTATTTCGCACCAGATAGTTTTAAATACGAGCAAACTATCACGAAAATACATTTTCCCCTTGCCAGATGAACCTCATAACGTTAATATTCATCCCCGTTGTCACCTAGATAACTTTTAAATGCGTCCGTAGCTCAGTTGGTTAGAGCACCACCTTGACATGGTGGGGGTCGGTAGTTCGAGTCTACTCGGACGCACCATTTCTAGTGAACACAATGTTAATTTTCAGCGCGTCCGTAGCTCAGTTGGTTAGAGCACCACCTTGACATGGTGGGGGTCGGTAGTTCGAGTCTACTCGGACGCACCATTTCAAATTAACACAAGCCAAGTTTCTCAGTGCGTCCGTAGCTCAGTTGGTTAGAGCACCACCTTGACATGGTGGGGGTCGGTAGTTCGAGTCTACTCGGACGCACCATTTTATTTATCTTCCCACCCGCTAAAATTTCTCTTGATTGTCTATTATTATTCCCTTACCTTGTTGCGCAACAAATTAAATGACTTAATATTAACTGAATTTTTGATCTGAACGGTCTCTTCTTTTAATTTTATAAAATTTGATTTGTCTCACAGTTTTTTGTTGTCTATAATACTCGCGCTGGCTGAAAGGTTTCAACAGTAGCAAATCAATACGTTAGCTTTAATTCAATTTGTCATCTACACTATAATAAGAATCAAAATGTGACAAATTTAAGTGTAAAAATGCATTAAACACCAGACTGTCGCCTATTCTTATAAATGAGTTGCGCAACAAAATTTTTCATGCGCACGATTTATTAAATGTACTAAGCATCGGCGGCAATTCCGATTTCCTTTATAACATTAGATAGACTGCCATGAAAAAAACCAAAATTGTTTGTACTATCGGTCCAAAAACCGAATCAGAAGAAAAACTGACTCAACTTCTTGATGCTGGCATGAACGTCATGCGCCTCAATTTTTCTCACGGTGACTATGAAGAACATGGTCAACGTATCAAAAACCTTCGCTCTGTTTGTGCAAAAACGGGTAAACAAGCAGCTATTCTGTTAGATACTAAAGGTCCTGAAATCCGCACCATGAAATTGGAAGGTGGTAACGACGTTTCTCTCGTTGCGGGTCAAACTTTTACATTCACTACCGACACTTCAGTTGTAGGTAACAAAGATAAAGTTGCAGTGACCTATGCAGGCTTAACTTCAGATTTAAAAGTTGGTAATACTGTATTAGTTGATGATGGCTTAATTGGCATGAAAGTGACTAATGTCACTGCTACTGAAGTCGTTTGTGAAGTTTTAAATAACGGTGACCTCGGTGAGAAAAAAGGGGTTAATCTGCCAGGCGTTTCAATTGGCCTTCCAGCGTTAGCTGAAAAAGATAAAGAAGACTTAGTCTTTGGTTGCGAACAAGGTGTTGATTTTGTTGCTGCTTCTTTTATCCGTAAGCGCTCTGATGTTGAAGAAATTCGTGCTCACCTGAAAAAACATGGTGGCGAGAACATCCAAATTATTTCTAAGATTGAAAACCAAGAAGGTTTAAATAATTTTGATGAGATTTTAGAAGCTTCAGACGGCATCATGGTTGCTCGTGGTGATTTAGGCGTTGAGATCCCAGTTGAAGAAGTTATTTTTGCACAAAAAATGATGATTGAAAAATGTGTCGCAGCACGCAAAGTCGTGATCACTGCAACGCAAATGTTAGATTCAATGATCAAAAACCCACGCCCTACCCGCGCAGAAGCAGGCGACGTTGCCAACGCTATTTTAGACGGCACAGACGCAGTTATGCTGTCTGGTGAAAGTGCTAAAGGTAAATATCCAGTAGAAGCCGTTACCATTATGGCAACTATCTGTGAGCGTACAGACCGTGTCATGCAAACTCGCATTGATAACCAAAAACCAAGCCAACGCTTACGTGTCACTGAAGCTGTATGTCGTGGTGCTGTGGAAATGTCTGAAAAATTAGATGTTCCATTGATCGTTGTTGCAACCTACGGTGGTAAATCGGCTAAATCTGTACGTAAATATTTCCCTACAGCACCAATCCTAGCATTGACTACCAATGAAGAAACTGCACGCCAGTTACTGTTAGTCAAAGGTGTGATCCCAATGATTGTCGGTGGTTTTACATCCACAGATGATTTTTACCGTGAAGGTAAACGCGCAGCGCTAGAAAGTGGTTTAGCGGTTTCTGGTGATGCTGTTGTGATGGTTTCTGGTGCATTAGTACAAAGCGGTACAACCAACACATCTTCAGTTCATGTACTTTAATTTTTAATTGTCTTCTAGAGGCCGATAGTGACTATTTTAGCTATCGGCCTTTTTATTTAGATTTAACATTAAGTGCTGCCTTGATGTAACTATTCCTTTATTTCCTTTTCTCTAGTAAATATCTTATCGCGATTTAAGAGTAATATCATAAAACACGCTCAGATTGGTCAAATAACAACCTTTATTAATCTTAATTTAAATTTTTCTCCTTTTTCCTAGTACTAAATATAAAGTATTTCTAGCAAAACTTTATATTTAGTACTAGCATAAGACATAGTAAGTGCCATACCCTAATTTTCATTAGGTTGTTTTAAAGGGATATAGCAAGCTTTAAGATAACAAGCTTAGCTCTATTGTTTGGTGACTTGCTTTTTTATATTTTCAAGATAAATCAATCTAGAGGGTAAAATAATGATTCGTACTAAAATTGTACTGGGCTCTATCGTATTAGCTTCAGCATTACTAGCGGGTTGTTCTAACAGCACTGAAGTGCAAAAACTCTCTTCAGACGTGCAAACTCTGAATGGTAAAGTTGATCAACTGAGCAACGACGTTCAGTCTCTGCGTTCTGACGTACAGACAGCTCAAGAAGAAGCAGCGCGCGCTAACCAGCGTTTAGATAACCAAGTTCGTACTTACAAAAAATAAGTTCAATTTGGTCGTTATCTAGCTGATACGACGCTTCTTTGAAGCTAATAGTATTTATGAGGGCCTATGAAAATAGGCCCTTATTATTTGGAGTAGTTATTCAACTACAGAGGAAGAGCGATATTTAGTAGGAAGCACTGCGCTGACTTTATGGTCATAGATAGGCTGTGGCTGTGAAATAGTAAAAGGTTCAATAGGCACTAACCCTTCGTGCTGCGTTTCAGAGTCTGAAGAACTATTACCCTGATCATTATTCACACGCACAGGCATCCCAGAACGCCTTGCTAGCTCTTTTTCTACTAAAGCCTTATCAACCCCTTCATTTTCCAGAAAACGCTTGAAATCGTCAGATAGCTTGATTGGCATGGTTTGAGGATCATCACTGTTTGTCCGTGACAATGGCTGATGTACTTCAATGTAATAACTGCCATCAGTTTCTTTGGAGTATTTTACAGGCTGATCAATAACTTGGACACGAGTTCCTTTTGGTACTGTCTTGAATAACGCTTCAATATCATCAGGACGTAAACGAATACAACCGGAGCTCACCCGCATACCAATACCAAAATCTGCATTAGTACCGTGAATCAGATATTCACCACGCCCATATGCTAGTCGTAATGCATACAAACCCATTGGGTTTTCAGGACCTGCTGGAACGACTGCAGGAAGCGTTATACCTTCTTTAGCATAATTTTTACGGATGTTCGCCGTTGGCGTCCATGTTGGATCTTTAATTGATTGGCTTACTGAAGTTACCATTTCAGGTGTATCACGACCTAATTGGCCAATACCTATAGGGTAAACAATCACTTCTTCGCTGTTCGCCGGATAATAATATAAACGCAGCTCTGCTAAGTTAATTACAATTCCGGTTCTTGGCGTTGACGGTAACAACATTTGTGCTGGAATGATAAGCTCTTTACCCGCTTCGGGAAGATACGGGTCTGTTCCTGGATTTGCCTCAAGCATACCAAGTAGGCCAATTTGGTGATCACTGGCAATGGCCTCCAACGGCCGCCCATCATTGGGGACGATATACGTGTAATTTTCCCCGATAAGACGAGTGTTACTGTCAGGTAATGGGTATTCTTTTGCTTGAGCTGGCGCTAATAAGGCGCTCATGACAAACAAACTTGCCACCGTCAAAACTCTTTTCATATCTACTCCAAGGAAAATAATGTTCTTACAATAATTCAATAATTATTGTTCATAATAGCAACTATCTTTCATATCTTTAATACTAAATAAATATTTTTATTAAGTATTAATATGAAGTCAGTCTTTTTATGATGATTAAATATAGTTAGATATAGTTAAACACGATGGCTTTAATGGATTACTCAGATAAAGAATAATACCCAAGAAGTAAAATATAGGTAAGGGAGCATAACGCTCCCTCGGTAGGATCACACGAACTGTGCCGCGCGCGATAAAATCGTACGGATCATTGCATTTAAGCCTTGAGTACGTGAAGGTGTTAAATGCTGCTCCAATGCTAATTGCTCAAAAAATGACTTAACATCCAGTGCTAATATTTGTTGGGCAGTTTTACCTTGAAAAAGAATGATCACAATAGCAACTAACCCTTTAACGATCGCAGCGTCGCTGTCACCGGCAAACGTAACGGTACCGTCTGCTTGTTTTTGCATATCAATCCACACTTGGCTTTGGCAACCGGCGATTAAATTATTATCGCTTCTTTGCACCGCAGAGAGTTCAGGTAAACGCCCTCCTAGTTCTATCATATAAAGATAGCGTTCTTCCCAGTCTTGGCAGCGAGAGAAATTACGTAATAACTTATTTTCATCGGGTAATGCGGGCATGCTCATTTCCTTTACTATGTGTTTCTTATGTGCTTAGCCTAACAATTTTTTGATGCGCTGTAACGCATTGAATAAGGAATCAACTTCTTCCTTAGTCGTGTATATCCCCACAGAAGCACGGCACATAGCGGGCACTTGGTAATGTTCCATTAATGGTAAAGCACAGTGATGCCCAGTACGGATTGCAATGCCATACCTATCAAGAAAAGACCCCACATCATAAGCATGGTGCTGGCCTAGATTGAAGGCCAGAACACCTTCCCGTTGGTCATTGCCATATAATATAATTGAAGGTATTTCTTGTAATTTCTTAGACGCATAAGCCATCACTTCAGCTTCATGAGCAAATACATCAGATAAATTTAGTGCATTTAAATAATCGAATGCCGCCCCTAAACCAATAATTGCGCTTACATTCGGTGTTCCTGCTTCAAAGCGCCATGGTGCATCAGCAAAAGTGATCCCTTTGGTCAGGCTAACTTGGCGGATCATCGCCCCACCGCCTTCCCATGGTGGCATCATATCCAAAATAGCTTTTTTACCGTAAAGGATACCAATACCTGTCGGGCCATATAACTTGTGACCTGAAAACACATAGAAATCACAGTCTAAGGCTTGCACATCAACCTGCTGATGCATTGCACCTTGCGCACCATCGACCAATACCGTAATTTCACCGCCTTTTGAGGCAGCAATTGCTCGTGCTTGCTTGATTAGCTCCTGTACTGGATTAACTGTTCCCAATACATTAGAGATATGTGTAAAACTCAGCAATCGCGTACGTGAATCAATGACATCATTTAATACATCTAATTGCAGCCTACCATCATCAGAAATTGGGATAACACGGATTTCAAAGCCAATTTCCTCAGCTAACATATACCAAGGTACAATATTCGCATGGTGTTCCATTTCAGTGATGACAATATTGTCCCCTTCATGGAAATACTTCCGGCCAAAACTGTTTGCAACAAGGTTAATGCCTTCCGTCGTACCTTTGACAAACACGATTTCTTCATTTGAAGCGGCATGAATAAAAGCCGCTGCTTTTTGACGAACTTCTTCCATCATTGTCGTCGCGTTTGCACTAAGAGTATGTATACCGCGGTGAACCGCGGCATATTGATGTAGTGTAAACTCACTTTCTTTTTCAATAACTTGCAAAGGCTTTTGCGCACTTGCTGCGCTATCTAAATAGACCAGCGGATGATTATTGACTGACTGAAATAAGGCAGGAAAATCCTGCCTGACTGATGCGACATTGAATGGCATGGATTTTAAACCTCCGCTAAGCGCTGGCGGATGTTTGCCATCACAGCGTGTTTTAATTCTTCCGATTCAATAGATTCTGTAAGTTCTGCAGCAAATGCAATAATAATCATATGTTTTGCTGCTTTCCCCTCAATTCCTCTTGAACGCAGATAGAACAACTGTTCGTCATCAATACGACCGACTGTTGCACCGTGACCACACTTTACGTCATCAGCATAAATCTCAAGCTGAGGCTTGGTATCAATTTCTGCTTTTTCACCTAACAACAATGTGTTGTTAGTCATTTGGCCATCCGTTTTTAATGCGTTCGGTGCCACTTTAATCATGCCATTAAAGACAGCTTTACTGCTATCCATTGCAATGACTTTATGTAATTGGCGACTATTGCAGTAGCTATTATTGTGCTCTAAATACGTACGCGTATCTGCAATTTCATTGCCTTTAGGCAGCAATATACTGTTAAGTTCAAACTCAGTATTTTCACCATCAAGGCGAGCACTTGTATGGTTACGCGTTAATAATGCGCCAAGTAAAAAACTCGTACTTTTCACACGGCTATCGCGACCAATAACAATATCATTGTGAGCAAAATGCTGAGACTGACCATTTTCAACATTTAACTTAAAGTGACTAAAGTCTGCGTTATCACCGACTTCAACTGTTAAACGGCTGCCAGTCATGTGCATTTGGTCATTCAAACTAACATAATGCTCAATGACTTGGGCTTTGCTATTTGCATCTAACGTTAAATGGTAGCGATACTGGCTAATATTCGTGGCCTGCTTATCGTTGCTACCCGTTGAGATATTCAGCAAATACAATGGTTTCTCTGCTATTTTATTTGCTGCAAGATAAACAACTAACGGTTGTACCGCCAAGCTTTCTGTTAAATGCAAGAAAATCTCACTATTTACAGGCGAAGGCAGCAAGTCTTGGTTATCAAGCAAAGACACTTGGAATGGCCCCATATCAATGGAGCTTAGTGCTGAACTATAACGCCCATCAATTAAAACAAGGCGATATGCGTCAATTGGCAGAGCCAATGCTTCACACTCTTTTGCTTCAATATCACTATCGCTAAAACGATACTGAGCCTCAAGTACCGTATTTAGTGGTGTATAGTGCCAATCTTCATGGCGGAACACAGGTAAGCCAACTTGTTTTGCCATTTCCCAATGCGTTTTAGCATGTTGGGAATTCGCACCGTGTCGTTGCTCAAATAATTCAGAAAAACGTGACATTGCTTGCTCATTAAGCTTCGCAACTTCTGCACGTTTTTGTGCTCTTTCACTGTTGGTCAATAAGCCAGCCATAACCCTGCTCCTCCAGTTTTTTCGCTAAACTGAAATCACCTGATTTGATGATTTTCCCTTGATATAACACATGGACAAAGTCAGGTTTTACATAATCCAAAATACGCTGATAGTGAGTGACGATGATGAATGAACGCTCTGGCGAGCGTAATGAATTCACCCCGTTAGCCACAATTTTCAGTGCATCAATATCTAAACCGGAGTCAGTTTCATCGAGGATACACAATTGAGGTTCTAGAGCTGCCATCTGCAAGATATCATTGCGTTTTTTCTCACCACCGGAGAAACCTACGTTGACAGAACGAGCAAGTAAATCTTCTGGCATTTCTAATAATTTAATTTTATCTTCAATAAAATCTTGGAAATCGAAACGATCTAATGCTTCTTGCTGACGATATTCTCTGACCGCATTAACGGCTGTTTGCAAGAAAAATTGGTTACTGACCCCTGGAATTTCGACTGGGTATTGAAATGCGAGGAAAACACCTTCCCCTGCACGCTCTTCGGGATCTAATTCAAACAGGTCCTTACCTTTAAACGTCACTTCACCGCTATCAATTTCATACTCTTCGCGGCCAGCAAGTGTGGCTGATAATGTACTTTTACCTGAACCATTTGGCCCCATGATGGCATGAACTTCCCCTGGTTTTACTTCCAGAGATAACCCTTTTAAAATCTCATTACCTTCTACACTCACGTGTAAATCTTTAACACTTAACATATTTACATGCCTTTAGCGCTTTAGCGCAAATAAACTCGATTAGGATCAGCCAACGCTGTGCTCTAAGCTGATCGCCAGTAATTTTTGTGCTTCTACGGCAAATTCTAATGGAAGCTCCGAGAACACATCCTTACAGAAACCATTTACAATCATTGAAATTGCATCGTCTTCGCTGATACCACGTTGTAAACAGTAAAATAACTGGTCTTCCCCAATACGTGAGGTTGTTGCTTCATGTTCGAGCTGTGCCGTATTATTTTTCACTTCCACATATGGGAAAGTATGTGCACCACACTGTGTACCAATTAACATAGAGTCACATTGGGTAAAGTTACGAGCATTATGTGCACTTGGTAAAATTTTCACTAAACCGCGATAGCTGTTTTGGCTTTTACCCGCAGAAATACCTTTAGAAATGATCGTGGAACGGGTATTTTTCCCGATATGGATCATTTTCGTTCCGGTATCCGCTTGCTGATTGCCGTTTGTTAATGCAACGGAGTAAAATTCACCGACTGAGTTGTCCCCTTTAAGGATGACGCTTGGGTATTTCCATGTGATGGCAGAGCCAGTTTCTGACTGTGTCCATGACATTTTTGAATTTTCACCTTCACACAATGCGCGTTTAGTCACAAAGTTCAGGATCCCACCCGCTTCGCTATCCCCACCAGAGAACCAGTTCTGGACAGTTGAATATTTAACTTCAGCATCTTTATGAATAATCACTTCAACAACCGCTGCATGGAGCTGATAGCTATCACGAACAGGTGCAGAACACCCTTCGATATAGCTGACATAACTACCTTCATCGGCAATTAAAATCGTACGCTCAAATTGGCCTGTTTTGGCTGCGTTGATCCTAAAATACGTTGATAGCTCCATTGGGCAGTGTACACCTTTTGGTATATACACAAATGTGCCATCTGAAGCCACTGCCGCATTCAATGCAGCAAAAAAGTTATCATGGCTCGAAACGACTGACCCTAGATACTTCTGTACCAGTTCAGGGTACTCTTGAATAGCTTCGCTGAATGAGCAGAAAATCACCCCATGTTTCGCGAGGTCATCACGGTAAGTTGTTGATACCGAGACCGAGTCAAAAATTGCGTCAACCGCAACGGCCTTCCCTTCACGGACAGGAACACCCAACTGGTTAAAGGCTTCTTCAACTTCAGCTGTTAAATAGTTATTGGTTTCAGCCACACCAGTGCCTTGTGTCGCACCAGTTTGCGAACCACAAGTATCATCGCATGAACCACAAGATGGCGCAGAATAATAGCTGTAGTCCTGATAATCGAGATTTGGGTAATTCGCTTTCAGCCAATGAGGTTCTTCCATGCCTTTCCAGTGATTAAAGGCATCAAGACGGAATTGAAGCATCCACTCAGGCTCATTACGTTTTGCTGAAATGGCACGGATCACATCTTCGTTGATACCTTTCGCCATTTCATCAGTTGCGACTTCAGTAAAGAAGCCTTCTTTATAACGCTGGTCATCAAGCCAGCTTTGAACATCATCGCCAACTTCTACATTGCTCTGTGACATAATCTGACTTCACATGTTAAACGCCGAAGCTTTCACCACACCCACAGGCATGTTGGGCTTTCGGGTTATTAAATTTGAAAATTTGATTCAGCCCTTCTTGGACAAAATCAACGACTGTGCCATCAATAAATGGCATTGCTTCTTTTGGCACATAAAGGTGTGCGCCATCGAGTTCAAATAACAGGTGTTGGTCTGTTGGGTTTTCGATCATCTCAAACACATAACCGAAACCTGCGCAGCCAGACTGTTTTACGCCGAGTGAAAGCCCTTTTGTGTTTGGGTTTTGCACCATCAATTTTTTGATTTGTTTTGCAGCGCTTTGTGTCAGGTTAACTCCCTGCCAATTGTTTTCATCAAATGAAAATGTCTCTACACCGTCAGTCATATTGACCCCACATTTCTTATGGCTTTTCAGCCTGTTATCAAGAGATTAACTCTGCCTACCCTATGGTAATGATTAGCTAATTGACTTCAACCATTTGTTTTAAGAGGTTATAGCTATTTTAGCTCTTTTCTTGCTCACTACTAGATTAAAAAACAAACAACGCCCTAGAAAAACAAGTCTAACTCATTGATAAGCAATAAATAAATAGAGTTGTATTTTTTATTTAAATTTGTACTAAATAATACACTTAAATGACACAAATTAATAAAGGTGCATTTATTATACAACTTAATTAACTTGATAAAAATGAATTTATAGAAAGAACGGTCATAAAACCACATAAATACAAGGGTTTTATAGGGCATTTTAGCCTTTGATTAGCCAAAAAACCCTACAGTTAGAATGGTTATTATTCAAATAATACCGCAGTTGTCAGGCGAGAAGTACAACACAATTTGCCTTGTTCATTGAAAATTTCAATATTCCACACTTGCTGGCGACGTCCTAAATGAATCGGTTTACAAATACCTCTCACAACCCCTGAGCGAGCAGCACGAACATGATTGGCATTGATTTCCAACCCGACCACCTTTTGTTCCCCTTCCGAGCACATATAACCCGCAATTGAACCCAAAGATTCGGCTAACACAACAGAAGCGCCGCCATGCAATAACCCAAAAGGCTGTTTGGTACGATGATCAACAGGCATTATTCCCTCTAAATAATCATCTCCAATTGCCGTGATTTCAATACCGAGATGCCCTAACATGCAGGTTTTTGACATTTCAGCGAGTTGCTGCAAATTAAATTGACGTTTCCAAATCATTAAACTATCTCCAACAGGGCTTGAATCGGATGTTTTATCGATACATTTTCCATTCGCTTAACTTGGCTACGGCAAGAATAACCTGAACTTAAACAGCGATCTTTAGGCAAAGAAGACATCGCGCCTTTCCACGATAAGTCGTAAATACCTTTTGAATTTTGAAGATTGGCCACTTCGTGTCCATAAGTCCCTGCCATGCCACAACAGCCAACACTAACATTATTCAATGTTTGCCCAAAGCGAGCAAATAACGCTGCCCATTGGTTCGCACTATTAGGTAAAGCCGTTGATTCCGTACAATGACCGAAAAAATACCACGGTTGTGCCGAAGCCGTTTGCACATTGTGTGGTTCAGGCAATGTCATTAACCACTCATGTGCCAACATCACCGTAAATTGGCACTGCTCTTTGCCTAAAATTTCATGATATTCATCGCGGTAACAAAGTACCAGTGCAGGGTCAACACCGACCATTGGCAACTGTAACTTTGCCACTCGATTTAAAAAGTCCGCAGTCTTACGCGCTGTTTTCGCAAATTTCGCTAAAAAACCTTTGATGTGTTGTGCTTTTCCATTCGGTGAGAACGGTAACAATACAGGTTTAAGGCCTAATTTTTCGATTAAGCGGACAAAATCTGCCACTACTTTGGCATCGTAATAACTGGTAAAAGGGTCTTGAACCACCAGCACATACTTTTCACGCTGTGAACTCGTCATACTTTCAAGTTGCTCAAGCGTGACAGAAACCGCGGCATGTCCTGAAAGTTCTTGTTTCAACGTTGGTTGAGAAAACAACGGCAAATCTACCATGCCAATCGTGTGTTGACTCAATTTTTGCACCATCGGTTGACGTAAAAAGAAATTAAATACCCCCGGTACTTTGGAAAGTAATGGCGCACTCGCTTCAACGTTTGCAACAATATGGTCCCGAATAGGACGTAAATAGCGCCCATGGTACAGCGCTAAAAATTTCGCTCTAAATGAAGGGACATCAATTTTGATCGGGCATTGCGTTGAGCAGGCTTTACAGGCAAGGCACCCTGCCATTGATGCTTTCACTTCATGAGAGAAGTCATAATCGCCTTGCTTCGCACGCCAAGTATTACGTGTTTTCTCTATAAGACCACGCAATGATGGTTGGCTTTGTGTTATACCTTTTTCAAGGTGTTCTGGTGTAATGCCTTGTTCCGCTAGTAACCTTAACCATTCGCGAACAAGTGTCGCGCGGCCTTTCGGGGAATGGACTCGTTGACCACTCACCTTCATCGACGGGCACATCGGGCTTTTCACATCAAAATTAAAACACAGCCCATTGCCATTACACTCCATTGCACCACGGAATTCTTGGCGCATTTGGACTGGAATTTGCCGGTCATACGTTCCTCGCTTGATATCATCAACCTGCTTCATCGGTGCATCCAGCCCCGCAGGTGGACAAATTTTACCTGGATTCAAGCGGTTATCGGGGTCAAAAGCGGCTTTGATGTTACGCAGTTCAGCGTATAACACATCACCAAAAAATTCAGGGCTATATTGTGCACGGAAACCTTTCCCATGCTCCCCCCACAGTAGTCCACCGTATTTCGCGGTTAATGCCACAATTTCATCAGAAATTTGTTTCATCAATACTTCTTGTTGCGGATCACACATATCAAGTGCAGGACGAACGTGTAAGACACCTGCATCTACATGACCAAACATGCCATAATTCAAGTTATGACTGTCTAATAATGCACGAAATTCTACTATATAGTCAGCAAGATGCTCAGGGGGAACGCAGGTATCCTCAACAAATGGGATTGGCTTCGCTGCGCCTTTACTATTCCCCAGCAACCCAACCGCTTTTTTACGCATATTATAAATACGCGTAATATCTTCAAGATCATGGCAAGTTTGATAGCCAATCACTCCGGCTTGATTATTCGCCATTAATTCGTCTAAGCGTTGGCACAAGCTTTCAGTCAATTGATTGATTTCATCTTCATCGTCACCACTAAATTCAACGATGTTTAACCCTAACATCTCTTTATTTGGCACATCCGTAATTAAGGCTTTGACGGAATGCCAAACGATGTCTTCTTTTGCCAAGTTAAGTACTTTTGAATCCACGGTTTCAACAGACAATGCTTTCGCTTCAACCATAAAAGGTGCATTACGCAATGCGGACTCAAAAGAGTCATATTTTACATTTACCAAGCGCCGTACTTTTGGCAAAGGTGTAATGCCCAGTGTCGCCTCGGTAATAAAAGCTAAAGACCCTTCAGACCCAGTCAAAATACGGGTAAGGTCAAATTCAGTTAATGCATCATTAAATACATGACGTAAATCATAACCAGTTAGGAAACGGTTTAACTTAGGAAATTTTTCTTCAATTAATGAACGTTGTTCTAAACAGCGTTCTAACACCGTTTTATAAATGCGTCCCACCGTAGAATCTTCTGACGCAATCGTTTGGGCGAGTTCGATAGGCATAGCGCGTGTATCTAAGCATTCCCCACCTAACACCATGGCTTTGACGCCTAATACGTGATCAGACGTTTTTCCATAAACTAATGAGCCTTGGCCTGATGCGTCAGTGTTGATCATCCCACCTAATGTTGCTCGGTTACTAGTGGATAATTCAGGTGAAAAGAAATAACCGTAAGGTTTGAGGTATTGATTTAATTGGTCTTTGATAACCCCAGCCTCAACTTTAACCCACCCTTGCTCTGGATTTATTTCTAGAATGCGGTTCATATAACGGGACATATCCACAACAATCCCTTCGGTTAAGGACTGCCCATTGGTTCCCGTTCCCCCTCCCCGAGGTGTAAAGCTAAGCTCACGAAATTTTGCTTGCCCTGCAAGGCGAGTGATAATTTGTACGTCTGCACTCGAACGTGGAAACACAACCGCTTGAGGTAATAATTGGTAAATACTATTGTCTGTCGCCATGGATAAACGCTCAGCATAGCTGGTGCCGTTATCCCCAGTAAAACCCTGTTCTTGTAGCTCATGCAAGAACTCAATGACTAAATGACTAAGATGAGGAGCTTCTGATATACGCGGGATCATTATTAACGATGACTCTTGTTGTTTAGTGTTCGCATTACTCGTTATGTACTATCTTTATTTTAAGTTGCACAATAGTGTCTGAGGTCTATGATGAATTACCCTCACAGCCTGTAAAGACAGTACAGCCGCTGATGACATTGCCATCATGAACCATACCACAATATTGTTTTTTTTAACCGTGAAAAATAATTACGTTATTTTCACCTAAAAATTTGCCACACACGCAGAATTTTCATTTGTAAAGGATCAATCATTAATGGAAAAATCGCAAAAACGCTTGGATCTTCCCAAACTTATTTTCGGCCTATTATCCATCGTTTTAATGATAGCAGCCTGCTTTTGGGTACTTAATCCATTTATTCTTGGCTTTGTATGGGCTGGAATGATGGTCATTGCTACTTGGCCACTATTATTAAGACTAGAAGCTCGCTTATGGCACAAGCGCTGGCTAGCGGCATTAGTGATGGTTCTTCTTATATTACTGCTATTCGTTATCCCATTAGGTATTCTAATCGGCAGTATTATTGAAAATAGCACCCCACTCATTGATTTAGCCAAATCACCGTCAAGCCTAACATTACCTGATTTAGAATGGCTAAATACCATCCCAATGGTCGGTGAGAAAATTTACTATGCGTGGCATAGTTTAGTCGCTAGTGGTGGTAATGCTTTACTGGCTAAAATTCAACCCTACTTTGGCCAAGCTGCGGGGTGGTTTGCCACGCAGGCCATTAGCGCAGGAAGATTTATTTTTCACTTGATGCTAATGTTGCTATTTAGTGGCTTGCTCTACCTTAAAGGCGAATCTGTCATGGTTGGCATACGTCACTTTGCTGTTCGTCTCGCAGGGATCCGTGGGGATGCTGCCGTCGTATTAGCAGCACAATCTATTCGAGCTGTTGCCCTTGGTGTCGTCGTGACTGCACTAATTCAAGCCATAGTCGGTGGAATTGGCCTCGCCCTGTCAGGTATCGGTTATGCGGCAATTTTGACTGTCTTATTGTTTATTTGCTGTGTGGCACAGTTGGGGCCTCTACTCATCATGGTGCCATCTGTCATTTGGCTGTTTTGGACGGGTGATACAACCTGGGGAATTATTCTTGCGATATGGGCCGCTGTTGTTGCTACCATGGATGGTGTTCTACGCCCATGGTTAATTAAAATGGGCGCAGACTTACCAATGGTTCTGATCCTTATTGGTGTTATTGGTGGGATCCTATCATTTGGTATGATTGGTTTGTTTATTGGTCCAGTTGTATTAGCAGTTTCATATAGCTTACTAAAAGCTTGGATGAACGAAGTCGCGGTTCCAAATGAAGACTTAACAGAAACTGAAAAGTTTCTAGAAGAAGAGTTTTTGATTAAAAAGTAGCATACCACTAATTAGTTGCAGGCATGTTCAAGCAATACATGCCTGCTAACTTAATAAATCCCGTTTCATTAATATTTAGAAACAATATTTAACATTCTAACGTTAGTATTTAGGCTAATTTATGTTAACATAAATCTATTGAATTAATTCTCTTTAAGTAACAATGATTAATATTAATATTGAGAGTGTTCTTAATGATTGTATAATATGAATAGTTTAACATTTGCTTATTCAATCATATAGATCTACAAAGCTATGCCATCCCCTTTTAGGCGTGGTTTTATTAACTGAATTGCTGTGTGTAGTCTTTGCCTGTCAGCCCATGATAGGCTTTTTTTTTATCTTAATTTAATATGAATACTATTCATGTCCCAATCAGAATATCAGCTTATAATTATTGATTAACATCAATTTCTGACATTATTATCAGTAATCTTACTCCTTTAGCGTTATATTATTAATTAATCTTCGTTACACTTATTTAGGATATGCTATCCTTTTAAAACTTAATACTCACAATGAGAGTAATTATATTTTATTTACGCTTAGCTTATACCTAAAAAGTATTATGCAGACAGTTATCCAGAACTGTTTAATATTAATCTACTTATAATAGTATTTATCAATTTCTATAATAGGCAGTTTTAATCAAGTAAATGCAAAGGCTGAATGTAATTCACATTCAGCCTGATAATTAATAAACGAGATAACTATTGATTTTCAGCTATTGTTAGCCATGTTTGTACGACAGTATCAGGGTTTAAAGATAAGCTATCAATACCTTCATCGACCAGCCATTGGGCGAAATCTTGATGGTCGGATGGCCCTTGACCACAAATACCTACATACTTATTTTGGCGTTTTGCAGCTTGTATTGCCATGGATAACATCGCTTTAACTGCATCGTTTCGTTCATCGAATAATTCAGAAACAACACCTGAATCCCTATCAAGGCCTAATGTTAACTGAGTCATATCATTCGAACCGATAGAGAACCCGTCAAAATGTTCGAGGAATTGGTCAGCCAGTAAAGCATTTGATGGTATTTCACACATCATAATGACTTTTAGGCCGTTTTCACCACGTTTTAAATCATGTTTCGCCAGTTCTGCTATCACTGACTCCGCTTGTGCAACTGTCCGCACAAATGGGATCATGACTTCAACATTCGTTAGGCCCATAGTATTACGAACACGTTTAACCGCTTCACACTCTAATGCAAAACAGGCGCGGAAGCTGTCAGACACATAACGACCAGCACCACGGAAACCTAGCATTGGGTTCTCTTCTTCAGGCTCATAAATATCCCCACCAACTAAGTTGGCATATTCATTTGACTTGAAGTCAGATAGACGAACAATAACGCGTTTTGGCCAAAAAGCCGCGGCTAGAGTCGAAATTCCTTCGGTTAATTTGCCAATATAGAACTCAATTGGGTCATCATAACCTGCCATCATTTGGCGAATTTCTGCTTGTAGCTCAGGAGATTGCTTATCAAACTCCAGCAGCGCTCTTGGGTGAACACCAATCATACGATTGATGATAAACTCAAGTCTCGCTAAACCCACGCCTTCATTAGGTAAGCAAGCAAAATCAAATGCACGGTCAGGGTTGCCGACGTTCATCATGATTTTGACATCTAGATTTGGCATATCACTCACTTCAGAGCTGTGAATTTCAAACGCCAGTTTACCTTCATACACAAAGCCCGTATCACCTTCTGAACAAGAAACGGTCACCTCTTGGCCTTCGTGCAAACGGTCAGTTGCATCACCACATCCTACAACAGCTGGAATACCTAATTCGCGAGCAATAATTGCGGCATGGCAGGTACGTCCACCACGATTTGTGACAATCGCAGCGGCTTTTTTCATGATAGGTTCCCAATCAGGGTCAGTCATATCGGTAACAAGTACATCACCGGCCTGAATTCTAT
The DNA here is from genome assembly GCF_028479545.1 of Providencia sp. PROV201. Classification (NCBI taxonomy): domain Bacteria; kingdom Pseudomonadati; phylum Pseudomonadota; class Gammaproteobacteria; order Enterobacterales; family Morganellaceae; genus Providencia; species Providencia sp. PROV201. The sequence continues at coordinate 41,424 of NZ_JAMPNW010000001.1, forward strand.
CCATCTCACTCAAGTTATGAATGACTTTAACAACCCCAGAGCCAATACGATGACCAATTGCACGTCCTTCAACTAAAACTTGTCCTTGTTGTTTTAATTGATAACGCTCCATCACTTGTTGATTAGAGCGAACGGTTTCTGGCCTTGCTTGGACAATATACAAACGCCCATTATGACCATCTTTTGCCCACTCAATATCCATTGGGCGACCGTAGTGCTTTTCAATCTGTATAGCTTGGCGTGCAAGCTCTTCCACTTCGAGATCAGTTAAAGAGAAACGATTGCGTAGCGCTTCTGGCACATCTTCGATTTGTACTTGTTTACCGTGCTCTTTACTGTTGGCATACACCATTTGTAATTTTTTAGAGCCCAGTGTACGACGCACAATCGCGGGACGGTTATTGGTTAGTGTTGGCTTATGAACATAAAATTCATCTGGGTTCACAGCGCCTTGCACCACCATCTCACCTAAACCATACGCAGAGGTGATAAATACGACTTGGTCGAAACCCGATTCAGTATCAATCGTAAACATAACACCCGATGAGGCTAAATCTGAACGTACCATACGTTGAACGCCCGCGGACAACGCTACACCGCGGTGGTCATAACCTTGGTGAACACGATATGAAATCGCACGGTCATTAAACAGTGAAGCAAAAACGTGTTTGATCGCAACTAATACTGCGTCTATCCCTTGAACGTTAAGGAATGTTTCCTGTTGCCCTGCAAACGAAGCGTCAGGCATATCCTCAGCGGTTGCCGATGAACGGACAGCAAATGAGGCTTCCGCTTCACCTTCTGACAATTGCGCGAATGCATCACGAATATCTTGTTCCAACTCCTTCGTCAGTGGGGTATCAATCACCCATTGACGGATCTGAGCACCTGCTACAGCCAGTTGGTTCACATCATCAATATCCGTTTCATCTAGCAGGTTATAAATGCGCTGATTTACACCGCTCTGCTCCAGAAAATCATTAAACGCCTGTGCGGTTGTCGCGAAACCGTTAGGTACGGATACTCCCAGATCAGATAAGTTAGTGATCATTTCACCGAGAGAAGCATTTTTGCCTCCTACACGGTCAACATCATTCATCCCTAATTGGTTATACCAAAGTACATTACACGGAGTGAGGCCATTTGTGGACATTGAAAGCGATCCTTTTATAGCAATTTAGTGACAGAGTACAAATCGTAAAAAATCTCGTTGGCGAAAATTCGCCTCGTGAAATAGACTAGCACAGACGATAAGAGAAGATGGACTGGTGAATCGTTCCATCACTGAAGAAAACTTTTTTGTTCTAAAAATCGTTCAAAAAATGGCTATAGTTCCCCCTATAAACTAATTTTTAAACTTTAAACAAAGATAATATCTCCCAATATCCAGTGATAAATACAATAAGAGACGAATAAAGATGACCGAATTAGGAACAATGAATAATATGGCAAGCCAAGTTCAACGCACTGTTTTTTTTATTTCTGATGGGACAGCAATCACCGCTGAAACTTTGGGGCACGCCGTACTTTCTCAATTTCCTCTGTCATTTATTTCTTATACTTTGCCGTTTGTGACAAGCGAAGCCCGCGCCCAGGAAATTAAACAAAAAATTGATATTATTTTCCAAGAAACCCAGTTGCGCCCTTTAGTGTTCTATTCGATTATCTCCCCTGAAGTAAAGCAAATCATCACCCAAAGTGCCGGATTTTGCCAAGATATCGTCCAAAGTTTAGTCGCCCCAATTCAAAAGGAAGTTGGCCTAGAACCCGAGCCAAAACTCAACCGAACTCATGGTTTGTCTATGCAGAATATGAATCAATATGATGCACGTATAGCTGCCATTGAATACACTCTAGCTCATGACGATGGGATTTCTTTACGTAATTTAGACCAAGCCCAAGTGATACTCATTGGTGTTTCACGTTGTGGTAAAACGCCAACAAGTCTCTATTTAGCGATGCAATTTGGTATCCAAGCCGCAAACTACCCATTCACGGCTGATGATATGGATAACTTACAGTTACCTGTAGCGTTGCGCCCATATACTCATAAGTTATTCGGTTTAACTATCAGCCCTGAACGGTTAGCGGCCATTCGTGAAGAGCGCCGTGAAAATAGCCGTTATGCATCCATCAGGCAATGTCGTATTGAGATAGCGGAAGTGGAAGCTTTATTTAGACAAAATAAAATCAATTACTTAAATACAACGAACTATTCTGTTGAAGAGATTTCTGCAAAAGTGATTGATACCATGGGCTTACAAAGACGAATATTTTAATCAATACTAATAAAAAAAATATTCATTCCTGCTAAGTTGGAGGTTGAAATTAAGCCACATTCGTTTATTGTGATCTTAATCACTTATAGGGCATATGCCTATTAAAGTTTTTTGAGAAAGAAAATGCACAAAACTGATGAATTACGTACTGCGAGAGTGGATAGCTTAATTACCCCACAAACTCTCGCTGATGAATTTCCTATTTCCCAAAAAGTTGCTGACAACGTGACAACGTCACGTAAACGAATTGAACAGATTCTATCTGGTGAAGACCCTCGTCTACTTGTCATTGTCGGCCCTTGTTCGATTCATGACATCGATGCCGCTATTGAATACGCGAAAAAATTAAATGTATTAAGAGAACGTCATCAAGACCGTTTAGAAATTGTCATGCGAACTTACTTTGAGAAACCGCGTACTGTCGTTGGCTGGAAGGGGTTAATTTCAGACCCTAACCTCGACAATTCTTGCCAAGTCAATACAGGCATCCGCTTAGCACGCAAGTTACTGATTGAAGTTAACCAATTAGGGCTAGCTACAGCAACCGAATTTCTTGATATGGTTACTGGACAATATATTGCAGACCTCATTAGTTGGGGAGCTATTGGAGCCCGTACAACAGAGAGCCAAATCCATCGTGAAATGGCATCCGCACTGTCTTGCCCTGTTGGTTTCAAAAATGGGACTGACGGTAATATAAATATTGCTATTGATGCGATAAGAGCGGCAAAAGCACAGCATATGTTTTTATCACCAGATAAAAACGGGCAAATGACGATTTACCAAACCAGTGGTAACCCGCATGGGCATATAATTATGCGTGGCGGTAAACAGCCTAATTACACTGCCGGTGACTTAGCCGCAGCTTGCGACAAACTACGTAAATTTGAATTACCAGAGCATTTAGTGGTCGATTTCAGCCATGGTAATTGTCAAAAAATTCATCGTCGCCAACTCGAAGTTGCACGAGATATTGCGGAGCAAATAAAAGATGGCTCGACCGCTATCAGTGGAGTGATGGCAGAAAGCTTCTTAGTTGAAGGCACACAAAAAGTGGTTTCTGACCAACCGTTAGTTTATGGCCAATCTATTACCGACCCATGTCTTGGTTGGGAAGATACCGAACAACTTATTGAAATTCTTGCTCAAGCTGTTGAGTCACGCTTCAAATAAGCTTAATAACGCCAATCTATTTCTTACAATAAGCCTTTTAGTGAAGTAAAAACTAAAGGGCTTTTATATTTTATAATAAATATAATTTTCATTTAAATATAACCAAAACGATATAATAATTTAATCATTCAAACAAAAACAGCATTTTAATCTAAAAAATTCTTGACCCACCTCTCACTAACGATAATAATTCTCACTACGAACTAATTTATCCGTCAGGTAACCCGTAGCCTAGCCCTTGCTATTCGCTGCAACATTACAGAGCCAACTAGTTCAAATAAACAAATACGCTGTACAAATACTCATTGCATGCCACCCAGATAACTTATCCAGGCAGCCAGCAAATTCTGAAACCAAAGGAAAGGATTTCCTATGCTGTTTAAATCGATGCCTGCATCACTCCATCAAAATCATAGAATATCACTCTCAGCTCTTACTGCTACTGTCGTAATGACCGGGTTTAGCCACACAGTCTTGGCTGAAAATTCATCGACTCCAAAAGCAATGTCAAAAACGGATACCCGCGACATTATTCACGTTTCAACCTCGCCTCTTAGTTTAGAGAATATCGCTGTAGCAGAACAAGTCGATGTAATTGATGCAAAAGCACCTGAATATCAATCTGCAACATCCGCCTTAGATTTACTAAAAGGCCAAGCTGGGATATTTGTTTCTGGTTCCAATAGCACTTATGGCCAGGGCATTCAAATGCGAGGTTATGATTCACGAGGTGTTAAAGTCACTGTTGATAATATCACCCAAGACTTTTATTCCGGCTTATATGAAGCCATATTTATTGACCCCACCTTAATAAAAAAAGTCTACGTCCATAAAGGCGCATCATCTGTACATCATGGCGGCGGTGCATTAGCTGGAGTTGTCTCATTCAAAACAATAAATGCAGCTGACATATTAAAACCAGGGCAAAAACTCGGTGGCCAGGTATTCAGCGGTATTAACCGTAATGACCACGGTTACTATGCAGGTGCAACGCTGTTGGGCAGAACTGAAGCAACGGATACCCTATTCAGCTATAGTCAACGTAAAAAGTACCTACTCGGCTCACCCGAATTTGAAGAAGTTGATAATACTGAACAGCTAAGCAACTGGATGCTCAAAAGTAGTTGGCTTGCCCACCCTTCATATAACTTGACGTTACAATTAAAAGAATACCGCAACAACAGTTTAGGGGTAAAACAACCCGCTAAACCTTCAGAAAAAAATAGATATCCAAATACACCGCATGAAAGACAAAGCCATCAGCGAGATATTGCCATTAGCCAATTTTTTACACCCAAAAATGAGATAAATTGGCAAGCTCAGTGGGATGTTTATTATACAGATTTATATTTAGATCAAACTGATACAATTAAGGTCAAGAGCAAACCAAAAGAGTATGGTTCTGAAGCGCGAAATCAATATACCTATGGGACTAAATTTACTAATAGCTTCACGTTACCTATGTATAACTGGGTAAATCATCATATTCAAAGTGGTTTCGAATATTATCAGCAAAAGCAAACGTCGAATCAGTATGCAATAAGTTATCCACCGGCAGAACTCGACAACATGTCAGGCTGGTTGGTCAATGACATGACATTGCATCAATTACCGTTAACTTTATCAATTGGAACACGCTTTACACAATACCGTGCATCGAGGGATAATTTCCCTGAAAGTAAACATACCAACTTGTCATCCCGTATGGCTGTTAGTATTACTCCAACCCATTGGCTCAATCTTTTTTCATCATACGCTGAAGCATACCGTACCCCACGTATGTCCGAGCTTTATAACAATTCAAACCATTTCACTATACCCTTTTTTGGTACTTCCTCGAACTTTCGCCCATCGCCTGATTTACTTCCAGAAACGAATAAAACCCTCGAAACAGGCGTAAAATTCAGTTTTGATGGGGTACTTATTGATAATAGCGACCTTCAATTTGGTTCAACCTACTTTAAGACCAAATCTAAAAACCATATTGCCCTTGAAGGCCTCTATACGCCAAGGTATGGCCAATGGTTCCCCGATGAACTTTATTATATCAATATCCCCAGCGCATCCATTTATGGCATCGATAGCTTTATAAGCTACAGAACACCGTGGTTTGAATTAAATATCAATCACAATAAAACCACAGGTAGAGAAGACGGCTCTCATTATTCTCTTTCGTCTATACGCCCTGAAACACTAACGACTCGATTCAATGTACCGGTTGCTAGTACTGGCTTTACTCTAGGTTGGATAGGGGAATTCTCTGCAAGAACGCAACTTCAAGGTAATGATAAATATAAAAAGTGGCATCACAAATCAGGCCAAGGTTTAGATCGTTATCATAAAGAAGTCATTCAGCATGCTGGCTATAGCATTCATGATTTCTATGTGAATTACCAAGCAGATCAGTTCATTAAAGGATTAAGTTCAACTCTCACAATGAAAAATGCATTTGATAAGCCGTATGTTTCTTCTATGGGAGTTCCTCAAGAAGGCCGAAACTTTTATATCAACATGAATTACAACTGGTAGTTAAGTAGTAAAAAAACATGTTATCAACTGATTTTATTAATTTTATCAACAGTATAAAAATAAATCAGTTGATAACGCTTCACTGTGTCTTGTCATTTCATTAAGGAAAAAAGGAAAAATTTGTGAATTCAAACCTCTATCATGATTACCTACAAGCTAAAAAAACGTACACTCATAAGCACTCCCAAGAAATAGCGGCCTTACTTGGCGTATCTGAAGCCCAGTTAATTCATTGTCGTGTCGGTAAAGATAATGTTCAACGATTGGTCAGCAAACCCGTTGATATCTTGCAAGGTTTAACCACGATAGGGAAAGCTATAGGGATCACTCGCAATCAGTATGCTGTTAGTATTCAAACGGGCGCATATAATAACCCGAAATTTAGCAGCCATGGTGGGCTATTTCTAAACCCTAAAGCATTAGACTTACGTATGTTCTTTGCGCAGTGGAGTTCAATTTTTGCACTCACTGAAGAAACGCCAGAGGGAACTCGCCACAGTATTCAATTTTTCGATAAATATGGTGATTCTTTACACAAAGTCTTTTCTATCGACAACACGGATATGGCTGCTTGGCAAGCCATAATAGAACGCTACAACACATCAGAAAATCCGCCTATCGAACCTAAAACAATTCCGCCATTTTCAGAACAGAAAATCAGCGAAGAACTCGCCTCTCAATTAGAACAACAATGGCGTGAGATGACAAATGTTCATCAGTTTTTTGGCATATTAAAGAAACACAATTTAAGTCGTCAGCAAGTTTTTCGTGTAGTTAGCAAAGAATTAGCATGGCAAGTACCTTCAACGGCCTTATCTGATCTGCTTTCCCTTGCATACCAAGCACAAAATGAAGTGATGCTCTTTGTAGGAAACCGTGGATGCGTGCAAATATTTACAGGAAAAATAAATGAACTATCATCACTCTCTGTTGAAAGCTCTCAAACTGATTGGTTAAATATTTCAAGTACAAACTTTAAACTTCATCTCATTGAAAGCGGTATTTCTGAGTGCTGGGTCACACGTAAGCCAACTAAAGATGGCTTTGTCACAAGCCTTGAGGTCTTTGATACCCAAGGTAACCAAATTATTCAAATGTATGGCCAGCGAATAGAAGGCACACCAGAACAAATAGAATGGAGCAAACAAATTCTTTCTATATCACGTATTTGATAAAAGAATAATAAAAAGATAAACGGGCTTCTAATGGTAATTTTCTGGATCCTTTCCTATCAGAGATAATGGATTAAGCTAGAGATGAAATTTGCCATAGAACCCTTTACCTGATTTATTCATAGCAACAATATAAACCGCTTTTGTGGTATAGAAATAACATCATTGTCTACTACTCACATATACTCTAAATAATTCGAGTTGCAGCTAGGCGACAAGTGAAGAGAGACCGATGAGCATACATGAGTATGTGATCCGGCGAGCTGAGCGCGGTCAACAACGCTGCAACTTGAAATATGACGAGTATAGTACATCATACTTACCGTATTCTATTGATTATTACTCCCCGAAATACAATTATGGTCTTCTCCCACCAAAACAATTACCTCGGAATTTCCTGTTTATTGTTATAGAAAAATGATTATAAATGAAACAATAATTTTTCAATTATTTACTTGGTTAATAATTTCGAATGGCTTAATCAATTTTCTTGAACGTAATAAGACGTCTGTCTTGTCATCACCTAAACAAAACACCAAAATAATATAATCACTTGAATTAAAACAACTTTAAACATACAATGATGAATGTTTAAAATGTTAATTTTTTCAACATCTATTGTACTGATAGTTATTCTCATTAAAAAACCGCACGTTTAGCCTATCGATATATCGGAAAAACAGGAAGAATAGACCCTAATTTCGTGAGTTATTATTAGTTATTAATGAACAATAGCCTACTTGAGTAGGAGGTAAATATGTCAGAAAGTGTAGTCAACGATATTGTTAAATGGCTTGAAAGCCAGTTGCAGCGCAATGAAGGCATCAAAATCGACACAATTGCCGATAAAAGCGGTTATTCAAAATGGCATTTACAGCGTGTTTTCAAAGAAATGAAAGGTTGCACGCTTGGCGAATACGTCCGTAAACGTCGTTTATTAGAAGCGGCCAAATCATTACGTGAAGGCAACTTACCTATTCTTGATATCGCATTGCAATATGGCTTCAGTTCACAGGCAACATTTACCCGTATCTTTAAAAAGCACTTTGATACAACGCCTGCAAAATTTCGCCAATCGGGTGAATTACCTGAATGCAAAAACTTTATGACTTGTAGCTGTCATAACTGATTATTTTAGAACGTCCCTTCCTATTAGTTATTTGCAATTTTGTAGTCTATGTCTGAGCCGATTATATCGGCTCAAGGTTGTTGACAAAGCGAGATAAAAGTGTGATTTTTCCCGCTTTGTGTTATCAGTCGAAAATCAACAAATTGATTTTCCTCTTTTATTTTCAATAACCTATTAGACTGCCGCTAAACATAAATGTTTGTCGCCAGTCTGAGCCGATTATATCGGCTCTTTTTTTAACTTAACTCATGGACTAGCCAGTTTTCCAAATCAGCTAACTGCTCCTGCAATTGTGGCCATTTAACGGCCATCTCTTTGCTCAAAGAGCGTATCGTTTCTGTTTGATAGGCTTTACCCGATAATTGCTCACTTAACCACTCCAAAGGGGATGGGTCTAAGCTATCTGTAAAAAACTGGCAGCGATTTATCACACCTTTTTCGATATCAAAATGAAACTCAATTCCTCCCCAAGGAAAACGGGTATCAGAATAGTGAGAGAAAGCGGGTGCTTGTCCAAAATTCCACTCCCAACTACTTTGTTTAGCGAAGGTTTCTGCAAAATTTGGCAAGTCAGGTAATTTTTCAGGGGAGATATACTCTGCTTCGACCGTTTCACCGAAGTAATTAAAAAAACTCTTAATTATTCCTTCGCAAACAATTTCATGAGAGATATGGGGGACAAGCTCAGATAAATTAGCCACTCGAGAACGTACAGATGTGATCCCTTTTGCCTGTAATTTTTTAGGATCCGGATTCAGGTAATTTGCTAAGCGACCTAAATCTGCGTTAATCAGTAAGGTTCCATGGTGAAAACCTCTATCTTTCGTTTCTCGGTATGCAGAACCCGAAATTTTTCGTGGGCCACTTTCAGTATCTAAGACTAAATCATTACGACCTGATATTTCTGCGTTAATACCGACAAGTGCTAGCCCATCAACAATAATTTGTGTAGAAACCGTTTTGTCATACTCCGGCTTTCCTGCCATAAACGTAAAACACGTGTTACCTAAATCATGAAAAACAGCGCCACCACCACTGCTACGCCGGGCTAAACGGACATTATCTTCTTCCATTCTTCGAGTATTACACTCTTTCCACGGATTCTGCGCACGCCCTATAACTACCGTGTCAGCATTTCGCCAGAGAAACATAACACGTTGGTCAGTTGGCATTTGTCGGAAAATAGTTTCTTCAACCGCAAGGTTAAACCAAGGGTCGTAGGATCCAGAGATGAGTAAACGTACTGTTGACATTAAGCTATCCTTAAAACAAAACTTGCTCTTAAGATAACATAATCACTGAATAAAATAGTGAATTTAGATGCGCCTTGCCTGCCAAAACACTTTTCGCCAATAAACGTTATCCATTGATGAGCGGATCACCCCTTTACTCGTTGACGCATGAATGAATGTATTATCGGTATCGTAAATACCCACATGTAGCCCATTCTCTCCTGAGCCCGTCCTAAAGAAGACTAAATCCCCTGGCATCAAATCAGATTTATCAATACGTGTGCCTAATTGAGTTTGATCCACCGTTGTGCGAGGTAGTTGAATGGCGAAGCGATCATTAAATGTGCGATAGACAAAGCCGGAACAATCGACACCGTTTTGATTCATTCCACCATAATGATAAGGCGTGCCATACCACTGCTCTAGCTGGTCTTTTAATTGTGCTATCGTCATGATTGGATCTGATAACTGTGTTTTTAACGGTGGTGGTGGCGTTCTTTTAACAGGCGTTGATGAACAACCAATTAAAACTAAACACAGTAATAGTGGTAGGTGTTGTATTTTAATAACCATAAAGCACCTTATTTATCTATCTCATTACGATAACTTGCTTATATTATAGTGCGTGATGACGATAATATAAGCAACTAAGAAATTATTCTGTTCTATCACTTGATGATTTATTGGGCCGGCTAATTAGCCATACCCCTAATAAAATAAAGCCAATACCAGTGGCCTTTAACCCTGTAGCGGGTTCATTAAACCAAGGTAAGAAAACTGCTAATAAATAAACAAAAACATAGCTTAGGCTAATAAGCGGGTAAGCTTTATTCAATGCTATGTATTTTAATGCTAATAGCCAACATAACATCGATAACGCATAACAAACTAACCCTAAAAAAATAATTCCTAAACTAGCAATATTAGCGAGTAACCAATCAAATTGTAGCCAATGCCAGCCAAGTGTGAATGAGGGTAGTTCAACTACCCCTGCTTTTAAGCTCAGTTGAGCGACTGTGACTAATAACGCACTGCCAATCACCCATAAATACCCCTTATTCATACGCTGATACTCATTAGCAAAATACCAAACATAATGGCCACAACCCCCAACCAGTGGTTAAGCCCTGTTTGCTCTTTATACACAAACTGGCCAATTAGTGTAATTAATACAAAATTAATACTTAGCATTGGATAAGCAATACTCAACGGCATGGTTTCCAATAATTTCAGCCAAAACAACATGCCAAGTCCTAGCATGAAAACTGCCAGCACCAGCCACCGAAGGGCTGATGCTGTTTTATTGGTTTTATTACTCTGCCAATTGACGACAGCTTGCTTTTGAGCCACTTGCCCAACACAGGTCAAAACGCTAACCAGCAATAACAGCAATAGTTGTGCAATCATTGTTGATGGTATACCACAATCGCCATACGTGAATTTTTAATGACTTCATCTGGTTTAGGAATGTCCGGTAACCCTTCTTTACGGCCTAATAAAAAGACAACGGTTACCTGCCCTTCTTTGCGTGCTTTTTCTAACCACTGTGCAAATTGATCTGGTTTAATTAAGCGATGTTGGCTATCTGGGTATTCCAAACCATACCTTAGCTCTCCACTGCTATTGTATAAATAGATATTGGAATTTTGCGTTTCCCACGCAAGGCCTGCTGCGACCCCAACATTACTCGCCATCAAATATTTGCTATTCATCAGTAGATCATGATTTTGATGAATAAAGTTTTGAGGCAGTTTAGAATCAATGGTGTTGTTCGGTAGAGCACTACCAATACACAAGCTTACAGCTAAAGAACATGATGCTGCCCATAGCCAATACTTTGCATTTAATACTGTACATAGGTAACCAATAATCGCCCAGATAGAAAATGCCACAACCCCCAATACCATTTTTGACCATTCATCAGGTTCGTACAGTGGCTTTTTGATCACCGTGCTCACGACAATTACCGCTATAACAGCTGCAATTCCTAATACAACATTAATGATCCCATTGGCTTTCAATGCGTTCATTTTACCATTACGAACGCAGTCAACCCCATACTTCGCCATAAGCAATGCCAGTGGTGCCATAAACGGCAACATATACGTGGGTAATTTACCACGGGAAATACTGAAAAAGATGACTGGGACAACAAACCAGCACAGCAAGAAAAACATATCAGGGCTAGATTTCCGTTCTTTCCAGCCTTTCATGATCGCACCCGGTAGCAAGCCTGCCCATGGGATCGCACCAAGAATAATAATTGGAATATAATACCAAAACGGTGCTATATGCTGAGCGTCATCTGCCGTGAAACGCTTAATGTGCTCAATCCAAAAGAAATAATGCCAATAATCAGGCTCTTGTTTTGCAACTGCTAAGGCCCATGGCAAGCTGATAATAACCGCAGAAATGATTGCGAGAGGCCCATACTTAAGTAACTCAAGGAACCGCTTTTGGTAGATTGTGATAGGAAGCATGACAATCACTGGAATAGCGAGGGCTAAGAAGCCTTTAGTCATAAATGCCATGCCACACGCCAGCCCAAGACAAAGCCATGCTGCTAATTTAGATTTGACTTCCCTCGACTTCATTGCCCATAAGCAACAAAACATACTTGCTGCTATCCATAAGGACAACATTGGGTCGAGCACACTGTAGGTCCCGATGGAGAACACTAAGAACATCGAGATATAAATGAGGCTTGCAACATAAGCAACGTGGTTATTACGCCACATCATTTTTGCCATACGATAGACAAGTAATGCACTAAGAAGAATACAAAAAACCGAACCAAAACGAACAGCAAAGTTAGTTTCACCAAAGATCATTTGGCTAATATTGTTTATCCAGTAACCTGCTACTGGCTTTTCAAAATAACGCACATCCAGCATGTAAGGAACAACCCAATCTCCACGCTGTAACATTTCACGGCTAATTTCTGCATATCGTGTTTCATCTGGTTGCCAAAGTAAACGGCTATCTAACGGCAACAAATAGGTTAAGATAAAAAAAAGAGCCAGCAGAGAGGCTCCTACTTTGCTCGCTCGGTTATTCAACATAGGTTGCTTATTCCTCTTCTTGGCAGCCTAACCAGCCTTCACGTCCGGGGAATGGTGCCCTCACCACACGCCCTTTTGGCAATGAATTCAAATCATCTGGCAGTAATTCACTTAATGTACAGAATTGGATTTCTTCTTGAGTAATTCGTTCCAATAATTGTGAAAATTGTTCCGATTTGGACATTCCTTCCACTTCTGTGTGGATAGTATAAACTGGAACGCCTTGATCTTCTTTAATTGCTTGAAGAATAAAATCATTAAATGCGTCATCACTCACGACTGTTCCTACAACTTCATCGTAAGTCGGCAGTGTGACAGGGATTTGAACTGTCCCAAGTGAGTCATCGGCTAAAATTGGCCTAAATGGATATTTACCACGACAATCACTATTGTAGTCAAAATTAAACATTTGTTTAACTTCTAACACTCGCTCATCACCTCGCCAACCAGCAACGGCCGAACAAGTCACACGATGCCCAATGGCTTGCTCTAACGCATCAACACCTAACTTAACTTGCTCAGTCAGCTGTGATTTGCTCCATTTGGCAACTTTAGCCTGCCAACCTTGATGATCCCATGCATGTAAGCCAACTTCATGGCCAGCATCCAAAGTTTGTTTCATCAAGTAGCCTAAATCCTTAGCAATTTTTTTACCCGGCCATGCTGTGCCCGCTAATAAGATATCTAACCCATAAAGGGATGCTGCGTTCGACCTAAGCATTTTCCACAGAAATTTAGGACGCAAAAGGCGCCATAAATGGCGCCCCATATTATCGGGTCCTACACTGAAGAAAAAGCTGGCCTGAATATTATGCTCTTTGAGCACTTTGAGTAACTGTGGAACCCCTTTTAAAGTACCTTGGTAGGTGTCCACATCAATTCTCAAGCCAACTTTTTTCATTAGTCTTTATTACCTAACTCTTCAACTGCACCTTGTAAGAAGAAATCTAATGTTTCTTCAATGGTATCTTTCATATCGATAGTTGGAACCCAATCAAGTAAACGACGTGCATTTTCAACACTTGGTTTACGGTGTTCAACATCTTGATACCCTTGGCCATAATAGCTGCTGCTTTCGATTTCACGGAAGCCCGCAAATGGAGGGAATTTTCCACGTTGTGGGTGTTTTTCGAAGCTTTCCAACAACATTTCTGCTAATTCACGAATACTCGCTTCATTTGTTGGATTACCGATATTGATGATCTGGCCATCACATTTACCATCTTTATTTTCGATGATACGGAACAATGCTTCGATACCGTCTTTAATATCTGTAAAGCAACGTTTTTGTGCGCCACCGTCAACCAGTTTAATTGGCGAGCCTTCAACTAAGTTTAGAATTAACTGAGTAATAGCGCGTGAGCTACCAATACGTGCAGAATTCAAGCTATCTAAGCGAGGTCCCATCCAGTTGAATGGACGGAATAAGGTGAATTTCAAACCTTCTTTCGCACCGTATGCCCAAATCACTCGGTCAAGTAATTGTTTAGAAACTGAGTAAATCCAACGTTGTTTATTGATTGGACCAACAATTAAACGTGACTCATCTTCATCAAACTCTTTATCATCACACATACCATAAACTTCAGATGTCGATGGGAAGATGATACGTTTGTTATATTTCACGCAGTAACGTACAACTTTCAAGTTTTCTTCAAAGTCTAATTCGAAAACGCGTAGTGGGTTACGGGTATATTCAATTGGCGTCGCAATCGCAACCAGAGGGAGAATAACATCACATTTTTTGATGTGGTATTCAATCCATTCTGTATGGATGCTAACGTCACCTTCAATAAAGTGGAAACGTGGGTTACCAATGAAACGCTCAATTGCAGAAGAGCCGATATCCATACCATAGATATCGTAGTTACCATCTTTTAACAGGCGTTCTGTTAAATGGTTACCAATAAAGCCATTCACACCTAAAATAAGAACACGTGTGCGACGCTTAACTTGTGCTGTTGGTTTCGCACCAACGCGGACATCAGTCACAATCCCCATTTCGTTAGCAAGGCGGTTACCTTGCATATATAAACCGGTCTCACTTTGACCGCTAACAACTTCGATAGCACCTTGGCCACAAGCGATACGCAGTGGGTCACTCGAAAGTACCGTACCTGCCGGTTTACCTTGGTTGTCATCTAAAACGCGTGCGCGCCAAATAACCATTTTACGTGCACCTAAATAAGTGAACGCACCTGGATAAGGTTCAGTCACTGCACGAATCAAGCAGTTAACTTCTTTTGCGCTGTTGTTCCAGTTAATCAAGCCATCTTCAGCGGTACGACGACCAAAGTACGTTGCTTGGCTTTCATCTTGTGCAACGGCTTTGTAACTACCTGCTTCGATTAATGGCAGTGTTTTATCCAATAAAACTTCCGCTGCTTCACGGACTTTCGCATGTAAAGTCAGGCTAGTGTCTGTATCGGTAATAACCACTTTTTCTTGAGCAATGATATCGCCAGCATCTGCCTTAGCGACCATTTTATGTAAGGTTACACCTGTTTCGCTTTCACCTTTTAATAATGCCCAATTAATAGGTGCACGGCCGCGATATTTAGGTAGCAATGAGCCATGTAGATTAAACGCACCTTTAGGCGCGATAGCTAACAGCTCTTCACTTAACATATCACGATAGTAGAAAGAGAAAATGACATCGGGTTTCATTTCGCGAATACGTTCAATCCACAATGGGTGATTAACGTTTTCAGGCGCAAAAACAGGAAGTTCCATGTCAGCACTTAAACGCGCAACTGAGGAGTAAAAGTGGTTTTCATTTGGGTCATCAGTGTGTGTAAACACTGCTTGGATATCAAAACCTGCTTTTTCAAGCGCTTTTAGCCCTACGCAGCCAATATCATGATAGGCAAAAACAATAGCTTTCATTAGTCTTCTTCCTGATTTTTGTCGGATTTCGCATCTGCTCCAACGACTTTTTGAATAAAATAACGAGGTCTCGCGCGCACATCATTGTAGATCCTACCGATGTATTCGCCCAGTAGCCCCATGGCAACAAATTGCGCACCAATAAACATAAAGAGTACTGCAAACAGAGTGAATACGCCATCTGCAGCCCACTCTGCGCCAAAAATTAAACGCAATGCAATTAACAATACCGCTAATAAAAAACCGCCAATCGCGATAACACTTCCGACAACACTCAATAAACGCAGTGGTGCCGTAGTTAGGCAAGTTAATAAGTCATACATTAAATTAATCAGCTTCATAAAGCTGTATTTAGAATCACCAAACTCACGTTCTGCATGCGCTACATCAATTTCAATGGTTCTACGTGCAAATGTATTTGCTAAAATAGGAATAAATGTACTTCTTTCATGGCACTGCAACATCGCTTGAATGATATGACGACGGTATGCACGAAGCATACAACCGTAATCGCCCATTGAACGCCCAGTTGCTTTCGTGATCATCGCATTAATCATTTTAGAGGCTGTTTTGCGAAACCAAGAGTCTTGGCGATTCGCACGGCGCGTACCAACTACATCATAACCTTGCATTGCAGTTTGGACTAAACGTGGGATTTCCTCTGGTGGATTTTGTAAGTCTGCATCCAAAGTAATCACTAAGTCGCCATCAGCTTGGTTAAAGCCCGCCATAATAGCAGAATGTTGACCGTAATTGCGGTTTAAAATAATTGCAATGACGTGGTTGTCAGGATTTTCCGCTGCTTCTGTAAGCATTTGTGCTGAACGATCGCTACTACCATCATCAACTAGAATTAATTCATAGGATTGAGTTAATTGTTTACATGACTTAATAGTACGTTCCAATAACTGTGGTAAGCTCTGCTCTTCATTATAGACAGGGATTACTACTGAGACTTTTTTAATCTCATCAAATTCATCTGCGTGTGACACTATTTTGACTCCAAAAGAACTGCTTCTACAGCTTTAACAACCCGTTCAACATCTGCATCAGTCATATCGGGAAATAAAGGTAACGAACACAATGTGGCGCTATTCCATGTTGATTCTGGTAAAACTAATTCAGGATATTTTTCGCGATAATATTTTTGAGTATGTGCAGCGCGAAAATGCAACCCTGTTCCAATATCATGCTCTTTCAATTTTTCCATGAATGTATCGCGATCAATGCCACATTCGGCTTTATCAACACGTACCATAAATAAGTGATTCGCATGTAAATGTGAGTAACTAGGGACACTCAACATTTGTAAAGGGGAGTTTTTCAGTAACTCACGATAACGAGCCGTAAGCTCAGCACGACGCTGATTCAATTGCTCTACTCGTGATAACTGCACTACGGCTATTGCGGCATGGATATCAGACAAATTATATTTAAAACCGGGCTCAACAACTTCAGCTTGTGGTTTGCGGCCTTGCATTTGCCTATCAAATGCGTCAACGCCTAGGCCGTGGAATTTAAGTGTGCGCACACGCTGAGCAAGCTCATCGTCGTCTGTTGCAACTAACCCACCTTCCGCACAGGTCACGTTTTTAATCGCGTGAAATGAGAAAATAGACGTTCCCTTTTCACCAATCCACTCGTTTTTATATCGTGTACCAACGGCATGCGCAGCGTCTTCGATTAAAGCCACACCCGCTTTTTGAGCAATTAAGCGTAACGCGTCTAAATCACAAGGTGCCCCAGCATAGTGTACTGGAATAATTGCTTTGGTTTTTTCCGTTAACGCATTTTCCACCGCTTCAGGTTGGATCATCAGTGTGTCGCGATCAACATCAATCATGACAGGTGTTGCCCCAAGCAACTCAATCATATTGATTGTTGACACCCAAGTTTGAGAAGGTGTAATAACTTCATCACCAGGACCAATACCCAATGCCATTAATACAACATGCATACCTGCTGTTGCTGATGACAATGCAATTGCATGTTTGCAGCCATAGCGCTTACAAAAATCGTCTTCTAGCTGATGATTCTGTGGGCCCGTTGTTATCCAGCCTGAACGCAGAACGTTTTCTACTGCTTTGACCTCTTCATCACCAATTGCCGGTTTTGAAAATGGTAAGAAATTGCTCATATTGTTTATAGCCTAGTTTTCATTGTGAATAGAATATTCTAGTTAATTATACTTTAACCGAACCTCAACACCTGCAAACATTGCGGTATTATCACGCAAAAAGGTGTGATACAAACAACTCATTGCGCATCGACTAAATTTATAACCTGCCATACTCGGTGAGATGTGCTGTGCGCTAACTTAATTTCAGACATAAATATGTCAGATAATTTTTTTTCTGTCATGACGCACTCTGGTTTCCCTATTGCAACTAACTGCCCTTGTTTCATCATCCAAATACAAGATGCATTTTTATACGAATGACTAAGGTCATGACCACTCATTATAACGGTTCCTAAGCAATCACAAAAATATTTAATCCATTTATCAAGCATTGATTGCTGAATAATGTCTAAATTATTGGTTGGCTCATCCAATAATATAAATTTTCCTTCGCATTGCTGGCTGTCCCAGACCTGCAAAAATGCAGCTATAATTCGAACTCTCTGCCATTCTCCACCAGAAAGTTGGCTAATAGGCTTACTTAATAGTGATGTGAGTTGAAAGTCTGTACATAATCGTTCAAAAATACCTGTAGAAAATATAGTGTTAGGCGAAAACAGGCCAACATATTGAAAAACTTTAAGTATAGGGGGGGAGTTAACCAATTGTGAAAGATAAGCACGTTGTTGGCTCAATTGAGCAATACGATACTGCCGTATACTTTTTCCACCTATTAAAATATCGCCATCCACAGGTAAATAGCCACTTATTGCAGCTAACAATGTGCTTTTCCCCGCACCATTAGCACCCAATAGATGAATTTGTTGTCCAGCCAGCACTTGAGTTGAAACATTAACTAGTCGAGTATCGATGGTAATATTTTTAATATCAATAATCAGTTTATTATCCATCACTTTTACCGCCATTGTTGGTGACGAATTAACAAGAAAATAAATATCGGTGCCCCTAGCGTTGCCGTAATAACACCAATAGGAACTTCAGCATTGGCAATTAATAACCGAGACAGTAAATCTGCAGTTAATAACCCTAACGCCCCCGCCACAGCAGAACCAATTAATAATACGCGGTTATCTGTTAAACCGCTTAATCTCAATACATGAGGAATAACTAAACCAATAAAACTTATTGCCCCTGCTATCGCCACACTAAGACCAATTAATACACCACTAATAATAATTAATATAACGCGCCATTTATGAATTGAGATACCTAATTGATAGGCTTGTACCGTTCCCAATGAAAGATAATTTAGTATATTTCCTTGAAAAAGTGCCCAAATTAAAAATGGTAAACAGCCAATAACAAGGCCAATTTGATGCCAACCAATCCCACTAAAACTTCCCATCATCCAATACAATAACTGTCGCAAATCAAGATTACTGCTCATATACACCATCCATGTCATACAGGCACCACTAATCACACCGAGTGCAACACCGACAAGCAATAAACTGGAGTTATTCAAGTTCTTACGACGAGCAAAATAGAGCAATATGGAAGTAAAAAATAGTGCTCCCATAATTGAGCTAATACTTAATAGCCAATAATGCGTCACGCCTGAAGACAATAGTACCGTAAATACCACAGCAACACCCGCACCATTGCTTACTCCCAATAATCCTGGTTCGGCTAATGGGTTCTCAAATAAGGCTTGCATGATAGCGCCTGTGACTGCAAGAGAAGCACCGACAATTATCACGGCTAATAGGCGCGGAAAACGAATTTGCCAAACAAAAAGCTGGGCACTTTCCCCTACCAATTGGTTTGGCCAATACCATATTTCCCCAACACAAAGGTAAAAAACGGATACGATACACAGACTGATAACCACCATAATAATCAAGCGTAAATCTGTTACCTTCTGTATATTTTTCAAACGCTCCAGTTGGTTAGTTATCATGATAATAAATGTTTTTTCATTAGGTTAAGGAATTATAGCTTTTTATGTAAGAGATAGCATATGAATGAATCTAAACTCATTTTGATTTTTTTTACTTTGGAGTAATACATATGATTTTTTCTAAAATAAATAATGATGCAAATACTATACCCCCTAATAAAGCACAATCGTCTGAGCAAAGAAAAAATACGTCTTTTACTCATTCGATAAAGGCCATTAAAAATACAGGAATGAATTTTTTTATATCTACTTATCAAAAATTCACATTCATGCTAAGACATATGTTTGACAAAATTGAGATTATAGATAACCCAGTATACGTTAAAAATACTACAAGCTTACCACTATCTGTCAATAACCCCCCCCTTGCCAACTCTGTAAATCAACATCTTGTGCCAACTCATACTGAGCAGCCCCAGAAATACAGCGAACTTAAAATAAGTAATTTGTCAAACCATAGCTCAGTTAAAAAAGAGGCTTGTGATGCCGAAAGGATCTACTTAAAAAATCAGAAATTAATCAACCAGTATCCTGACGTACCCGAGGATAAAAAAACAGAATTTCATTCCATGAATACGATGATTTTTGATTTACTAAGTAGCCCGACACATATTAAACAAGAAGGTATCTTCAGGAAGAGCGGTGCTAGTACTAAGATATCTAATCTTTTAGTGAAACTCACCAATAACCCAAGCTTTAGTCAACAAGCACTAGAAGATAATCACTTGACGCAAGATGAACTTACTGGTGCGATTAAAGCATTACGAAACAAAATATTAATCAAGCAGCCAAATGAAGAACACAAACTTAAAGAATTAATAAATAAATATAAGGAATCAATCCATCAAGAAAATGAAACAAAAGAACATGTTAAAAATATGGCGCCGAACAAGCGAGATAAAATTTTACGGATAGCCAAAAACAATGCGGATGAAAGATTACCTGAGCAGCAAGAACTACCATTGCATCTACAAATTTGTATGCCACTGTTTGTTAAAATTGCTATGCATTCAAAAGAAAACAAAATGGAACCAGAGAATATTGCCATAGCTATTGGCGGAGGGTTGTCATCAAATAAAAGAACAGCTGATGAAGAAAATAATTTCAATAAATTAAGTAAAGCGAAACAAACTACATTCATGATGGAAGAAAAAGCTCTTCATGATTACGCGAATAAACTTCTTACGACGCTAATAGATAGAGAACTAAAACAATTTGTGTGACCCAAAAACAAAAGACCGCCTAGGCGGTCTTTTTTCATATCAAACGATATAATTACTCTTTCGGCGTTGCTTTTTCTACACGGCTTTTTAATTTTTGGCCTGGGCGGAAAGTAACAACACGGCGTGCAGTAATTGGAATATCTTCCCCAGTTTTTGGGTTACGTCCGGGACGTTGATTTTTATCACGTAAATCAAAGTTACCGAATCCAGATAATTTTACTTGCTCACCATTTTCTAAGGAAAGGCGAACCTCTTCAAAGAAAGTTTCGACAAGGTCTTTAGCATCACGTTTGCTAACACCCAGTTTTTCAAACAAATTTTCTGACATTTCAGCTTTAGTAAGCGCCATAGGTTTAGTCCCTCAAGGAGGCTTGGAATCGCTGTTTTAACGCAGCAATACACAGATCAACGGTAGCAGTGATCTCTTCTTCTTCCATAGTACGCTGGGTATCCTGGAAGACAAGACTGATAGCAAGGCTCTTATAGCCATCTGCTATTCCTTCACCACAGTACACATCAAATAAGTTTATGCCAACTATATGATTTATGCCAACTTTTTTACACTCTGCTAAAACTTCAGCAGCAGCCACATCTTCTGGCACGACAACAGCGATGTCACGGCGGTTCGATGGATAGCGCGAAATCGCCTTAGCTTCAGGAATAACACGTTGTGCTATCGCATCACTACGAACCTCAAACACCACCGTACGACCATTTAAATCGAGTTTGCGTTCTAATTCTGGGTGAACCACACCAATAAAGCCAATGTGTTCATTTTCCAGATAAATCCCAGCACTTTGACCTGGATGCAATGCAGGATGTGCCTCAGATTTAAATGTAATTTGATTTAGTTTCCCAGTCAATTCAAAAACAGCTTCAAGATCACCTTTTAAGTCAAAGAAGTCAACAACTTGTTTATCTAATGACCAATGTTCTTCAAATCTATTGCCTGTAATCACCCCTGCAAGCATTGGTTCCTGACGGATCCCATATTCTGCTTGATTATCAGGAATAAAGCGCAGACCTGTCTCAAATAAACGAATTCTATTTTGCTGACGATTCTGATTATAGACAACGGTTCCTAATAAACCAGTCAGTAACGATAAACGCATCGCTGACATATCAACAGAAATCGGGTTAGGTAAAAGCAACGCATCTTGTTGTGGGTGCAGTAAAGCTTGAACTTTAGGGTCAACAAAACTATAAGTGATTGCTTCTTGATAACCACGGTCAACTAACATTGCTTTAATACGTTTTAAAGGTAGGTTAGCTTCTTTGTGATTAGTCATGGTCAAATCAGCACGTAATGGCACATCAGGGATGCTGTTATAACCATAAACACGAGCGACTTCTTCCACTAAGTCTTCTTCGATTTGCATATCGAAGCGCCAACTTGGGGCGACAACATCCCATGTATTAGCAGAAACAGTGACTTTGCACCCTAAACGCGTCAAAATATCAGTAACTAACTCATCTTCAATAAAGTGACCAATCAAACGGTCTAATTTATTGCGCGTCAGTTTAATATTTGCGGCTTTTGGTAAATGCTGTTCACTGGTTACATCAATAATTTCACCGACTTCACCACCACAAATCTCAACAATTAGCGCAGTAGCACGTTCAATCGCTTTAAACTGTAATTGAGGGTCAACACCACGCTCAAAACGGTGAGATGCATCTGTGTGCAAACCGTAGTTACGTGCGCGACCTGTGATCGATAATGGGTCGAAGAATGCACACTCTAATAAAATATTTTTGGTTTCCGTATTAACACCTGAGTGTTCACCGCCAAAAATACCTGCAATCCCCAGTGCTTTTGATTCATCAGCAATCACTAATGTGTCTGATTTTAACGTTGCTTCACTGCCATCAAGGAGAACCAGTTTCTCCCCTTCTTTTGCCATGCGAGCAACAATAGCACCATCTAAACGGTCTAGATCATAAGCGTGTTGAGGCTGACCCAATTCTAATAAGACGTAGTTGGTAATATCCACAACCGCGTCAATAGAACGGACGCCACCACGGCGCAACTTTTCTTTCATCCACAATGGCGTTGGCGCTGACACATCAATATTTTTGATCACACGGCCTAAGAAACGTGGGCACGCATTAGGTGCTTCTACTCGAATTGGGAAAGTGTCTTTTGTGGTCACGGATACTGTATTAATAGCAGGCTCATTCAACGCTAATTTATTAATAACAGCGACATCACGTGCAACCCCAAGAATACTTAAGCAATCTGCACGGTTAGGTGTAATGCTGATTTCAATCGCATTATCATCAAGTTTTAGATATTCACGAATATCGGTACCGATAGTGGCATCTAGAGGCAATTCAATAATTCCGCTGTGGTCATCAGAAATACCCAGCTCAGAATAAGAACACAGCATACCTTCAGAAGGCTCGCCACGTAGTTTTGCCGCTTTAATTTTAAAATCACCCGGTAATACCGCACCAACCGTTGCAACAGCAACTTTTAGGCCTTGACGGCAGTTTGGTGCACCACAGACGATATCTAATAAACGCTCACCGCCTACGTTAACTTTTGTAACGCGCAGTTTGTCTGCATTTGGGTGTTGACCACACTCAACCACTTCACCAACAACAACGCCGTGAAATTGGCCAGCAACTGCATCTACACCATCAACTTCCAAACCCGCCATCGTGATTTGGTCTGATAATGCTTCACTACTGATCGCCGGGTTTACCCATTCGCGTAACCATAGTTCACTGAATTTCATGAGATAGACCCGCCTTATTTAAACTGTTTGAGGAAACGAAGATCATTTTCAAAGAATGCACGTAGGTCAGAAACACCGTAACGTAGCATTGTTAAGCGCTCCATCCCCATACCAAAGGCAAATCCAGAGTAGACTTCAGGGTCAATACCTACATTACGCAATACATTTGGATGAACCATTCCGCAGCCTAATACTTCTAACCATTTACCATTTTTACCCATAACATCAACTTCCGCTGAAGGTTCGGTGAATGGGAAATATGATGGTCGAAAACGTACTTGAACTTCCTCTTCAAAGAAGTTATTCAAGAAATCATGCAATGTGCCTTTTAGATTGGTAAAGCTGATATCTTTATCAACAATCAGGCCTTCTGTTTGATGGAACATAGGTGTATGCGTTTGGTCGTAATCATTACGATATACACGACCCGGGGCAATGATACGAATCGGTGGTTGTTGACCATTCATTGTACGGATTTGTACACCTGATGTTTGCGTACGCAATAAGCGTTTTGCATCAAACCAAAAAGTATCGTGGTCTGCACGCGCAGGGTGGTGAGCAGGGATATTTAGCGCATCAAAGTTATGGTAGTCATCTTCGATTTCTGGGCCTGTTTCAACAGAGAAACCTAATTCGCCAAAAAATTCTTCAATTCGCTGAATTGTACGGGTCACTGGGTGTAACCCACCATTTTCCATTCGACGCCCTGGTAATGACACGTCAATTTTTTCTGATACCAGACGTGCATTAAGGATTTCAGCTTGCATCGCGTCCTTACGGGCGTTCAGAGCATCTTGAACCTGTACTTTAGCTTCATTTATCACAGCCCCTGCTGCTGGACGTTCCTCAGCAGGCAGTTCACGCAACGTTTTCATCTGTAGTGTGAAATGGCCGCTCTTGCCTAAATATTCAACACGCACTGATTCCAACGTAGCAACATCTTGGGCCTGTTCAATGGCTGCTTTTGCCTGTGCAACCAACTCAGCGAGATGTGGCATTGTTTCCCCTTTATGACCAATTGGTCTTTTTGCTAGTTATTCACTATATATATTAAGCTTCACATTCCATTTGGTAATGAATGAATACTTAACTGATTTTACTTTACTTAATCTAAAACTAGAAACAAAAAAGCCTCCCTAAGGAGGCTTTAGCGTAATCTTTCATTTCTTCTTTCTATTTACGCGCAAAAGCCCCCGATATTCAGGTGCTAAAGTAAAAAAAGAAACGAAAAATAACAGAATGCATGTAACTAACTCTCAATAACTGACTGTATCTAAAGTATTAACACAAATAACTATAAATGAAAAGAGGAAGTTACCCTCCTCTTATCAAGCAAACAATTAAGCTAAAGCGCCTTTCGCTTTTTCTACTAAAGCAGTGAATGCTGCTTTATCGAAAACTGCGATGTCTGCTAAGATCTTACGGTCGATTTCAATTGAAGCTTTTTTCAAGCCATTGATGAAACGGCTGTAAGACAGACCGTTCTGACGAGCCGCAGCGTTGATACGTGCGATCCACAGTTGACGGAACTGACGTTTACGTTGACGGCGGTCACGGTAAGCGTATTGACCAGCTTTAATTACCGCCTGAAACGCTACGCGGTAAACACGTGAACGTGCACCATAGTAACCTTTCGCCTGCTTCAGAATTTTTTTGTGACGTGCACGTGCGATTACACCACGTTTTGCGCGAGCCATAGCTATCTCCTATCGTCTTTTATCTTAATTAACTAAATTGTTTACTTATGCGTAAGGCAGGCAGGCTACTACCAGACCCAGATCGCCCTTAGATACCATTCCTTTCGGACGTAAATGGCGTTTACGCTTAGTTGACTTTTTAGTCAGAATATGACGAAGGTTTGCATGCTTACGCTTAAAGCCACCGCCTGCAGTTTTTTTAAAGCGCTTTGCTGCGCCACGTACAGTTTTAATCTTTGGCATTTCTTTTATTTCCAACTTCGCATTGTGATTAACTACGAATTAATTAGGCGAATAACATCTATATTGCTATAAACGAATATTACTTGCAGGCCTAATTATTTCTTCTTCGGTGCCAGCACCATGATCATCTGACGTCCTTCAATTCTTGAAGGGAAAGATTCCACGGATGCCAGCTCTTCCAGATCAGCTTTGATGCGGTTAAGCATTTCCAGACCGATCTGCTGGTGAGCCATTTCACGACCGCGAAAACGCAGCGTAACTTTAGCTTTATCACCATCTTCTAGAAAGCGAGTCAGGTTGCGTAGTTTGACCTGATAATCACCTTCATCTGTACCAGGGCGGAATTTAATTTCCTTCACCTGAACAACTTTTTGTTTCTTTTTTTGCTCTTTTTGAGATTTGCTCTTCTCATAAAGGAATTTGCCGTAATCCATGATACGACAAACTGGCGGTTCAGCATTTGGGCTGATTTCAACGAGGTCTACACCTGCTTCTTCAGCTTTTTCAAGCGCTTCGCGTGCGCTCATGATGCCTAACTGTTCACCGTCTAAACCTGTTAAACGGACCTCTGGAACACGAATTTCATCATTGATACGATTTGGACGTGTTGTTGGGATTCTTTTTCCGCCTTTAATACTTCATTCCTCCAATTGGATAAAGAGATTTGCTTCTCTCAAGCAAATACACCCGTCACTCAATAGTTACTACTTGACGCATGTACGATATTCTTAGTTTGCCCTAATGCGCTATGCGCTGACAAAGTGATTCGACCGCGGATTTTAATGCTTCTTGCTGGATTACTCAAGTAATTCTTGCAATAAATCATTCTGAACTGTTTGAAAACTTGGCTTTTGAGGCCAATTATCGCTTTGACACAATTACTTTGATTCATTAATGAAGAAAATAACAAGACGTTAAATATACCGATTACCTTAGCTGGTATGGCATTACTTTCATCAATAATAAAATTTTTCATCACGAATAAAACAGAGAAGCAGCGCCCAAATGAGCGCTGCTAGACTCTAGCAATACTTCGCTATAACCATACTGGCTTAATTATTTTTTCTTTGGTGCCAATACCATGATCATCTGGCGTCCTTCAATCCTTGATGGGAATGATTCAACTGATGCCAGTTCATCCAGATCGGTTTTGATGCGGTTAAGCACTTCTAAGCCAATCTGTTGGTGAGCCATTTCGCGACCACGAAAACGCAGTGTTACTTTAGCTTTGTCACCATCTTCCAAAAAGCGAATTAAACTACGTAGTTTAACTTGGTAGTCGCCTTCGTCTGTTCCTGGACGGAATTTAATTTCCTTCACTTGAACAACTTTTTGTTTTTTCTTTTGTTCTTTTTGAGACTTACTCTTCTCATAAAGATATTTACCGTAGTCCATGATACGACAAACTGGCGGCTCGGCATTTGGGCTGATTTCGACTAAATCGACACCAGCTTCTTCTGCTTTAAAGAGGCCTTCACGCACACTCATTACGCCAAGTTGTTCACCGTCTAAACCAGTGACACGGATTTCTGTTGCGCGAATTTCATCGTTAATACGATTTGGACGCGCTGTTGGGAGTTTTTTTCCGCCTTTAATACCTTATTCCTCCATCTGATTGAGTTGACGACTGCGGATCTCTTCAAGTAGTTTTGTCATGAATTCGTTGACATCAAGGCTACCTAAGTCTTTACCACGACGGGTACGTACAGCAACTTTACCTGATTCAACTTCTTTATCACCACATACTAACATGTAAGGGACGCGACGCAGCGTGTGTTCACGGATCTTAAAGCCGATTTTCTCGTTACGTAAGTCCGCTTTCGCACGAATGCCAACACTTTGCAGCTTGCTAACTAATTCTTGAACATAGTCTGCTTGACTATCAGTAATGTTCATTACGACCACTTGCTGTGGTGCTAACCATGTTGGGAAAAAGCCCGCATACTCTTCTGTTAAGATACCAATGAAGCGTTCTAGTGAACCTAACACTGCACGGTGGATCATCACAGGAACGATACGTTCGTTATTTTCACCTACATAAGAAGCTGTTAAACGGCCTGGCAAGAAGAAGTCTAACTGGACAGTACCACATTGCCATGCACGGTCAAGGCAGTCGTACAGTGTAAACTCGATTTTCGGACCATAAAATGCGCCTTCACCTGGTTGGTATTCAAATTCAATACCTTTTGATTTCAGGGCATTAGCCAAATCTTCTTCCGCTCTGTCCCACATATCGTCAGTACCGATACGTTTTTCAGGGCGAGTTGATAGTTTTACAACAATTTTTTCGAAACCGAAAGTTGCATAAACATCATAAATCATTTCAATACAGCTGGTTACTTCACTTAAGATTTGCTCTTCAGTACAGAAGATATGTGCATCATCCTGAGTAAAGCCACGCACACGCATTAAGCCGTGCAACGCACCTGATGGCTCATTACGGTGACAGCTACCAAATTCTGCCATGCGCAATGGTAAGTCACGATATGATTTCAAACCTTGGTTGAAAATCTGTACGTGACCCGGGCAGTTCATTGGTTTGACACAATATTCACGGTTTTCAGATGAAGTCGTGAACATGGCATCTTTATAGTTATCCCAGTGACCTGTTTTTTCCCATAATACGCGGTCCATCATAAATGGCCCTTTCACTTCCTGATAATTATAGGCCTTCAGTTTAGTGCGTACAAAGGTTTCCAGTTCACGGAAAATTGTCCAACCGTCATTATGCCAGAAAGCCATACCCGGCGCTTCTTCTTGCATATGGTATAAATCTAATTGTTTACCAATTTTACGGTGGTCACGCTTAGCTGCTTCTTCTAAACGTAATAAATAGGCTGCTAATTGTTTTTTATCAGCCCATGCGGTGCCGTAAATACGTTGCAGCATTTTGTTATCGCTGTTACCACGCCAGTATGCGCCAGCCACTTTCTGTAATTTAAAATGGTGGCAAAAACGCATGTTTGGTACGTGTGGACCGCGACACATGTCAACATATTCTTCGTGATGATATAAACCTGGGCGGTCATCTTGACTAATATTTTGATCTAAAATTTCAACTTTATAGTCTTCGCCACGGGCAACGAAAGTTTCACGAGCTTCGCTCCAAGAAACACGTTTTTTCACCACCTCATAATCTGTTTTGGCAAGCTCAAGCATACGCTTTTCAAGCTTTTCCAAGTCTTCCTGCGTCAGCATGTGGTCTAAATCGACATCATAGTAAAAACCATTGTCGATAGTAGGACCAATCGCCATTTTCGTATTTGGCCATAATTGCTTGATGGCATGGCCTAACAGGTGAGCACAAGAGTGACGAATAATTTCGAGTCCGTCTTCATCCTTGCTCGTAATAATGGACACGTTTGCATCATGTTCAATTATTTCACATGCATCAACACGTTCACCATTAATTCGACCCGCGATACAGGCTTTAGCTAAACCCGCTCCGATGTCACGAGCAACATCCATCACTGAAACGGGATGGTCAAACTGACGCTGACTTCCATCAGGAAGAGTAATAACAGGCATTAAAAAATCCTTATCAGCAGTGGTGACCCACACGAAAGATCACTTGCTTGATTATTCCAAAGTTATAAATCAATACGTTACTAACGATTTCTCACTTCACTATGCAAGATATGTACACAAATATGGGCAGCTTAAGCGCCCTATTTCGTTACATCGTGAGTAACTCAACTACTAATGATAACACAGACCTATTTTATGGCGATAGCGTAATGCCGCTAATTGTTATTCTTCATCTGAAAAATCAACACCTTCCCGATTAAATGGCGAATAAGCTATCTAATGCAGGAAATAGTTTCTCTTTTTTCGCGAAAGAAAGCCGATACCAATGCGATCCACTGGATACGACTAATTCTTTAGTCATTATAGCCAACGTCGTGTCTGCTTGCGATAACGCTCCCACTCTTCATTGAATTTTTCCGCTAAAAATCGCTCTTCTTGCGGAATAGTGTACAAGTCGGTAATTAACCAAAAGACCAAACCCGCTATCAAGAAATAAGAAGAGTGCGAGAAGAAAGCTAAAGCCAAGCTCATTGATGTGAAAGCTAAATACATTGGATTACGTGAAAATCGGTAAGGCCCGTTAGTCACTAAATGCGTTGCCTTTACAGTAGGATTTGGTGATGTTTTATGTTTATAAAAATAATAAAGGCTTGTCGCGACCCAACTGACACTTTCAAGTGCCACTAAGATACCTAAGATCCCCATCCAACCAGAAAACGTCCAATCTAAAAGACCTTGCTTGGAAAGAAAATATACAGCTACCCCATTAGCGACTAACCAATTCAATAATGGTAATTTAAATATATTCATCATGTTACCTACAAGCCAAAATGATGCTATTAACATACCATAAATGAATATATAAATTTGAGTGGAGGAACATATAGAGGAATGATATTAACGACAAAAATAATTAGTTATTGGGACTTAAGGAAAACACACTCTTTAAACCTTCTAGTTTACTATATTCTTGCTGGCAAACTAAATTTCGCACATCACTGGGCATAGAATCAATTCTGGTTTGAATATTGGCAAGTTGTTCATCTAAGCTATTCATTCCCTTAACATCAACAATGTCCTGATTCACTTTAAGATAATCCGTAAAACTTTGCAGGTTATCCTCTAAGCTATTACAAATATCATTACTGGCTAAACCCTGCGGTAAAATAGCACTGAGCGATGTTGGTAAGGCTTGGGATATATTCGGATAAATACTTTGCTTCCACTGCTGAGGAAAAACGATTAGTAACATGGCGGCTGCCAAAACTAATAGCATAGACGCCCCGGCTAATGTCGCTATAAGTTTTTTCATTCTTTTTCCTATTACTCAAAATTAACTGAAAATAGGATATACAACTCTGCGTAAAGCTATTTTTAAAATTAAAAATCCTTTGTAAAGAAATCCATGACTTTTTTAATAAAATTTCATTTCTTCATACGGTTTTTCTTGGCAGCTCTTTAAGCGTTGTAATAAACCGCCTACATGTAATTCTAATTTGTGGCCATCTGGATCAAGAAAATAAAAAGAATCTCCTTCACTTTTATTTTCTTTCCAGACAATGACATTCGCTTGCATTAGCCAATCAACAACGATAAGAAAGTCTTTCGCATCAACGTTAAAGGCATAGTGTGTGTAATCCGTTTTTTCTGGGGACGAGAATTGGCGAGTTGTATCTAATGATAGACATAACCATAAATCGCCACAGGATATATAGGCGCCCTTTTTCCAACTCGCATGTAACTTCATACCAAGTAGTGATTGATAAAAACCAATACTTTTATCCAAATCAGTTACAGCTAACGTTAAGTGGTTGATTCCGTTTAACATATTTTTTTACTCTTTGGTTGCCTATTACATTGAATTCTTTTAATGAATTTACATAAATTATCAGTAAATAACATTGCAGCAGATATACTACATTCCATATCAACTTAAAGACAACCTGTTACGAAATGCCCTTAACCTTTTTATCCCCCTATAAAAAGGTTTTTTTTTGCCTGTAAAAATTGAATACTTTTACCACAACTCAATATCCCATTGTTATTTAATAAATAAAGTAAGTTATTCACAGATGAAGGCCATTGTTATCCACAGTTAATGTGAACAACTCCAATTATCTTCAAGCTAATAAATGATAGTTGATATTAATTCTTACCCATCAGTACTGTAATCGTCCCCTTTCATAAAGTATCCCTCTAGCTATAAATGCTAACCTACAGATCTATAAGAAATTTTGCTATCATTTGAGATAAGGTGTTTTATTTACATTAATCAGGAGCTTGAATCAAACTTCCATGACAAATTTTTTTGAACTATTTCAAGCCGTTGGTATTGGTCTTGTGCTACTACTTCCTCTTGCCAACCCTTTAACTGCTATTGCGGTCATGTTAAGTATTTCTGCTAATATGACAAAAGAGCAGCGTGACCATCAATCATTATTGGCTTCTATTTATGTGTTCGCAATTATGACTATCGCTTTTTATGCAGGCCAGTTAGTTATGAATACATTTGGAATATCAATACCAGGTCTTAGAATTGCAGGTGGGTTAATTGTGGCATTTATTGGCTTTGGCATGCTGTTTCCTAGCAGTGATGTTGGGGAAGACCCGACTACCAATGCCCTTGATGACCCGAATGTTCCCAAAAAACGCCAAGAATCCCCTAGTATTGCTTTTGTTCCCCTTGCGATGCCGAGTACTGCTGGCCCAGGCACTATCGCCATGATCATCAGCTCCACTGCATCATTACAAGGTAATGTTAGTTTCGCTCCATGGGTTTTAAAAGTCGCCCCCGTTATCACCTTTTTTATTGCAAGCTTTATCGTTTGGATTGGTTTAAAAGGCGCAACTTCGATTATGAGGTGGTTAGGTAATAGCGGTATTGATGCAATCGCTCGGGTGATGGGGTTCTTATTAATCTGTATGGGAGTGCAATTTGTTATCAACGGCATTGTTGAAATTGTCGCGCAGCTCCCATATTTAATGAAGGAATATCAATAAGACATCGCTAATGCATTGTAAGCATTTTTAACTTTCCACAAATAGCGTGGGGCTTGCGGTGCAGGATGCTTTGTTTGTACGTGTTGATAAAATTCTTCCGGCGATAAGCTGTTAATCATTGCAATCGCCCGGCCTTTATCATTATCAAATGTTCTTAATAATGCCCCCGCCCCGTTCACATAAGCGACAACCGTTGCATAATATAATGTCTGAGGGTGGCTAATTCCAGCAAGATGTTGCTCCTTTAAAATACGAATATAAGTTGTACCAATATCAATATTTTTTTGTGGATCTTTTAAGTCACGAGAACTCGGCTCCCCCGACTTTCCCTGATAACGATATGCGTCACGCCCCGCTGTCGAAGCTTTAATCTGCATCAAACCTATTGCATTTGATTTACTGACAACTTCAGGCCTAAAGTTGGATTCGACCTCAATAATGGCCCTAATTAAAGCTTCATCAACACTGTAACGAGCCGCAGACTCACGAATAAACTCATCAAAAGGCGTTCTTGGGAATGTCGTATTTTGTGCTGTTACAGGCCCTGTAGGCTCTAGCATCCGCTGTTTTGTTACAGGCCTATCTGGCTCGCTTGAACAACCTGCAAGTAGCAGTAGCGCAAAAGTGCCGCCAATTATTTTTTTCACTGTCGAATCCTCTACGATGGAAGCCGATGGCAGAATAACTAATCCTAAGAAAAATAAAATAATTTTTACTTAACTTTTACTTCAGGACGTGTTTTAGTCATACAAATAACCATGGGACTTAGAAGCCCATAATGACGAATGATGCTATTCCACATTTTTTATGTTTATTTTCCTCAATTGATATTGATAATCATTATCAATTGAGATATAAAATATAATTGTTATAAACCTTAACAACTGTATGTTAAAAAACGCTAAACCAATAATATCAGGGTCAACTTTTATGAAGAAGAACGTATCTCGATTATCTGCACCTTTACTAACCAGTATGTTTGCTTTGATAGCAGTCATCTTTTTTAGTCAGCCGGCTTTTGCTAAAAAATTTAAAGTCGTTACCACTTTTACCATTATCCAAGATATCGCTCAAAATGTAGCTGGAGATGCGGCAATTGTCGAGTCTATAACGAAGCCTGGAGCAGAAATCCACGGTTATCAACCGACGCCTAAAGATATTATGAAAGCCTATGACGCAGATTTAATCTTATGGAATGGGATGAATTTGGAAGTTTGGTTCCAACGTTTCTTTGAAAACTTTAAGAATGTCCCTGCTGTCGTAGTCACTGAAGGTATTGAGCCAATGCCAATCCGTGAAGGTGAGTATAAAGACAACCCGAACCCACATGCCTGGATGTCTCCTGCTAATGCTAAAATTTATATTGAAAATATTCGCCAAGCTCTAGTTAAATATGATCCTGAAAATGCAGAAACATATAATGCCAATGCGAAAAAATATGCGCAGCAAATTGCAGAGCTTGATACCCCTTTACGTGAACGCTTAAACCGTATTCCAGAAAATGAACGTTGGTTAGTCTCAAGTGAAGGCGCATTTAGCTATTTAACGAAAGATTACGGCTTTAAAGAAGTCTATTTATGGCCAATCAATGCAGAAGAGCAAGGCTCTCCTCAACAAGTGAAAAAAGTGATTGATACTGTCCGCAAATACAACATCCCTGTGGTATTCAGTGAAAGTACAATTTCTGATAAGCCTGCTCGCCAAGTCAGTAAAGAAACCGGGGCAAAATACGGCGGCATATTATATGTTGACTCATTATCAACTGCCGATGGCCCAGTACCAACCTATATAGATCTTTTAAATACGACTGTAGACACGATAGCGAAAGGATTTTCACAGTAATATGAATCATTCAAGTCAATTCGAACACCCGAATCTTATCGTCGATGATGCGACTGTAACATATAATAATGGTCACACCGCTATCTACGACGCAAGCTTTACTATCTCTGGTGGCTCTATTTGTGCCTTAGTTGGCGTAAATGGCAGTGGCAAATCAACGCTATTTAAAACCATTATGGGGCTTGTCACCCCATCTTCAGGCAGTGTGACATTAAATGATCAGCCAATAAAAACGGCACTGAAAGAAAACGTGATTGCATACGTCCCACAAACGGAAGAAGTTGACTGGAACTTCCCCGTTCTCGTTTCTGATGTTGTGATGATGGGGCGTTATGGCAAAATGGGTTTTTTTCGCATCCCTAAACAAGCCGATAAAGATGCGGTCAAAATGGCATTAGAACGGGTTGACCTTGCAGGGCTTGAACATCGCCAAATAGGCGAGCTTTCAGGTGGCCAGAAAAAACGGGTTTTTTTAGCTCGAGCGCTCGCACAAGAAGGTAAAGTTTTACTCCTTGATGAACCCTTTACTGGGGTTGATGTTAAAACTGAAAATGCCATTATAGACCTACTGCGTAGTTTGCGTGACGAAGGCCATCTGATCCTCGTTTCAACTCATAACTTGGGTAGTGTGCCTGAGTTTTGCGACCATGTTATCTTAATCAATCGCACGGTGTTAGCCAGTGGCCCAACCGAAACCACGTTTACACAGCGTAATCTACAAAACGCGTTTGGTGGTGTATTGCGTCATATTAACCTGTCAGGTCAAGAGCTTCATGACGACGATGACCCACGCTCTGTCACCGTCATTACCGATGATGAAAGAGCGGCTGTATTCTATGGTCATGACCATGATGCTCCCGTTCGAAAAAACCAAGCTAAGGGTTCCGAATGATTGAGATGTTATTACAGCCCTTTGAATACGATTTCATGATAAAAGCCATTTGGGTCAGCGCCATTGTTGGTGCTGTCTGTGCATTTTTATCAGCGTATTTGATGCTAAAAGGCTGGTCATTAATGGGAGATGCGCTCTCCCACTCCGTTGTCCCTGGGGTGGCTGGTGCTTATGCTTTAGGTTTACCCTATGCGGCAGGCGCCTTTTTTACCGGGATCCTTGCAGCACTTGCCATGACATTAATAAAACATCTAACTCGTTTGCGTGAAGATGCTGTTATTGGCTTTATATTTTCTACTTTTTTTGCGGCAGGTTTGTTGATCGTTTCATTGAACCCAACATCTGTGAATGTACAAAGTATTATTTTTGGTAATATTTTAGGTATTGCGGATTCTGACGTATTACAAGTAGAAATTATTATCGGCGTTTCATTTATTATTCTGTTGTGTTTATGGAAAGATTTATTAGCCGTTTTTTTCGATGAAAGTCACGCACGGTCAATTGGCTTGAATCCATTACGCCTAAAAATAATTTTCTTCACATTATTAAGTGCTTGTACCGTTGCTGCCTTGCAAACAGTTGGCGCTATTCTTGTTATCGCAATGGTCGTCACGCCAGGTGCAACCGCCTATTTATTAACTGACCAATTTAAACGCTTACTCATTATCTCCGTCACAATTGGCACCGTAACCAGTGCTGTTGGCGCTTATATCAGTTATTTCCTTAATGGTGCTACAGGAGGGTTAATTGTCACCCTACAAACCATTATTTTCCTGCTAGCATTTTTCTTTGCGCCTAAACACGGTATTTTTGCCTCAAAACGTAAAGCAAAAAAGGAAGTAGCTCGGCTGCATCAATCACACCAACAAGGAGCATCTCATGAGTGATTTCATTGACTTATTGATGGCTCCGTTTGCATTTCCTTTTATGCAAAAAGCTTTGATCACCGCAATTGTGAGTGGGACTGTGTGTGCCATTTTATCGTGCTTTTTAGTATTAAAAGGGTGGTCACTCATGGGAGATGCTATTTCCCACGCAGTGTTACCCGGGATCATCATTGCCTCTTTATTAGGTATTCCCTTGGCTATTGGTGCGTTTGCCTCTGGCTTATTCTGCGCTGTCGCAACGGGGTATTTAAAAGAAAATAGTCGGATAAAAGAAGATACCGTAATGGGTATCGTCTTTTCAGGAATGTTTGCTATTGGCTTGGTGATGTTTGCTAAAATAGATACCGAGCAGCACCTTACGCATATTTTATTTGGTGATATTTTAGGGATCACGGATAGCGAGTTTAAGCAAATTCTGTTATTTGCTGGGGTAACTATTGCAATTATCTTACTGAAACGTAAAGATTTCATGCTGTATTGTTTTGATCCAAACCAAGCCCGTGTGATTGGCCTACCCGTCAAACTGATCCATTATGGTTTACTGTCTTTACTTGCATTAACCATTGTCGCTTCACTGCAAGCGGTTGGGATCATTTTAGTTATTGCCATGCTGATCTCACCGGGGATTATTGCATTTGTTCTATGTCGGAGCTTCGGCAAAATGCTCGTCGTCGCCATCATCGCTTCGGTAACATCGAGTGTTATTGGGACTATCCTGAGTTTTCACATCAATGCGACAACCGGGCCAACCATAGTCGTTACTCAAGCGGTTTATTTCGTAATAGCCCTGCTCTATAGCAAGCTAGTACTGGCACGTAAAAGAAGTCAAACAAACCCACAAAGTATGCATACCGCATAATAAATGGCAGACATAACAAAAAAGCTGAATTCGCGCCTAACGAATTCAGCTTTTTATTTTAAATAATTTCCTAATATGCGACTAAAGCTTTTTTAGCCATATTTACTTACTGCGTGTTTTGGGGTGGTTTACAGCAATATTGCGACGTTGCTCTTCAGATTGAGTTTCATACACTTTCATTTCGCCACTTCCTGCTGGTATCGCCTGTTCAACAACAAGTTCCGCATCTGTTTGGGCAATAATATCTTGTAATTGTTGGTGCTGATTGCACCAAATTGCATCAACATCCTGGTCTCGTGAATTATCTCGCCCTGCAGAAAAAGCCACTGTACGCGCTTGAAAACGCGCTTGTTTCCCGCCTAATTCAAGCCCATATCCCGGCGTGGCAGGATGTGTGACAACCACTTTGCCATCATCAAGCCATGCTTTAACATCCGTATCTTGAACTTGATAACCGAGTTTCCCTAACCCATCTAAGACCGTTTTCCTTTGTGCAGCAGCAACAACTTGTTGCTCGGCTATACTCACTGCGCTGCCTAGCTTATCGACCCATGTGGTTAACGCTTCTATCGAGCTTGATTGTATACTCGCTAACGCACTCGAAATCATGGCTTCATTTTCGTCACTCGCAAAAATAGCCAATTCATCACAAAGCTGTTCAATTTTATCGATAAGTTCGACGCGTTGCTGGCTTAACTTTAATTGCTCCGCCAATGTCATGATCAATGAGTCGGCACGTAAATGACGCTGTGTGCCTTCTTTAAGCTCCCAAAGCTCAACCAGTTGTTGCTCAGCACGTTGAGCATCATCAATTGAGGTCATCAATTTCAGCTTTTCAATCATCAATAGGATCTGTTCACATTGTTTGGCAAACGGTGTTTGAGGTAAGCCTGATTGCCAAAATTGTTTTACACCTTCAGATTGTGCTTTTAGCTGTTCCAATAATGCCGCTGCTGTTGGCGCTAGCACCATTGATTGCTGGCTCAATATAGCTAATGCTTTAAAAATCAGTTTATTAGATTGGCTTTCATCCTGTTCACT
This sequence comes from Providencia sp. PROV201, assembly GCF_028479545.1. Taxonomy (NCBI): domain Bacteria; kingdom Pseudomonadati; phylum Pseudomonadota; class Gammaproteobacteria; order Enterobacterales; family Morganellaceae; genus Providencia; species Providencia sp. PROV201. The sequence continues at coordinate 78,879 of NZ_JAMPNW010000001.1, forward strand.
TGCCGAAACTAATTGTGTAAGTAGTTCAGCTTCATTTGGCAATTTTTCACGAACCAATGTGATTAACTCAGCCAAATTATGTTCTCTATGTTTTTTTGTCCGGGCTAATAGCGCTTGTTTTTCAAGTTGTTGCTCACGAACTTCCTGTACTTCGTTATTCAGTGTCCCAGTGAACTCAACCAATTGGTTATTCAACAAGCTTAAATTGCGTGATGACAATGTGGCAAGCTGAGCAGCATTTTCCATTAGCTGCTGATAAGCTTGCGTGATTTGTGCAATACGCGACTGATGATATTGGCTACTATTTGCCAATACTTGCCACTGTTTAAATCGACGTTTAGCTACCGCAAGCTGACGCCGGCACTGAATTTCATTCATTTCCCTAACAGTTATACGATGAACCGATGAACTCATAACGCACCTTCTTGCGGATTTTGGCTCTCTATTTGAGAGAGTGGTGAGGTTAATAAAGCCTGTGAAATGGCATCATGCAGTTGTTGCTGTGCCAAATCGCGATTTTGATACCATTCGATAATAGACACTCGATAGCGTGCGGGTACCACACGCGTCAGAACAGTGCTACGCCACAGTTCCCTAGAACGGGCTGTTTTCAATAGTGGGTGTGATGGCATGTCGCATTCAATGCCGATGAGCAAACGGCCGCTGGTTTGCTCCTCAACAACTCCATCAAAATGGAATACCCCATTTTGGCTTGAGGTGGTCACCTGCCAGCCACTTTGCCGAATAAAGCCCATGACCGAATCGACAAACGCATTTTGTGGGAGTGCTTCGCTACCAACCGCAGACTGTGTATGGCACATGCGGTGGAGTAGTTTTTCATTTTCTTTTTTCATCAATGGGTTGCATGCATTTAATGCATAAGCCAGATAGCCTTGTAAATAATCTCGTGGGATTTCCGGTTTGCGGTAAGTGGCTAATAAATCAGAAATTTCATCTATTGGCATCGATGTCATAATCACAACTTGCTGGCGAGCACGAGTGATAGCGACATTTAAACGCCGTTCTCCACCAGTTTGCCCTAGTACCCCGAAGTTACGCCTGAATGTCCCCTGCGCATTACGACCAAATGTGGTAGAAAATAAAATCACATCCCTTTCATCACCTTGTACATTTTCCACATTTTTCACAAAAAATGACATATCTTCGTCATCATGAGTGCGTTGGTTTTCCTGCGTATACGCCTGAAGAAAGCCTTCATCCTGTGCTGCACGTAATTGAATTATTTGGTTAATTAATGTTGCTTGTTTTTGGTTAAACGTGACGACCCCCACAGAAGGCCGCTGCTCGAAAGGCCGTTGCCACATTGAAGCCAAATGTTCCACGATGGCGTTAGCTTCAGCTTCATTGCTTTGGTTAACATAGGTACCATTAACTGGAATAAGCTGTAATGGCTTAATTTCACTGACCATTTTGGCAGAAAATTGTGCTGGGATGTTGAGCCTATTTTCATAAAAAGCAAAATTGGAGAAATTGATTAGTTCTCGATAGGCAGAACGGTAATGAATATCCAATGTATGAATAGGTAATACGGTTCGCGCTAAATGCAATAAATCAGGACAATCACTGATTTGCCGATAATCCCATTGCTCTCCCGCCAATTCTTGTTGGTCATCGTCTTCGTCATCAATGTCGTCTTCAATTAGCTTACCTGTGAAAAATTTTGATGGCGGCATTTGCTTTTCATCGCCACTCACAATAGCCTGTTTGGCTCTAAATAAGGTCGATAATGCAAATTCAATTGGCATCTGTGAGGCTTCGTCGTAGATTACGCTGTCAAACATAGCGCTTTCAAGTGGAAGTACTTGGCTCGCAACATCGGGTGTCATTAACCAAACCGGCCGTAGTTGCATTAACCCAATATCTCTACCTTCTTGTATAAACTCCCTCAAACGTCGAGCTCTTGGCCCTGCTAAACGAGTAATTTCTTCCCATTCACGGCGGTTTCCTAACATTTTGATATCTATATTCGCCGTCAATGCCAATTTATTGAATTGTTGTAATTGTCTTTGGGCATTCTCTAGTTCGGCTAGATCCGACATCAGCTGGTCGTGGTTGGTACTTAATGCAGGCAATGTTGCCACTAACTGCGCTTTAGTGAACAGACAGAAGTAATAGTTAACAGTTTGGACTAATTGTTCTCGCCATTGCGTTGTGAAACCGTCAGTGGCAATAAGCTGCTTGATTGCCGGTTTTAATAGCACAAGGAGCCCCCAATGCTGTTGTGAAAAGTGTTGCGTATCCGACCTAAATGATTGGTAACGCAATAAATTTTCTTTTTGTTGCTCTATTTTCACCAGTTCAGCCGTATATGACTCGCCGTTTGCCACGGCCACTTTAAACCGTTCAACTGTTTCTGGTGAAAATACACTGTCTAGCTCACTCAGTTGGTTCAAGCTTTCCGTTCTTGCGCGTAATTTGGCTATTGCCGCTCTGATTTCACAGCATTGATGAGTAAACCCCGTTCTTTGTTGCTGAATAATCGCGTCTATAAAATGCACAGGTTCAGGATACTGAGCGAGAAGCTCAGCCATATCTGCCACTCGTTTTAATTGCATGACCAGCGGTTGCAATGTGCTACGCCACTGGTGGTTTGGCTGAAGTTCAAGACCAAGCTGTTGATATAATGGTTGTAATTCTTTTTCAAGTAAGCGCCATTGTTGCTCAACACCAATGGTGTCAAGCACTAACGTCTGTTTTTCAGTCGTCGACGCTAAGCCACTCGTTGCCATAAATGACTGCAATTGGTTTTGCCGACGGTAGTAATACGGGTTCAAGAAACGTAACCATGACCCTTGCATTGTTTCCATCAATGCTCGCGATAATTGGGCAAGATGCTGATTATCAAGCCCCCTAAACACAGGGAATAATAACGGGTCGATATTTTCTGCATTAATCGATAATAATCGCTGATACAACAGCTCAAGTTGGCGAATAATGGAATTTCCCGTTTCACTGCTAAATAGAGGTAACCAACGGGAGAAGTCCCGCCATTGTTCAGCCGTTAATTGGTTAAATTGTGCTTCATGCTGTATTAGCCATTGCTCATGAGTCGATAATTGAGTCAACGTGATTTGCTGATATTGTGTTTGGTAAGCTTCATCACGCTGTTTTTCAGTATCAATCAACCTTGTAATAGATTGATTAAACAATAAATATTGAGGCTCTTCTACCGTAAACTGTGCTAAGGCGTTTAGTGCATTATTTTCATAATCCAATTGCCACCAAGTATATGCATGTAACTTCAAGTCATCCGTTAGTTGCTCAATCGTATGGCTATCAAGTTGCGCTAATAATGGCTTAATTTTCTGTTCATCAATATCAAAATGAGGAAGCTTTTCAAGTTCAATCAATTGAGTTAATACTTGTTTATAAGAAACTTGAAACTTTTCGTCGATATTATTCATCGAGTGAAAGTAGCTGTCTAATTTTCGTTCAAATAGCTGAACGCGATTAACAAGATGAATTCTTTCTCCTGACCAATCACGCTCACTGAGCTGGCTTTTTTCTTGTTCCCAAAGTTGCTCAATTTGCTCCCTCACTGCCAAAATAGTGTCACGGCCTCTTTGGCCTTGGCTGATATATAGCGCTCTATCTCCTAATCCATTAGCAATCAAACGCTTATAGACCACCTCTAATGCCGCAGGTTTTTGACATACCACTAAAACGGTTTGCTGACATCCTATTGCATCCGCAATCAAACTCACGATGGTTTGACTTTTCCCTGTCCCTGGCGGCCCTTCAATCAGCAGCCCCGTGTTCGCTTGTGCAGCTTGAACAACTTGTTCTTGTGATGGATCGGCCAATGACAACGCATACTGGTTAAGTAAATTATCTGGCTGCGTTTCGCTCGTGCTATTGAGCGGTGAGACTTTTAGCATTGTCGCTAAGGCTGTTTGGGAAATAGGTAGCCCAGCAATTTGCTGTAGATCGCTACTCATCGCCTGGCCAATAAACGAGGTATGGAAGAGTACCGCTGAACAACAGATTTGTGCACTGTTCTCTGCAATTGGGGTCGTGATCGACGGAAGTGGCGTCAGTTCCGTACCTTGTATCGGTAATAAAGGCGCAAGTGTTTCCATCATATCTTCAATGGTTAAACCCGCTTTAGATAATAAATTATCTAATACTGTTTGCCATTCAGTCACTGAAGGTATACCCGCAAAGCTTGCGAGTGCTGGATTTAAGCGTATTGCCCCCCGCTCCTGATCAAAACTAAGCTGAATGGGGCTATTTTGAGCTAAAGAAGTACGCAACGAAACCGGCCATAAAAATAAAGGCGCTATTCGCGGTTTAATTTGGTTCGGCTGTGTGTGCAATAATAAGAATGGGAAACCAAGATACATGCCATCAATACCCGTATCCCGTTGATATAACTGCGTATCTGATTGTAGGATCCGTAATCGGCTATTGACGCCCCGATGCTGCAATAATAAATCACTATCAATGCTAACCGCACTTTTTTTACGGTTCAATAAGTGTTCGAGTAGCATATTCGCACGGCGAACCGGGCTATCACATTCCATTAAATCGACTCGCCCAGTATTTTGCGTTAAACGCATGCGCACTAGGTTTCCACGTTGTGTCACTGACGTGAGCTTTTGTGTAAAAAACCTTAGAACTTCAAGAACATATTTTTGTGACTCGGGGACTTGCCAATGTTCGAATGGAATAGCGAGCAAAACAAGTATTTTTTCTAATGGCAAGCGACGCGTTAATAAAAAGTTATCCACCCAACTATCGAGTTCAGGAAGCCCAATTCGTTTAAAATCACTGACTCGGAGGTTAATGAGCTGGTATAGCTCCCCTCTTGGTAACAAAAGCTGGTTTTTGGCTATTTCGCTATCAAAACTGTGGATATCATTTTGTTTTGCTAATTCAAAAGATTGCTCGACTAATGCGGTCAGTGAAACAAATTGCCCAATATCAGCACTTAGCAATAAAATATAATCAATTTCTTGTCGATTTTGTCTATCTAATAAGGCTTGTAGGCTTTCGTTATGAGCGTCAGGAAACTGGCTATGCAGCAATTCCCAACGCGCAGCGAGCTGGCTTATTGACGTGATCAACAAATACAGTTTCAAGCTTTCTTCATTGAGTAATATATTCAATTGTTCAGCGCGTTGGCGTACTAAACACTGGCGGTGGTAGAGCTGCACTAACCAATGTTGTGGGTCAATATTCTGAATATGTTGAGTTAATGGTTCACTAATGAGGGTATAAGCAAGAATAGGTTGTTCTAATAACCACGCTGGTGTGATGATTTCGCCACGATAAATAAATGGCATATTCGGGTTGAGGATTTTTAAGGCTAAAGTTAGCTTAATATCTTGATTAATTTCACTTTGCACGGATCCATCTAGCGATTTTTCACTATCTAAAAAGCCCTGAAGTTGCTTTAACTGCTCCTGGCTATTATCAAATTTTGCGAGCCATGATGTTAACTCCCCGCGTAACAAAAATTGCACAGCATCATCCCAATGAGCTTGTTCACCAGCAGCCATGGCAAAAGTATCTGGCTGAGAAAATTGCTGACCTGCAAACTGGACTTGATGGTATTGAGCTGGCGAGCCTGCTATCGCGGTTTGTGGGGCTTGGGCGGCTTTCCCTTCTAGCCATGCTGACACCTGTGGCCATTGCCAACGTATAAAACGATCCCGACACAGTAATCCACGTAATAATAATTGTAAGTTAGGGTCTAAATCATCAGGTAAATCAATGCCATTGGTCATGACTTGGATTAAAAACGCATTATCATGAACTTGAGCGAAACACTGCCCTCGGGTTAGCTGTTCTAATAAAATAACCCCGAGACTCCACCAGTCTGATGCAGCGCTTACACCGCCTGCTAAAGTTTCTGGTGCGCTATAACGGGAAATATCCAAAGGGGTCACGATATCAAGGTCAAATTCAGACAAACTCGCAGAGCCATATTCAATAACAACGATATCTAAAGGCTCACGGCTGCGGATCAATAAATTAGCGGGACATAGGTTGCGATGGCGCAAACCATGTCCAGTAAATGCTGCTATCGCTTTCCCCATTTCCTCAACTAATTTCGGAATTTCATGAAGTTGCCAAAAATCCCCTTGCTGAATAAATTGGCTGAGTGAACCACCTTCCAGTAATTCAGTCACATGCCAAGCACGGTTTTCCCAGCGGCCTGTTTCATAAAATTCAGGTACGTGGTCTGTTGGGAGCAATTGAAGTACTTGGTAAATAGTTGGATCAGGTTCTTCACCTTTTTGATATAAGGTAAGTACGCCACTTTTTTCACTTTCAATATGTGTGACTAAGTAACGCTCCCGTAGACTATCATTTTGATTTATACGTCGCTCAAGCCGCCAATTGCCTATCAGTTGTTGAGATTGTTCCTCAGCATTGCTTGGCTCAACCGCAGCATCTTCCCCACATTCGAGGCAGATAAAATCCCCCTCATCCATGGTATGCCCATTCACACAAACTCTTTGTTCAATAATTTGATTATTTTCAGCAATATTGAGTTGTGGACGCTCAATCGATGTATTGGGCTCATCAATAGGACGCCAGCCAGATTCATGAATGGCTTCAAGGGTTAAATCCCAACCACAAAACTGATTATCTCCTTGTGGTGTTCTAATTTGCCCCGCACAAAAAATTTCAGTTAATGGTCTCTCTGTTTGGCAATGTGGGCAAAAACGTATCATGGTCATCCATTCATCCAATTAATTATTTTTTTAGTTGTTGCAAAGACTGGTCTTGCTGCTCAATCAAGGTACGTAGGCGCAACATATCGTTACGTTCAGGGACACCCGCCAAAAATAGCCGCCCAGTCTCGTCAAACGCTAAATCCAGTACTTTATCTTCTGGTGTCGTCGAGCGCTGATATGCCATAAATCGTGCTTTTCCTAATGGTGTCAACATATGTAATTGTTGATTATCACTACCCTTGAGCATTTGGGTTTGCGGAAGATCCACTTTGAATGGCTCACTGATCAAGGCATCAATACAGGGAGCCATTTGTGAAACACGCTTTTCGATGTCATCCCATTGATAACCGCTATAGACTAAAATATCCGCGTCTGTTAGCTGTTTAATCCCACTAACTAATGCGAATAAGGCTTCAGGTTGCTCAAATGGCTCTCCCCCAGAAATCGTGATGCCATCTGCCAACGGTAGCCACTCAGTGATCTGTTCCAACAATTGTTCTACCGTGATGTTATTGTCTTTCACTTGCCATGTATCAGGAGAAAGGCAGCCTTTACAACGTAATGAGCATCCCTGAAACCAGATACCAATACGTTTTCCGGGGCCTAAGGCCGTAATTGGGAAATGGATCCGTGAAATACTAATATTCACCACATCAATTACTCATCACGGCTAACGTGATTTGCGTGGTTTCGCCTGTGGCAATTTCAACAATTTGATAAGCTGAATTAGGTTGCAAATCTTGGTCGAAAACAGCACGAGATAACGGGTTAATTAAATAGCTTTCTAATTGGTTACGTATACCTCGACCACCATTAGATAAATCGGCTAAGCAATGTTGTTTTAACGTCTCTTTGGCTTGTGGTGAGATTGAAATAGTCAGTGATTGCTTTTCCAAACCAGAAAGGATATTTCCCACCATTTGTTCGAATATTTGCTGTGCCACATCGGGGCGAATAAAATCAAAAACAATAATATTTTCCCCAATTCGATTGAGTAACTCAGGCCTATTTAGAACTAATTTAAAGTGACGTTCGATCTCACTTTTCACATTGCGTGTCACCGTTTCAAAAGGCTCACTGGGTTGCACATTTGCCACTCGCTCACCATTCGCATCCAAGCGATAAATACCGAGATTTGACGTGAAAATAATTAAAGATTCCGAGAAATAGACGCGATCTCCACGGCCGGAGGTCAATACGCCATCATCAATAATTTGTAGAAATTTATCCATTAAATGCGGATGCGCTTTTTCTATCTCATCAAACAGCACCACGCTAAATGGCTTCTCACGAATGGCATTCGTCAATTCACCACCAGAGTCATAACCGACATAGCCAGGAGGAGCACCAATTAAGCGTTGGTCTGCATGTTCAGCGCTAAATTCAGACATATCAAAGCGGATGTAGGCACTTTCATCACCAAATAGCAATTGAGTGACCGTTTTCGCCAGCTCTGTTTTCCCAACCCCCGTTGGCCCCGCTAGAAACAAAACGCCTCGAGGCCGACCACCTTTATGCCCCCCCACTCCCGTCATTGCACGTTTAATAATGTCCAATAAATGGGTGACAGCGTGTTGTTGGCCTTTAACTCGGCGAGAAATAATCTCTGGTGCGTTATGTATTTTCTGCTTATCAATTTTTTTCCATGGGTCTTCCGTTATGCCGACTTTATAACGCCGTACCGCATCACTAATACGTGTCACAGGGACATTTTCAATCCGTGCAAGCTGTACTATTGCCGTTAAATCTAATAATAAGAGACCTTCTGTTTCATCAATGAAATCATTAAATAAGCTATCTTTATCAGCCTGTTCTATACCATTAATATCCGCCAAGGAAGCAAGCAACATTGGCGTAAGGACCCGACGAACTTGGTTGTCAGGCTTCGCCACGGGAATGGCTCTTATTCGTGGGTTATTAACTAAAAACCAATCTGGCAGGTCGGTCTCTTTCTCCACAATCCAAAAAATAGAATTGTAGAACGGCTGGTTATTTTCCCCGGTTGGTCGCGCTTTGGCTTGATGAGAAACCACCAGAGCGCGAGTAAATAAGCTGTGCTCAGCCGGAGTTAGATTATCGCGATGGGAAATCAAGCAAGAGGCGAAATCAATACATAATGCAATTGGCTGCTGCTTGTAGTTAATAAATTTTTCCAGCAAATGATTTAGCATATCAATACCACCAGCGGCTTTATCATCAGCCATATGCAAACCTAAGTTTTGCATCAATGTGGCAGTCGCTTGTGGGTTTTCTTTGGAGTTTGCCACGCATTGGAAGCCAATAAGTGGTGTGTAGGTGATCACATAGGCATATCCAGCCTGAAATAAGTTATTAAAGAGTGCTTGGTTAAATGGCAGCGGTGTCACTACCGTCGGCGCAATTTCGCTGGCTTGTAAGTCACGAACATTACCAAATAGGACAAACTGGCTTTTCAGTGGAATAAATCGCAGTAAGTCTCTTAACCAACGCGGTTTTTGAAAATCCATGTTCATAGCACCCCTTAAGTATGAAAGTATTTTTTGCAGTTTACCTGAAATTGCTCACAGATGGCGTCAAGATCTTGCACTCCGACTAAATTATCTGAACATTCTCATTTGGCTGAATATAGGCTAGATTAATGTTTATTCACCTGATAATTGTTCTATAATTTCGTGATAGCCTCTTCTTTTTAAACAATTATCACTGTTAATTCCTAAACTGTCGCTATAGTATTGTATTAATGAAGACCAAAGCAGAGCGAGGTGAGTCATGTGGCAAGCAATGTGTCGTTTATTAAGTGAACACTTAGGAGAGGCAGAGCTACGTAACAAAGTCATTCTGTCTGGTGGTGATATTCACCATACGTTAAGAATTGACTATGGCGAACACACCGTGTTCATTAAACAAAATCGGCGTGAGTTTTTGCCTTTATTTAAACAAGAGGCTGAACAACTTGAAATGCTCGCTAAAAGCCAAACGATAACCGTTCCTAAGGTTTATGGTGTTGGCAGCAATAAGCACCACAGTTTTCTTCTGCTCGAATATTTCCCTCTCAAACCTTTCGATAACACCAATGCATGGCATTTTGGTCAACAATTAGCGCGTTTACATCAATGGGAAGAACAGCCTAGTTACGGGTTTGATTTTGATACCATGCTAAGCACAATTGTGCAGCCTAATGGCTGGGAAAAGCGCTGGAATTCATTCTTTGCAGAAAAGCGTATTGGCTTACAATTACAACTCGCCTCTGAAAAAGGGATGGTATTTGCTGATATTCAGCAAATTGTCGATATTGTTAAGGACAAACTTGCTGGACATCAACCACAGCCTTCTTTATTACATGGTGATTTATGGCCAGCTAACTGTGCTATTACTCAAAATCTTGAAGGGGTGCTATATGACCCTGCATGTTATTGGGGCGATAGGGAATGTGATATTGCGATGCTGCCATTATATCAAGATCTTCCGATCCAAATTATTGATGGCTACCAAAGCGTTTGGCCGCTTCCCAATGGCTTTTTAGATAGACAGCCAATATATCAGCTCTATTACCTACTCAACCAAGCCCATATCTTTGGTAACGAACAAAGCTACCACCAAGCACGCTCGATTATTGATAATCTACTCAACGAAAAATAAGCTCCTGTTTTTTAGCATTTAGCACGACAAATAATTAATTTTCTAAATAATTCGAACTGTGGCAAAGCGGCGATTGAGGATAGCTTGGGGAGCATACACAAGTATGTGACCCAAGTAGCCGAAAGAAGCCAACACAGCTACAGCTCGAAGTATGACGAAAATTCGAAAATTACCAATTAAGGAAACGCAGAAGAAAATACAACCCTACCCCCAATACAATTGGCCAAAAATAAAGAAGAAAAAATTGAGTGAATATCGTATGGCGTGGAATAGTCACCTTAGCTTCAAGCTCTTCTTTCGAGATATCTACGCCTTTTGCTTTTTCTATGATCACGTGATCTTCTAAACTTTCACGAATAAACTTAATTTGTCGGTACATGCGCAAACCTGATGCACTAAGCGCCAGCCCAACAAAAATAAAAATAAAGATGATGATAAAACTGATATTACTGCCGGAAAACCCATTAGCGACTTGAGGTACTGGTGAATTATTCCAAAAGAAATTTAGGAATGGTGTAGTTTGACGAGTCATTTCCGCCATTAATTTAATAAAATCATTAGCGACCGCATTGCCCCCTTCACCTGCGAGCCCCTTCATGCCAGCCAATTTAATTAAAGACACCAATGTCGAAATTAATGCTAACAGAAAAACAACCCAACCCAGAATACGTTTGCCGACTGCGACATAATTGGCATTATGGTAATTCATTACTGCTTTTCCTCAGCGTTATTATTTTTGATAAGTTTTTACAATGATTTCTCAAGGCTAATCATAGCTGAAAATATTCATTGCCTCCAAATTTCAATTCATAATTGATAACAATGTTTAGACTTTCAGACTAATCAAAATAGTGTGGTTATTCATTATCATGATATTTCTACTTCATGCAGTCCGAATATCCTTCAATATTGTTTTAATACTAACTCAAGTAATACGCTTGAGGTCAGTTTACTGATATCATTGCTCCTTCGTTAATAGATACGACATGAATGGAGTTTTGACATGTACCATAATCTTCCCATCCAATCGGTCATTTTTGATATGGATGGTTTACTGATCGACTCGGAACCGTTTTGGGCACAGGCTGAACTTGAGATTTTTTCACAATTGGGTGTCGACGTTTCAATTGCAGATACCCTGCCTGATACTTTAGGTTTACGTATTGACCATGTGGTGGAGCTTTGGTACCACGCCTCCCCTTGGCAAGGATGTAGCCAAGAAGAAGCCACACAACGTATCATTGACCGTGTTGTTGGCTTAGTTGAAGAAACTCGCCCTATTCTACCTGGCGTGCAGCATGCCATGGAACTTTGCCGTTCAATGGATTTAAAAATTGCACTGGCTTCCGCCTCTCCTTTGTATATGTTGGAAAAAGTATTAAACCTTCTGGATATTCGTGACTATTTCTCTGCGGTTATTTCTGCGTCTGACTTACCTTTGAGTAAACCTCATCCTGAAGTTTATCTTAAAGCAGCAGCTGAGTTATTGACTAAACCAGTCAATTGCGTTTCATTAGAAGATTCATTTAACGGTATGATTTCTGCAAAAGCCGCCAGAATGCGTTCAATTGTGGTGCCTGATAGCAAGCATTTTAATGACCCGCGCTTTGGTTTAGCGGATATCAAATTAGCCTCATTGAATGACTTAAAAGCTGAACATTTACGTTAAAAACACTTTGTGTGCCTAATAAGTGTTCTCCCCTATCTAACTTAGGTAGGGGAATTGTGTGAAATTATAAAACTCTTCCCTTATCTGCTAATAAATAAGAGTTTTTTTACCTTTCTACTACTATCATATTCTTTTCAAACACTTTATACTGCCAATCAACTGTATAGATAAACAGATGGTATTTTATCCACCATGACAGCTGAAGGGCATCTGCTTTTTTCCGTCGCCTCTTTGATAATGGCTCATAAACTTCAAATCACCCCAGAGATTGCTCATGGTGATTGGCTGCACATGGTTCCAGGGGCCTTATTAGGCGCATTATTGCCCGATATTGACCACCCTTCTTCAATTCCTGGTCGACTACTGCGGATTTTTTCATTACCCATATCCAAACTGTGTGGGCACCGGGGGTTTACTCATAGCCTAGTTGCATGGTTTCTCTTGATGATTTCTTGTTATCAATGGCTACCTTCTGAATGGGCAATCCCAGCTGATATTATCCAAGCCTTTTTATTGGGTTATATCAGTCATCTCGTCGCCGATATGCTCACGCCTTCGGGAGTACCGTTACTATGGCCACTCCCCCAGCGTTTTTGTTTTCCCATGATCCGCGGTAAAAATAGCCAACGTGGAGAACGCTTTGTCGCCATTGTTTTGACTGTTTGTGCCTGCTTGTTACCTGCTGGTTATCAATTCGATTTTTATAGTCATGTTGATGTGATCATAAAATATATTCATAATCAAATAGATACATATCTCCCCACATAAATTATAGTTTTGTAATATAATGTAAGTATGAATAATACTATCTTATTACTTTTTGATATAAGAAATGTGTTTTATCAGCTGATAACATATAACCAGTTGTTTGAAGCAACTAAATCCTTATAACCAATAAGGACTAAAGGGCAAGTAACATACCTTATAAAAATATGATTTGGAGTTCGGAATGAATATTCCTCTAATTATTAATGTGCTCGGCTTTGTAGCACTACTAATACTGTTAGCAAAACTAGGGGCTAAAGGCTGGAGCCTATCTAAAAAAGTGTTAGTTGGCCTGGTTTTCGGTGTTGCCTATGGGGTAGTACTGCACCTCGTGTATGGTAGTGGCCACCAAACGGTAAAAGACTCCATTCTGTGGTTTAATATTGTCGGAAATGGTTATGTGCAGCTATTACAAATGGTGATTATGCCATTGGTATTTGCTTCAATACTAAGTGCAGTGGCAAGGCTACATAAAGCATCTTCGCTAGGTAAAATAAGCTTTTTAACAATTGGCACCTTGTTATTTACCACAGCTATTGCAGCGTTAGTGGGTATTTTAATTGCCAATGTATTCGGCTTAACTGCGGAAGGCTTAGTTCAAGGTCAATCCGAAACAGCACGTTTATCTGCAATAGAAAGCAACTATATTGGGAAAGTTTCTGACTTAACCGTACCTCAACTAATTTTATCGTTTATTCCAAAAAACCCATTTGCGGATTTAACGGGTGCAAACCCAACATCAATTATTAGTGTCGTTATTTTTGCCGCCTTCCTGGGTGTTGCCGCACTACAATTGTTTAAAGACGATAAAGAACGTGGTGAAAAAGCCTTAGCAGCGATTGATGTTATGCAAGCTTGGGCAATGAAATTAGTTCGCTTAGTCATGCGTTTAACGCCGTATGGTGTGATGGCGCTGATGATTAAAGTCGTAGCAAGTTCAAACTTACATGACATCATCAACCTAGGAACTTTTGTTATTGCGTCCTATGTTGCATTAGGCATTATGTTTGTTGTACATGGCATTTTAGTTGCGACAACAGGCTTGAACCCGATTAAGTTCTTTAAGAAAGCAGGCCCAGTTTTAACCTTTGCATTCACTAGCCGTTCAAGTGCTGCAAGTATTCCACTGAATATTGAAACACAAACACGTCGTTTTGGTATCCCTGAATCGATTGCTAGTTTCTCTGCATCCTTTGGTGCAACAATTGGTCAAAATGGTTGTGCGGGTATCTATCCTGCAATGTTAGCCGTGATGGTCGCGCCAACAATGGGTATTAATCCATTCGACCCACTATGGATAGCGACACTCGTTGGTATCGTTACTATCAGTTCAGCGGGTGTTGCTGGTGTCGGTGGCGGTGCAACTTTCGCAGCGTTAATTGTACTGCCTGCGATGGGTTTACCTGTCACATTAGTTGCCCTGTTAATTTCAGTTGAACCGTTAATTGATATGGGCCGTACTGCATTGAATGTCAGTGGTTCAATGACAGCAGGTACAGTGACCAGCCAGTTGATGGGTGAAACAGATAAAGCAATATTCAATCAAAATGATGATGCAGATTTAAAACATGTTTAATAATTAAACTGACGCCTATATTAGAAACCTGCTTCGGCAGGTTTTTTTATCGTTGTTATAAACATGCTGATTTTATTTACCTTGGAGAATGTCAAAAAAACCAGTTTTTTGTGCTAAGTAATATTGCAATAAACTGGAATTTCGTAAGATAATAAAATCTGAGCAACGTTTTCTTGAGCTTCCTGCTTGTGTTGCGTCACCCCATTTCCTATGGGGATTTATCAACAATCATTTATGGTTTTTTAATATGACTAATAATGTCCATATCCTAAAAACTGATCCTTCAGATACCCCTTGTGTCAGCTGTGGTGCGTGTTGTGCCTATTTTCGTGTCTCTTTTTATTGGGCTGAAGCAGAGAGCGGAGGCGGTATTGTGCCCCAACATTTAACCGAGCAGGTCACCCCCTTTATGAGTTGTATGCAGGGGACTAATCAAAAACAAAATACTCGCTGTAAGGCCTTAGAAGGCACGATAGGTGAGTGTGTCTCTTGTTCGATTTATGCACAAAGACCCACACCGTGTCGTGAGTTCGAACAATCTTGGCAGGATGGTATTTACAATGAGGCCTGCGATAGAGCACGTGCCGCTCATGGTTTACCCCCTTTAGAGCCTCATCAACCACAAATAGCTTGCTAGCCGTCAATGACCCAGATTTTTCTGGGTTATCTCTTTTTTGAACCCAGCCTGAAAATGCGTCCTTGCATTGGTGTTAAGCATTCCACTATATACACTACATAATTTCGTTCATGGCCTGCATTGCCAACTCAAAAGAGTGTAAACGAGCTTGATGATCAAAAATTTGGCCATTAACCATAATTTCATCTGCTTGAGTTTGTCGCAATATCGTTTCCAACCCATGACGTACTTTGGTTTTATCCCCTACCAATGACATACCTAGTGCTTGTTGAACACCAAACTCCTCGGCAGGCGACCAGATATTTTCCATGCTCTCGACCGGTGCAGGCAATTGAGAAGGCTGGCCACGACGTAACATGACAAACGCTTGCTGCATCGAGGTAAATAAAAACTCCGCTTCACGTTGAGTGTCCGCGGCAATAATGTTGATGCATACCATCGCATACGGCTTAGAGAGTCTCTGTGATGGTTGGAAATTAACACGATAAACATCCAGCGCCTGCAACAATAAATCAGGGGCAAAATGGGAAGCAAAGGCAAATGGTAGCCCCATTTGCGCGGCTAGCCTTGCACTGTATAAACTTGAACCCAATAACCAAACAGGAATTTTTTCACCAAAACCCGGAACGGGGCGCACGGCTGGCTCTGGGTTAGTTGCATCAAACCAATTTACAATTTGAGCCACATCTTGTGGAAAATTATCGATATCCGTATTCATATGACGGCGTAAAGCTTGCATCGTTCGTTGGTCACTTCCTGGCGCACGCCCGATACCTAAGTCGATACGTTCAGGGTAAAGTGTATTTAATGTGCCAAATTGCTCTGCAATCACCAACGGTGAATGGTTTGGTAACATAACACCACCAGAACCGAGTCGTAGTGATTGCGTATTCGCAGCAAGGTAGCCAATCAATACCGACGTAGCGGCGCTGGCGATCCCCGTCATATTATGGTGTTCCGCTAGCCAATAGCGGTGATAACCCAGTTTTTCTGCGAGTTGGGCGATGTCAAGGGAATGAGCAAAGGCCTCTTTCGCTGTCGAACCCTCAATAATTGGCGCAAGATCGAGTAAAGAAAGGGGGATTTTTTTATCTGACATACACACTCACTTTGTAAGAGTTTTATTGAACCTAACTTACCATCCTAGACTATCCTCTTTGATGTCTCCAGCACTGAAACTTGCATTAGCACAAGTGGTCTAAAAATGTAAATTATCGTCTACTAACCCACTGTTTTATAAAAATTATGGAACAAGCTTGAATAAAAAGTGCAGTAATTATGAAGCTTCCGTCAGGGGAGGTAAAAGCGATTGCGAGACAAAATGAATTGGTGAATGATTTGCTCATCACCAATACAGAGGAAATTGAAATGAAAAAATTAAATACCAGTTTATTAGCATTAGCATTATTAACCGTCGGTTTTACTGCGGCAGCAAATGGCGTTAACCACAAAATGCCTCGTCAGCACATGGGTAACCACCACAATATGGTATATAGCGTTACAGAACAAACGACGACACCAAATGAAACTGTAAAAAAACTGGCCAATAGCACCCCAAAAATTGAAGATGGCAAACGCTATGTGGTCAAAGTCACAGTGATGGAAGCCCCTGAATTTAAAGCAATGAATACGATGCCAACACCGGAACCAATGCGTACTCCAGCAGCAAATCAATAGCTAATATTAATGAATATTAATTAAGTTATCGGCAAAACCTTTTATATTGATATGTACAACCAGATAGCTGTTGAGAGAAAAAACCGATATTTTAGTTAAATAATAAAGAGTTCTATATATCCTACGATTGCCTCTGTATCCAGAGGCTTTTTTTTTAGAAAAAAAGTTTATCTGAATTGAACCCTTTCCCCTAGTAATAACACCTAATAGCGACTAATCTTAATTCAAGCAGATTGTTAATAACTGCGACTTATTAACACTTTGTTTGACACCCTTTCAATAGAAAATCAGGAGCTTATCATGGGGTATTTTGAATTAAAAAAATCCACTAAAGACGTTGCTCAGCCTTACTATTTCGTTTTAAAAGCAGCGAATCACGAAGTGATTGCTAAAAGTGAAATGTATGCTTCTAAGCAATCTGCGCTTAAAGGGATTGCCTCTGTCCAAAAAAATGGCTCTTCTGAAACAATAAAAGATCTAACTGAGTAAATTTCAGTGGCCCCACTCCTTTCAAGTCGGGGCTACTTTTTTATCTGCTAGCTATTCCTATCTGTTCACTATTTTTAGCTGTTGACTATATAATTTACATAAATCAGCGCTATTCAATTAGCTACGGCTCAGGCCAGTCCATTGTTCATATTGACTTTTTTTAGATTAACCAGCTCAAATTAACCCCTTAAATTAACCCCTTAAATTAACCTAAGTAACGCAGTCACAATCGCAGCTGACAAGACAATGATAATAAATGGCTTTTTAAACCACGTTAGTACCCCTGCCACTAGCACCCCTACAATTTTAGGCCAATCAGAAACTTCATCACCAGAAAATAACGTAGACGTTGCCGCAACTGAGAATAAAATAACAATAGCTGCCGCTGAAAATAACATTTTGCTATTTTCAGAAAGTACTGCTCGACCGCGCAGCAAAGCGCCTGACGCTCGCATTAAATAAGTACCAATCGCCAGCAGTAAGATACCGCTAATAATTAACCATGGGTTATTTGTCATTATTTATTTCCTTATATAAATAACCAAGCTCAATAGTGCGAGTAATACGGGGATCCCTGCTGGTAGTATCGGTGTGGTCGCAACCGCAATGATTGCACCGATAATGGCGGTTAATCTAAGCCGTTTATCCGATAACGCAGGTAATGAAAGCGCTAAAATAATCGCAGGAAACATCGCATCCATCCCATATATATGTATCACTAATAAAGCTGCCCAATACCTCACCTATCACAACACCTATTGGCCAACACAGTAAAATACCTATTCCACACAACCAAAAAGCCGCACGTTTTTCTGACTCAGTTTCTTGAGCTAAACCAAATACAACACTCTCATCATTCATAATGTGATAGCCCAGTAATGACTTTGCTCCCTTACCCGTTAAATCACTGGTCGCAAAACTAAAAGGGATATGCCGTGAATTGACTAACAACCCCGCAAGTGCAGCAGAAAGTGGGCTTCCCCCTGCAAAAATAACACCAATAAACAAAAACTCAGACGCCCCTGCGAGCACTAAAATAGATAAAGTGAGTGGTACCCACCAGTCAAATCCTTGTGAAAGCGCCAATGCGCCATAAGAAATGCCGACAATTAAGTCAGCAAAACAGACAAGAGCTATGTTTTTCACTGTGCTATGATTTAATGTTGAGCTTATTGACGTTAGCATTCCTAAACCGTTCTATATATAATACATTCGTTCATTATGTCGATACGCAGTATAAAGTGCAATCTAAATAGGAAATTAAAATTGAATCTACCTTCTCCTCCCATTGAGTTGATTTCGAAAGCCCTTGTCCGTGAAAGACAAAAAAGTGGGCTATCACTATCAGAGCTATCTCGCAAAGCGGGTATCGCTAAATCGACACTTTCTCAATTGGAATCTGGTAGTGGTAACCCAAGTATTGAAACCTTATGGGCACTTTGTGTCGCGTTAGATATTCCTTTCGCTCGATTAATTGAAGAGAAACAAGAAACTATCACAGTGATCCGCCATGGGGAGGCAATACCTGTTAGTGCTGAGCACGCAAATTATTTGGCCTTTTTGCTCTCATCTGCCCCTGCTGATTCGCGACGGGATATTTATACTGTGATTGCCCAGCCCGGCCGTGACCGTATTTCAGAGCCTCATATGCGTGGCGTTAGCGAGCACATCATTATTATGTCTGGTAGAGCATTAGTCGGCCCATTGGATAACCCTGTTGAATTACAAGTTGGGGACTATATTCACTACCCTGGAGATGAGCCGCATATAATGCGAGCCTTAGAACCGAATACGATGGCGGTTATGGTGATCGATAAACAGAATTAATCGCCTATCTAGCCCAATAGATTTTGCGTTATGATAGCTCTAGTGAATATTAATTGGAGGCTGTGTGATGTCCTACTATGATGAAATTGTTGAAAAAGTGAATCAATTGATTGATGAAAACTCAGTTCATAATATGAATGAAATGCTAATGCAGCTATCCCATGACCCACAGCTCAACCAAGAGCAACGATTTGAACAACAACAGCGTTTAAGAGACGCTATTTTTATTCATCATAATTAATAGCGGCCACACAACTCGCCGCTATTCGCGCTCTTAACTTATCTTAATAACCAAAATAAATAGGCAGTAGGGTTAGTGGTAATCCCGGTATTGGTAAAACAACTAACCCTAATAGCATTAACAGGCTCAATTAAAACTCCTGTTGCTGTAAATAACTCCATGCATATTGTGCATGAAGCTCAGCGCCTGTCGCCATCGTGTCTTCATCAATATTAAAGCAGCCATGATGATGTGCCCACTGAGTGTCCTTTTCGGCATTTCCTGTACCTAGCAGAGCAAAGCACCCTGGGATATTTTCAATGTAGAAGCTGAAATCTTCACCGCCCGGTGTCGGTCTTTCGTGGATCAGAGCTTGCTCACCAAAAGCTTGCGAAATCACGGATTGCGCCAATAACGCGCTACGTTCCTCATTGATAACAGGTAATGTCCCATAGATATAATCAACATGTGCAGTCGCCCCATAAATAGCCGCAGTATGCTCTGCATAACGGCGAATAGCGGCTTCGATGCGGTTACGAGTTTCAATATCAAAACAACGTACCGTACCGTCCAATACTGCATTTTCTGCGATAACATTGAAGCGTGTCCCGACATCCATTTTACCGATCGTGACCACGGCTGAGTCTAAAGATGAGGTTTCACGGGACACAATCGCTTGTAAATTCATGACAAATGCAGAAGCAACAACCGCAGCGTCAATGGTCGCTTCTGGCATTGATCCATGCCCACCACGACCTTTAAAAGTAACTTTCAGTAAATCAGCGGAAGCAAAAGACCCTCCCACATTACAAGACACTTTTCCTGATGGTGTCGTTGTCCAAATGTGCATGCCAAAAACGTTATCGACATTTTCGATTGCGCCTTGTTTGATCATGGCTAATGCGCCTTGAGCGATCTCTTCTGCGGGTTGGAAAATTAAACGCACATTACCGGCTAATTCTTCACGCACCTCATACAGCGCTTTGGCCGCGGTTAATAGCATCGCTGTGTGTGCATCATGGCCACAAGCATGCATTTTACCTTCAATTGTTGATTTATATTCTAATGAATCATTCAATTCCAAAACGGGTAATGCATCGATATCTGCTCGTAAAGCTACCGTTTTGCCCGGTTTACCGCCTTTAATTTCAGCAATAACGCCTGTAGGCTCGGTTAATCGATACGCTATTCCAATTTTGTCTAATTCTTCAGCAATACGTTTTGTGGTACGTATTTCTTCAAATGGTAGTTCAGGATGAGCGTGTAGGTCACGACGAAAAGCAATCATTTCAGGTGTGTGTTTTTTGATTGCGGCTGTAATTATTTTGTTGATCATTTTTCTACCTTTTACCCTATTGCTCAATCAGATACTGTATCTGGCTTATTTATTAATTAGCATTCTATTAATGACTTAACAGTAGCAAACATCACATCTGCCCCTCGTGCAATTTGTGCATAATCCGTCCATTCATCTGGATGATGGCTTAATCCATTGCGGCTTGGCACAAATATCAGCCCTGTTTGAGTAATACCTGCAAAAATCATTGTGTCATGCCCTGCACCACTGACCATTGAACGAAAACGTAAGTTTTGGTCACCGGCATGCTGTCGCATCAGTTGATGAATATCGCTATTGAGCTCCGTTGGCTGAACATATAACGGCTGAACAATATCGCTTGAAATTGCTAATGAATTACTAATTTCTTCTGTTAATTCAATTATTTGCTCAATCACTTTACGTAATGCGATATCATTTTTAGAACGAATATCGACGCTAAAGGTGACTTCGCTTGGGATGACATTCGCCCCATTCGGCAATACAGCTAAACGTCCCACGGTCGCAACTGTATTATCCCCTGCCGCTTTTGCGAGTTCAGGGATATGGCTGATAATTTGGCTAGCACACACTAATGCATCGGCCCGCATATTCATTGGCGTAGTACCTGCATGGCCAGCTTTACCTGTCAGTTTAATTTCTAACTGGCTGATACCGACGATGGTTTCTACGATCCCTACATCTTCATTGGCCTGTTCTAACACCGGGCCTTGTTCGATATGTAGCTCTAAAAATGCTTTAACCTTTTTAGGGTCAAGCACAGCTTGGGATGCATTGTCTGCATTGAACCCTGCCTCTGCCATACGCTTTGCAGCACTCACGCCCAGGCTATCCTTGAGTTGGTATAATTCTTTAGTACCAATCAAACCCGTTATTACACTTGAAGCCATCAAACCGCGGCCAAAACTGGTACCTTCTTCTTCAACTAAGGCTATCACTTCTAAGGGGTACTTTGGTGTTAAGTTTTGCTCGCGAATACGCGCGACAACATCCAAACCGGTGACAATCCCTGCGGGGCCATCAAATGCCCCGCCATGAGGAACAGAGTCAAAATGAGAACCCACAATCACCGCAGGCAAATCAGGTTGCTGGCCTTCTAAGCGCCCATAAATATTACCAATAGCATCTTCACGGACTTGTAAACCTAGGACTCGCATTTCTTGTTTTAGGTAATCACGCGCTTGTTTATCTTGTTCGCTGTAGCTCATCCGCGTAGTACCTTGACCCGGTGTTGCGGTATATTCTGCCAATTGTTCTAAGTGGCGCTGAATTCTTGAAGTACTTGTTTCCATTATTTTTACCCTGCAATTGGAACAATATAAGCCACCATAATACCTGCTAATACAACAGAAACCATGGTCACAGAAATAAAGCCACCAACTAGCATCGGCCCTAACATATGGCTAGTTAATACTTGGCGTTCCTTTTCGTCTTTTGTTAACGCGTTGATCGCTTCATTCGTAATAATGTAGTCAGCTGGAAAGCCATATAACGCTGTTAGAGCAACAGCAAACGCCATTTCTTTGGTGACGCCTAATATTTTACCAACCACCCATGATGCAAGGTACATCCCAATAACCGCAGCGCAAATTAACACCACCATCGGATAAACTAGGCGCAATAACATATCTGGGGTCGCGTGGTTTAATGTATCGAAGATAAACAACATTAAGGCCATAATAGCGAACCCAAAGCCATTGGCTTTTTGTAGCGGCTGTCTTTCTAAGAAACCTAATGAAGAGGCAATAACACCAAATAATAAACACAACACAAATGGGCTAATACTCACATAAGGAGCAGCAAAAGATGAGGCTAAATAAGCCAAATACCCTACCGCAGCTAAGCGTAAGAATTTAAAATAGCTGGTGTTATAGTGATTAGGGATTTTTTTGAACATACGTGGCATTTCATCTTCAGATACCATCGTTTTAACTTCAACCTCTTTTGCCCCGTCTACCGATAAGGTTTCTTGCCATTGGCCATTGCGATATTTTTCTAAAACTCGGCGCCCTTCTTTTTTTAACATGATGGCTGTTAATGGATAGCCCGCAAACCCCTGCATGACGTAAATTAAAATAGCGAAAACTGAAAGGTCGACTAAACCAGCCTCAGCCGCACCTTTTGACATAATTAACGAAGATACAATACCGCCAACTAACGGAGGAACTGCAACTAATACAGTATTTAAATCAAATAGGGCAACCCCAATGATAAAGGTTAAGAAAATGATGCCTAAAATCCCAGCTAAGGAGATAAGAATGGTTTTCCATTGGCGCAACAATTCTTTTAACGATAATAAGGTTCCCATATTTGTAATTAACAAATACATCAAGGTAACCGCAACTACTTGAGGAATACCGGCAATACTTACAATATCTTTCGGGAAAATAGTCCAATAACCTAAAAGAAAGAGCACTGCGCATACAAATACGGAGGGGATCCAAGCCTTAGTTCTAACGGCTATAGCATCCCCGATATATAATATTCCCACTATCAGAAACAGAGCTAACATCTGTGACATAACTTTTTCCCCGCACTTATCTTTTTTTATTAGATTATTTTTTGGTATTGAAAACTATTAATTTTAATTAGGATTAGATTATAAATTTTATTTAGCACAACAAAACACCAATATAGAGAGTATTTCGCTGCAAATACACGAAATTGCAACAAAATTCATCATAACACCGAAAATTCAGATGTATAGAGAGTTAAACCGGATTTAAACAGCTTGGAATAAAGCTATGCAGTGAACTAAATAGTCAGATATAACATTGAAAGGGGCCAAGCCCCTTAATATTCTCTAAATGCAGGTTTATAAGTTAATATTTTATGTCATTTAAGTTATTTTTTATAAACAAATCAACTGTAGTTGATTTTTTAATCTATGAAATTATATTCTATTGTCCATGGCTGTATTTTCAATAATTATCGCAATATGACGAAAAATCGCCTTATAAAGATGACCAATATTTCTATTTATAGAAAATATTCTACTTTATTTTATTTTTAAACCGTTTCTCTTTATATTGCCGTTGAAAAGGATGATACCCCTTCCTCTCCAATTTAGTTTGTTTTGGCAATAAAGTTTATTTAAATAAAGAAAAACCCCATAGATAATTAACTACCTACGGGGCGTAATGAGTAATAGAGAAAATAATTTAATGACTCGTTTGTTGTTCAGTCGCTACCTTGGCTGGTTTTATTTTGCGATTATTTTCAAACCCAGGTTGTGGCACTTTAATAAAGAATGTCAGTATTCCTGCAAAGATATACAAACCTGTATATGCCCAAACAACGCCCACAATATCAAAGAAAGGTAATACTAAACTGGCTATTGCGGGTGCGGCAAAATTACTTAATCCCGCGGAAAGGTTATAAATTGAGACGGCAGCACCTTTATGGTGAGGTTCAATACTTGGGAAAACGGCTGTCATCGGTACGAAAGCCGCCACAAAGATCCCCAGTAAAATCGCAGGTATTAACGCAATCGCAAAATTATGGCCAAAATAAACCGGTAAGTAATAGAACATCAGGCTAGATACTGCCATACCTAGGCAACCAAACCATCTAACTTGGCGAACCCAACCAATGTGTTCACCAACAATTCCCCAAAAAATATTCGTAAAAATAGTGACAAAGAAGAAAACAGCCCAAATCTGTAACCATTCAGAAATGGTGAACCCTAAACGGTCAACAAACAGTAATGGCATGATAATCGCAAAACCAAACAATGAGATTGTATTGATAATACGGATTAAACTCGCCATAAAGATGTTTTTGTTGGTAAATAAAATGGTGGCAGCCCGCGATAATTCGGCCATTTTATCTTTCATCGGTAAATTGACTTTAGAGCGGTCAACTGGAACATTGCGTAGGCTAAAGTACGCAATCGCACCACCAAGTGCAACCCAACCGATGGCCATCCATAATGTTCCTGTTTCCCCCATCATTGGGATTGAGAAACTAGGCAGATAGCTGCCGATAACACCAATACCTACCGAGTACATTGCCCAGAACCAACCGGTAGCCGCAGCAAGATGCGCTCGAGGGATGACTTGCACCAACATCATCATAAATGAATAGATAAACAATGGATAAGCTAATCCACGAATACCATAAAATAACAGCATCATACTGTAGCTTTTCATACCTAAGCCAAATGCCATAAATAAGGCATGCATGACAATCCAGAGAATAAACCCAATCATCATGGCTTTTAGGGGCGTGATAATTTCAGCTACGACGCCAGATGCCCATGCTGCAACAGCTGCCATTAAGCCGTAGACAGTAAATACCATCGCTGATTGTGCCGGTGTAAACCCTAAATCAGTAATATGTTTCGATAAAAAAGCCATTTCAAAACCATCACCACTCATAAAAATAGCGATGGCAATAAAACCCCAGAACAAATGCTTAGGTAGACCAAGCCAATACTGCTTCTGTTCCATTGCAGTTTCCTCATTGTAATTTTGTTATTTTAATCAATCGCGAAGAGATAACTGTGGCGGTGATGTGTAGGGAAACACCGCCACACTCGCCTACTGTGGCAATAATTCCCTTGTTTGTTTTTGCTGTTGGTATAATAAACGGAAAACATCAAGCCGTTGATTTAACCAAACTTGGTACTGTTTTTGCGGTAAATAAGTACTCAATACTTCTGGTTTCTGGCACACAATTTCTGTATTGCCTCCTTCTGCCAACCATGCCAAACGAGCTGCACCTAAAGCCCCCGATGAACTCGCAGGGTGAGTCACAATCGGTATATCGATCACATCTGCAATCAGCTGCGCCCAAACCGGACTACGCGCTCCTCCCCCTGTTAAGCTACACCGGCTAATTTGCGTTCCCGTTTGTGTTAAAACCTGCATGCCATCCGCCAGAGCAAAGGTCACTCCCTCAATTACCGCATAACCAAGCTGGGCTCGCGTTGTTTCATTTCTTAACGCAAAAAATGAGCCCATTGCATAAGGGTCATTATGGGGCGTTCTTTCCCCTGAGAGGTAAGGCAAAAATACTGGAGCTTGCTTCTTCTGGTCATCACTCAATTGACCCACTTCGTCCATCAGCTGATTTTCAGTTGTGGAAAGAAGCTGGCAAAGCCAACGCAAACAGTTGGCAGCACTTAACATCACACTCATTTGGTGCCAGCGATTTGGCAATGCATGAGCAAATGCATGGACACCTTGATGTGGTGCTGCTTGTAGTTGATTATTAACCACAAAAATGACGCCAGAGGTGCCCAGAGAAATTAAGGCATCACCGTCATTAATTGCGCCAACGCCCACTGCTGAGGCTGCATTGTCACCGCCTCCACCAGCGATAATCACATTGGCATTCAGCCCCCATTGCGATGCTAAATCCGCCCGTAACACACCACTTTGTTCAGCACCCTCAACTAAAGAAGGCATCTGTTCACGAGTTAGATTAGTTGCAGCCAATAATTCATCGGACCAATCACGCTTAGCCACATCCAGCCACAATGTCCCCGACGCATCAGACATATCACTAGTAAATTGCCCCGTCATTTTCCAACGTAAATAGTCTTTAGGAAGCAATACCTTGGCAACTTGTTTGAATATTTCAGGTTCATGGCGTGCAACCCACAATAATTTGGGTGCGGTGAAACCTGGCATGACTAAATTAGCGCCAATCGTTAGAAACTCAGGGTGATTTTCCATCAACCATTCACACTCCTTCGCACTGCGGGTGTCATTCCATAAAATACAGTCGCGAAGAACTTGGTGCTCGCTGTTTAATAATACTGCACCGTGCATTTGGCCTGATAAACCAATCGCTTTCACCGCTGCCCATGCTTCTGGGGCTTTTTGGCGCAAGGTCGCCGCAACCGCGTTGGTGGCTTCCCACCAACTATCTGGCGATTGTTCGGCCCACTGAGAATGTGGCCTTTGTACGGTTAATGCCATATGGCTTGAGGCAACAATTTCGCCCTGAGCATTAATTAATACAGCCTTAAGTTCTGAAGTGCCTAGGTCAATTCCGAGGTACATCGCCTTTCTCCTTACAGAGGTTGTTGAGGTGACTTGAGCCAATTTTCAACTTTTTCAACCGTGTTGCTCATCAATTCGTGGAATTCAGTAGAATGAGCGAGTGAGCCGAACAACATTTCACTTGAGACAAATTGCGACAATGCGTCACTGCTATTCATCATTTTTTGATATAGCGGCACATCTAACACACCATCCTGATATTCATACGGTAATTCACCACGAGCCCAGCGCTGTAAAAACACGAAGAATAAAGCAGGCAGCACAGCCGTCGCAGCCGGAGTCTGCTGGCGCTGATAACATTCTTGCAGTGTTGGCGTGATAAAACCGGGAATTTTTGATAAACCATCAGCGGCAACACGTTGGTTAGTATCCTGAATATAAGGGTTACTAAAGCGTGCAAGTACCACATCACGGTATTGTTCTAAATCGAGAGGACTCGGTGACAATGACGGTATCACGTCTTGTGTGACATAATTCCATGCCATTTGTTTGATAGCAGATTGGCGGGTGCTTTCATCAATAAAGCTCAAACCAATTAAGGTGCCTGCCCAAGCAATACAACTGTGGCTCGCATTCAGAATACGAATTTTCGCTTCTTCCCACGGTAAAACGGACTCAACCATTTCTACATCGACATTTTCTAATGCCGGGCGTCCATTAATAAAGTCATCTTCAATCACCCACTGAATGAATGCCTCTCCCATAACAGGTGCTTTATCATCCCAACCAGTATGCTGTTTTACACGTTCAGCCACATCTGGGGTTGGACGAGGCGTGATCCTATCGACCATGGTGTTCGGCGAACGCGTATTTTCTTTCACCCATTGGTACAGTTCAGTTTCACCTTTTAATTGTAAAAACGATAAAAAGCCGTGTCTAAACCGTTCGCCATTGTGGCGCAAATTATCACAATTTAACAAGGTCACAGGTTCACCATGAGCCGCTAAACGTGCACGTAAAATTTGTGTTAATGCACCATATATGGTGCTCATTTTGCCCGTTAAGTCTGCTTTAACATCTGGCTGTTCTGCATCTAATTCATGTTGTGGGGTTAAATAATAGCCCGCCTCCGTGACCGTGAAAGCAATAACGCGTGTTGCTTTATCACGGCCTTGTTCGACTAACTGGCTTAAATTCTCGTCCCAATGTAATACTTTACGCACTGAAGTGATTTTTTCATAATGGCGCTCACCTTCAGGTGAAACTGTTTCAAGGGTATATTCCCCATTTTGCTTGGTTAGGTTATCAAGCAATGCATTCGCATCATTGCGAATATTCCCTAAGGCAATTGACCAACTATCATCCCCTTGTTGAATCAAGCGGTACAAATACCACGCTTGGTGAGCACGATGAAATGACCCAGCACCGATGTGCATCCACACTGATTTCTGCTTTAGCATTGTGACTCCTTACCCTAAAATTAAATAATTGCTATTTTTTTGGGCATATGCCCGTTTGTTATATTTTAGTTTCAATCCGATCACAATTACTGCGATAATGCTCACAGTATTAACTTTTGCCCTTTTAATAAACAATTGCCCAGAATTACAATAAGCGAAACCAGCAGGAGAATGTCCATGCAGAAAGAATTAAAAAAAATGGAACAAGCTGCACGTGCGGCATGGCTATATTTTGTGGCAGGCAAAACACAACAGGAAATTGCGCATGAACTTGGGCTGTCGAGACAAGTCGCCCAACGCCTTATTTCACTAGCAAAAGAACAAGGTATGGTTCAGGTGCAAATCACGCACCCGATTACGGAGTGTTTAAGACTCGCTAATGATATCCAGCAAAAGTATCACCTAACACATTGCTTTGTTGTCCCTTCAGGCCAACTTGATACAGAAGCGACGCTCGATATGATTTCGGTGGCCGGTGCTGAGCTTATGGAGCAATTAATCGACCCCGATAAACCTCAAGTTATTGGTATCGGTTCAGGTAGAACATTACGCAGTATTATTGATGCCCTTCCTTACCTAGAAACCGCCCAGCACCAGTGTGTTTCACTAATAGGTGCGATTGCTCGTGATAGCTCAGCAACACGCTATGATATTCCATTACGTTTTGCAGAAAAATTACAATGCCGGCACTACATTCTACCTGCACCGCTTTATGCCGATAGCCCTGAAGATAAAGCAATGTGGTGCCAACATCGCGTGTATAAAGAAGTCACGGAAAAAGCCCTAAATGCAGATATTACCTTCATTGGTATTGGTGAAGTCGGCAAAGGATGCCCACTCAATTCTGAAGGTTTTGTCACGGATGAACAATTGGAAATGTTGTTAGAAAAGGGTGTAGCCGCAGAGTTATTGGGACATTTTATCCAAGCTAACGGAGAGCGGCTTTCTACCGCGCTAGATGACACGCACACCAGTGTTCCGCTTTTCCCTTCCCCGAATAAACCAGTGATCGCATTTGCGGGTGGCGCGCACAAAACAAAAGCCATTCAAGCCGTTATGAATGGTGGTTGGGTAACAGGTTTAGTGACCGATGAAGCTACTGCACATCATTTATTAGCTAATAAATCACCCCTGTGCTAGCCAGTGATGGCATAACATTCCAAGCAAGGTAAATATTAAGGCGCCAATGACATGAATCGCAATAGTACTAATGGCGAAGCCCAATTTACCTTCTTGGATCAATACCAAGACTTCAAGTGAAAAGGTCGAAAAGGTGGTAAATGCACCACAGAAACCCGTCACAATGAATAATTTATAGGCAGGGCTAATATTTGCATTGGCAAAGTAAGAGATGGCAAAACCAATAACAAAGCCGCCAATTAAGTTGACCGCAACCGTACCAAGGGGAATGTTGGGGTAAAGGTGATTAAGTCTTAGGCTAACAAACCATCTTAGCCATCCACCAAGAACAGAACCAATCGCGATTGCAAATAAAGAGGCGTACATAGAAACTTCCTTTAATGTCTGGCGGGATAAACGAAAGGAAAGTCTCCCTGTTATACTCTAAATAATTCGAGTTACATGTAGGCGACAAGCGAAGATAGTCCAATGAACATACAGAAGTATGTGATTTGGCTAGTGCTGTGCAGTCAACAACCATGTAACTTGAAGTATGACGAGTATAGATCATTTATGCCCTATATTAGGGCACATAATACCTACGTACCCCATCAAATGAAAAGGTTAACGTAGGCATCATCAGCCCTCAACGGGCGGTTTTACATGAGGAGGAATGCCATCTCCCAAAGATTTATATAAAAATAATAAGGTAACTAATTATGTGATGTAAACCTATTTTATGATAGATACTCTAAATAATTAGAGTCATAGTCAAACAATGAACCAATGACTGAGTATACGTCGTCAACAACGCGACGGCTTGAAGTATGACAAATAATAGCTCTAAATAATTCTAGTTGTCGCTAGGCGACAAGTGAATGAGTCATTAGGAGCATACACAAGTATGTGACTAATGCGAATGAACGTAGTCAACAACGCGACGGCTTGAAGTATGACGAGCTATTGGGACATCTTTAAAATCGTCCGCACATTACTCGCACTCGTTGCAATAATATCAATCGCCCCCGTACGCAGGGCCCCCATAATCGCCATCGCTTTTGATGACTCTGAGGCAATCGCTATTACGCAAGGAATTTTCTTGAGTTCGTCTATACTTAGGCCTATCACGCGGTCATTCATCACGGTATCAACATGTTGCCCTTGCGCATTGAAAAAATCATAACCTGCGATATCGCCAATCACCCCTTGATTCAAACTCGCATCAACAATTTCACGCGGTGTAAACCAGCCTAGCTTGACCATATAGCTATCTTCATTCATATCGCCAATACCAATTAAGGCAATATCCGCTTTACGGGCACGATCTAAGGTTTCCTTAATGGTGCCATTTTTCATAAATGATTGCTTTAATTCGTTATTTTCGACATAAGCAGGCGCGTATAAGGTTTCGCTGGTTCCGCCAAACTTTTTGGCTAAACGACGGCTGATATGATCCGCATTGATGGAATCACCTGGGCGATGGGTTCCGCCTATTCCACAAATAAAACGGCAATCTTTTTCAGGGACGGCTCCACCGCTATCAGCCACTACCGCAACATTGCGACCTTGGCCGACCGTGACTATCATGTTGTCTCGTAACGTTGTTGATAAATAGTTAGCGACGAGAGTGCCGACTTGGTAACGTTGCTCTTCTTCGTCGGGATGATCGAGGGCAATCAATGCACGGGAAATCGGGAAGCGAGAAAGTAACTGTTGTTCTAACTGAGTGCTAAAAATAGGATGATAGCGAACATTGATCTCTACAATACCTTCTTCCTTTGCCCGCTTGAGTAAGCGGCCTACCTTAATTCGCGATATACCAAACTTATTGGCGATCTCTTCCTGAGTAATTTCATCACGATAATAAGCTATCGCAATTTCAGTCAGTAGCTCGATTTCGGAAGATGTTTGTGATCTATCCATAAGATAGTGGTTTCCTCTTTATTGGTGTTAATCGCAACAAGGGTGATAAGGTTTTAGTATAGCGTTTCTAGTGGCAATTAATAAGTGAGTTATAAAAGAGAGTGGATATATAGCAATGATATTTGACTATATATCCACGAAAGAATTATATAAAACAATTATGCATTAGCTAATGCATCCTGTTTTTCAATACTCTGCGCTAATTGACACAATAATAAACAACAAGAAGTGGCACCTGCATCCAATACCCCTCTTGAACGTTCACCAAGGCGGCTTGCACGGCCAATTTTAGCCACTAAATCTACTGTGGAATCACGACCTGCAACAGCAGCTGCCTGCATCGCATCAAGCGCTTGTTTAAAGTTTTCCCCTGCTTTTGTCGCCTCTTCAAAAGCATTAACTGCAGGGATCAATGTATCCATCAAGCACTTATCACCCACTGTCGCGCTGCTGATGTCTTGCAGCTCAGATAAACCATTTTTCAGCATATCGAGAAAATCTTGTTGCGATAACATATTTTTTCCTGAAATACTGTCTGACATTCCCATAAAGAAGCTGCCATAAAGTGGCCCCATCGAACCACCTATGCCTTCCATCAAGGCGTCTGAAATTTCTTCAAACCCTTCACTGAGTGATAATTCACGGCCTGCAATTGCTTTAGCGCATAGATTAAAACCTTTAGCCATATTAATGCCATGGTCTCCATCCCCTATTGCGCCATCAATTTCACTGAGGTATTCACGGTTAGAAACAATAATGTTCACTAAATCAAGGGTAATTTCCTTGCCGTTGCCCGTTGAAATAACTTGCATAATTGTCTCCTTATTTAACCTGTGTTAAACCCAATGAATATGCAGGGACATCCATCAATGTTTTTAATTCATCATCCACTTTCATTAATGTCAGTGTGACCCCCATCATTTCTAGTGAGGTAAAATAGTTACCAACATAGTTACGAACAATCCGCACACCTTTCTCACTGAGTTGTTTTTCAACCTCTGCATAGTAGATGTACAGCTCCATAACTGGTGTCGCACCTAGCCCTGAAACCAAGACGACAACTTCATCACCTTGTTTTGCCTGCATATCATCTAAAATTGGCGCTAACATGGTTTGTGCCATTTGCGCGGCCGATTGAATTGGCATGATTTCAATGCCTGGCTCTCCATGATGGCCAATGCCTAGCTCCATCATCCCGTCTTCAATATGAAAATTTGGATGACCCACTGCTGGAATGGTGCAAGACGTTAACCCAACACCAATAGAGTGGCAGTTATTAATCGCTTTTTGTGCTGCATTAATAACACCGTCTAAATCATAGCCTTTGCTTGCTGCGGCAGAGCCCACTTTCCACATGAGAATTTCGCCAGCAACGCCACGGCGCTTTTCTTTTTCACTCGCAGGTGCTGAAGCGACGTCATCGGTAGCAACCACGGTTTTGACTTGCATACCCGCTTTTTCTGCCTTTTTCATCGCCATCTTGACGTTCATGTTATCGCCCGCATAGTTACCATATAAACAGGCAACACCCGCACCGCTATCGGCTGCTTTAAACGCATCTAAAAAAGCGCCCGCAGTGGGTGAGGAGAAAATTTCCCCAATGGCCACCGCATCTAACATGTTTTCACCCACGTAGCCTAAAAACGCAGGTTCATGACCTGAGCCACCACCAGTGACAATGCCCACTTTCCCTTGTATTGGGGCTTTTGGGTATTTTAGAACGCGCGCGTTATCAGTTTGTGCAAAATATTCAGGGTGCGCTTTCAAATAACCTTGAATCGCATCTTCAACAACGAGATCAGGTTCATTAATGATTCTATTCATAATTCCCTCATTTACTTATTTTCTGGTGTTAGCTGCATCTTTGCCGTCTGTTCAAGTAATTCTTCCGGCACAGTAATAAATTTCATCAATATCGCACTAAATAAATAGAGCCCTGAGAAGATCCAAATCACGCCAAAGGCTCCAACACTACTAATGAAGAGCCCAACTAATGCAGGTCCGACAAAAGTACTTAAGCCTGCACCTAAGTTAAGGACTGACATTGCAGCGCCTTTATTTTCAGGCGCTAAACTCGGCATGATGGCTGAAAGCGGTACGTATCCGGCAAGACATGCGCCGAATAACCCAGCGGCAATCATCATCAGGGTATAATTGTGCCCAAAATAATAAGGCACGTAGTAAAACATTAAGGTACAAACCATACAGCCGACACAACCAAACCAAATCACAATATTGCGCCAACCAATACGGTCACTGACAACACCAAAGATCAGATTAAAAGCGATGTTCACTGTCCAAAGTGCCGCGTAGATATGTAACCACTCTGTGCGGGAAAAACCAAAGTCAGCAAGAAACATTGGCATGAAGATCACAAAACCGTACGCTGCAGAGGTATTAATAGTACGAACAATGCCACCTAAACCAATTTTGGGGTTTTCAAACGCGATGGTGATCCCTTTAAATACATAGCTGAGCGATACTTTTTCTTTCTGTGAGTCCGTTGTATCTCCCGCTTTGTTGCGGTTAAGCGCAATAGCAATAAATGCCCCGATAGTGACAAAAATCAGTCCACTCCATAACGTTGCCATTTCACCTAAAACTGGCAACGCATAACTTGAATACATCACGCCTAAAACACCGAGTCCGCCACTATAAACAAACCAGAAGATCCCGACTGCAGAGCCCAGTTTTTTAATTGGCGCCTCATAGGCTACCCAAACTAAGAAACCATAGGCAAACATTGGATAACCAAAACCACGCAGCGCATAGGTTGGGATCATGATAGACAGGCTGTTACTCGGTAAGCCAACAGACAAGAAAATAATCGAGCCAATGACAAACATCACAAAACCAAAAATCATCACACGACGGGCGGTATAAATTTCAGCCAACACACCGGACAACCACGCGGCGACAGCAGCAAAAAAACCATACACACTAAATAGTAATGATGATTCTTCAATACTCATTCCACGGCTAATTATAAAAGGTGACAGCCAGCCTTGTTCTAGGCCTTCCCCCATCATAAAGATCAGGACGCCAAAATAGCCAAGTAGTAACTTTGGTGAAAACCCCGTTACTTTAGACAGTTTATTGATTATCATATTGTTGACCTCAGTGCTTGTTCGCTGGGTTAGGACCTGAATAACAAGCCTTGGAAGGGTGACATTTATTCAGGTCCAATTTTTATCGTTATATTTTTAATTTCGTCTTTTTTTCAACCCACGACAGCTCTACAGGTTCGGGTCGAGAACCACTTTAATGTGCGGGTCGCCTTTCGCCATCATCGAAAAACCTTCCGCAAATTTATCTAAAGGTAAAATATCCGTCACAACCCCCTTGGTTGGGAAATCGCCATTACCAATACCTTCAATCACTAATGGGTAGCAATATGGGCCAAGGTGAGAGCCTAATAAATCCAGTTCTTTACGGTCACTGATGATGCTCCAGTCCACGGTCACTGGGTCTTTAAATACAGAAAACTCAACAAAAGTACCTAATTTACGGATCATCTTAAGGCCTTGCTCTACCGATTTAGGCGCCCCAGTCGCTTCAATGTAAATGTCACAGCCATAACCTTCAGTCATCTCTTTGACAATTTTGTCTACATCATCACGTTTAGGGTTTAATACGATATCGGCACCAAATTCTTTTGCTAATTCAAGGCGTTTATCAAATAAATCCAGAACGACTAACTTACCAGCACCCGATTTTTTAATCGCTCCAATCATACCGAGACCTAATGTTCCCGCCCCTGAAAGCACGACAACATCACCCAACTTGACATTAGCGCGCTGCACGGCATGTAAAGAACAGGCGTAAGGTTCAATCAAAATAGCATCTTCGATTGGCATCTCAACAGGCACATGGTAGTTGATGGCTTCTTTGGTGAACTTCATATATTGCGCCATACCGCCATTCACATTGTTTTGGAAGCCATACAAGTCATGTTTTTCACACATCCAGTATTCGCCGCGTTTACAAAAGCGGCATTCCCAACAAGGTACGATTTGCTCAGAAATAACACGGTCACCTAATGCAAAACCTTCAACTTTTGAGCCAAAGCCTACAACATGGCCAATAAATTCATGCCCTGGGATCATTGGCGCTTTGATATAAGCGGGCTGTTCTGCATCCCCCCAAAAACTAGGAGCACCTTCAAAAGCCTTCACATCACCCGCGCAGATACCACAAGCTTCTACGCGAACCAAAATTTCTTCTTCACTAATTTTAGGGACATCGACAGTTTCTAAACGGTAGTCTTTTGGTGCATAAGCAACCACGGCTTTCATTTTTTCTGGAATGCCTGCGCTCATCGTTGCTTTTGAATCACAGTGTTCACACATAGTTCTATCCTCGGCGGTTTGCAAAATGAACATAAGTTCAATGAAGATACAAATTAACCATACCCTCTTTTCTTCATCCTTGCCCATAGTGAGAGTGTGAAAGTGTGATTCAGTGCAAAAATTCTCATAAAATCGTCTTAAAACGCCTGTTTTTTACATTTTTGGCAAAAAAAATTAAATTTGAAGCTGTAGATCACAGAATTCATCATCATAAAAATAAAAACATATGTTCACCTATTGATTATTTGTTCATAAGATCCTATTTTCTAAGTAGCACATTTGATTGACTAATGAACTTTTGTTCAACAATAAGGATCTCTATCATGCTATCTATTGCTATTGGCGCAGATGACGCTGCATTTGAAATGAAAGATTTGATTAAGGCTCACTTAGCAGCATTAAACATTGAAGTGACTGATTACTGTTTAAATACAGGGGTTGCAGATGAAATGTACCCTGATGTTGCCCATGCGGTTGCAACTGCAATCGTACAAGGTAAGCACCAGCGCGGTATTCTAATTTGTGGTACCGGAATTGGTATGTCCATTGTTGCCAATAAAGTTACAGGGATCCGTGCAGCACTGTGCCATGACACATACTCCGCTGAGCGAGCTCAGAAAAGTAATGACGCGCAAATTATTACCTTTGGGGCACGAGTGATTGGCCCTGAACTGGCTAAAACCATTGTCGACACATGGCTAGCTTCCCATTATGAAGGGGGACGGTCAGCGCCGAAAGTGGCTCGAATCAGTGAGTATGAAAATGGGGAACGTTAGTTTTACTTTAGGCGCTTTTACTTTGGGAGCTTTGTAATGTCCACTCAACCACAAAATAAATTAGCCAATGCCATTCGATTTCTTTCAATAGATGCCGTACAACAAGCCAATTCAGGCCACCCTGGAGCCCCAATGGGAATGGCTGATATTGCTGAAGTTCTTTGGCGAGATTATTTACAGCACAACCCCGCAGACCCACATTGGCCTAACCGTGACCGCTTTGTATTATCAAACGGCCATGCCTCAATGCTGCTCTATAGTTTGCTTCATTTAACAGGCTATGAGTTATCCATTGATGATTTAAAACAGTTCCGACAACTCCATTCCAAAACACCGGGTCACCCCGAATTAGGTTATACACCCGGTGTTGAAACCACGACTGGCCCGCTGGGGCAAGGCATTGCCAATGCGGTTGGTATGGCAATCGCAGAAAAAACCCTAGCGGCTACGTTTAATCGCTCGGGGTTCCCCGTTGTTGACCACTATACCTATACATTTTTAGGTGATGGCTGTTTAATGGAAGGGATCTCCCATGAAGTGTGTTCATTAGCAGGAACATTAAAACTCAATAAACTCATTGCGTTTTATGATGACAACCGCATTTCTATTGATGGGGATGTGGAAGGCTGGTTTACCGATAATACCGCAAAGCGTTTTGAAGCCTATGGCTGGCATGTAATTAGATCAATTAATGGGCATTCGCGCCCTGCGATTAAAGCGGCTATCGAACAAGCACGCCAACAAACCTCGAAACCCACACTCATTATCTGCAGAACCACGATTGGTTATGGTTCGCCCAATAAAGCCGGTACCGCAGATTCTCATGGTGCGCCTCTCGGACAAGATGAAATAACACTGACTCGCCAACAACTCGGTTGGACGTATCCGCCTTTTGTGATCCCTGATGAAATATACCAACCTTGGAATGCCTTAGAACGTGGTGCTGAACAGCAATTACGTTGGGAACAAGCACTACGAGAATACGCCAAACAATACCCAGAACTCGCAGAGCAACTAACGCAACGATTATCCAATCAACTCCCTGAAAAATTTACAGATATCATTGATAACTTCATTCAACAATTAAATGATAACCCGGCAACGATAGCTACACGTAAAGCGTCACAAAATACACTCAATATTATTGGCCCTGTTTTATCTGAATTAATCGGTGGCTCCGCAGACTTAGCCCCAAGCAACCTGACTTATTGGTCTGGGTCACAGCCAATTAATGAACAACCTTCAGGCAACTATATTCACTATGGCGTCAGAGAGTTTGGTATGACCGCCATTGCCAATGGCATTGCATTGCATGGCGGCTTTCGCCCTTACACGGCAACTTTCTTGATGTTCTCTGAATATGCACAAAATGCCGTGAGAATGGCTGCGTTAATGAAATTGCCACAAATTCTTATTTATACTCACGATTCAATTGGCTTAGGTGAAGATGGCCCAACACACCAACCCGTTGAGCAACTTGTTTCGCTGCGTGCCACGCCTAATTTGTCGGTATGGCGCCCTTGTTGCCAAGTAGAAACCGCTGTGGCTTGGAAACAGGCTATCATTCATCAACAAAAGCCAACTGCACTTGTATTATCCCGCCAAAATCTAATTCAATATTCACGAACAGCCGAACAGCTCGCTAATATTGCGCGTGGTGGATATATTTTGCGCAGCAATAGTGAGACGCCTGAATTACTATTAATTGCTACTGGCTCTGAAGTCACATTAGCGGTTGAAGCATGGAAGCAACTGACTGAACAAGGTTTTCATGTAAATGTTATTTCGATGCCATCAACAGATACCTTTGACCAACAACCCTTAGAGTACCAGCAGCGCGTTTTGCCAAATCATGTTCGCCATCGTATTGCTATCGAAGCCAGTATTAGTGATTACTGGCGTAAATATGTAGGGATTGATGGATTAGTTATGGGAATGAACAGTTTTGGAGAATCAGCCCCTGCAAGTAAATTGTTTGAATATTTTGGTTTTACCGTAGAAAAGCTTATTACTATGTCACGTTCATTATTAAAACCTAATGATTAATTGATATAGCAATAATTAATATCTGTTATCCTACATTGTAATTTCCTATTACAAGCCAAATAATATCTATGTTATTTGGCTTATTTTTATCTAAATAAAATCATAAACAATAAAAAAGCGAGTACCTATCCATACTCGCTTTATTCATTATTAATTTAATATCCTTATTGGATACTATAACCACCATCAATTACTAAATTATGACCTGTAATCATATCAGATGCATCACTGGCCAAAAATAACGCACATGCGGCAATTTCAGATGGCTCCGCAAAACGCCTTGCAGGAATTTTTTCTTTCATTTCATCACCTTTTTTACCTTCCCACGCTTTTTTACCGAGTTCAGTCATGACAATCGTTGGAGAAATGGCGTTGGTTTGTATACCTTTTGGGCTCCACTCAAGTGCTAATACTTGGGTTAAACCAATAATCGCTGCTTTACTGGCACAGTAGGCTGCATGTTGGTCTAAGGCAATCACCCCAGCTTGAGATGCCATATTAATAATCTTCCCTTTTCCATTATTAATCATTACATTACCTGCAGCCTGGCAAACCAAAAAAGTCCCTTTTAAATTCACATTCATAGTTAAGTCCCAGTCTGATTCACTTAAATTTTCCGCGGGAGCAAGTGCGACTATCCCTGCACTATTGACGACAATATCTAACGTACCATAATGCTCAACAACCTGTTTTACCATCTGAGAAACCGCTTCAGAATTTGTAATATCACATTGAATACCAATTGAATTCCCTAATTTTTCCGCAGTTTTTATCACTTTATCTGACTTGTCGATTAAGGCGACTTTAGCCCCTTTTTCAACATACAATTGAGCAATCGCGAAACCAATACCTGCTGCTCCCCCTGTAATTAATGCAACTTTGCCATCGAGTGAAAAGTTGGTGCTATAGCCACTAAATTTTTTCATTTCAATTCCTTAATATCATGATGTGATATTCAATATATAGGTGAAATAAATATAGGGTTGCCTTAGAGAGACAACAAAATATTAAGCGAAGGTTAAATTACTTGGTATTATTAATATAATATTATCACTGGTTAAATTCTATATTATTCATCTAAAAAAAAGAGATATCTCTCAAATTAAATATCTCATTAAATTCTAAATGGGCATATGTTCAAAATAATAATTTAAATGAATATTTGTACTTTATTTTTGACTGTGAAAACCCTCCGAAAAATTCATTTACGTTGTAACACCCCGTCGAAAGTGTATTTTTTCTTCCCCTATAATTTTCCTGTTAATTGGCGCATAATATTAGTTATATCTAAATTGATATTGAACAATATCAACCGTGAGTTATTGAGTAAGATATTGGAATGAATATCATTTACACTAAATACTGCACATTTAATTTATAGGTTATTGATAATATGGAAGAAAGTAACTTACTATTACAACTGAATAACATTGGCTATAGTATTGAGCAAAAAACAATTCTTGATAATGTGCAGATTAACTTACAGGCAGGCGACTTTAAGCTGATTACGGGCCCTTCTGGCTGTGGTAAAAGTACCTTATTAAAAATAGTGGCCTCGTTAATTTCCCCCACTCAAGGAACAATCAAGTTTCAAGGGAAAGATATCACTACCATCCTCCCAGAGACGTATCGTCAGCAGGTTTCATACTGTACTCAAACGCCTACTTTATTTGGGCAAACCGTGTATGACAACCTCGTTTTTCCGTATCAAATCCGAAAATTGCCATTTAATAAAGACAAAGTCATCAGTGATTTACAGCTGTTTTCTCTGCATCCTTCTATTTTAGAGAAAGGGATCAATGAGCTCTCTGGAGGGGAAAAACAGCGAGTGTCACTTATTCGAAACTTACAATTTCTTCCACAAGTCTTGCTATTAGATGAAATCACCAGTGCCCTAGATGAAGAAAATAAAATTAAAGTGAACGAATTTATTCATCATTTAGCAAGTGACAAAAAAATAGGGGTGCTATGGGTAACTCATGACCAAGATGAAATCGCTCATACCAATGAAATTATTACGCTTCCTGTTCACCACACCGAATCATAGGATACCACTGTGCATCAACCAACGATTTCCAATGAATCACTAACCTTTTCTATCCTGTTAGTCCTAGTGGCTATTTTTATTAGCCATAAAGAAAAACTGTCCCTTGAAAAAGATATTATCTGGAGTACTTGCCGAGCGATTATTCAACTGTTGATCGCAGGCTATATTCTAACATACATATTTAGAGTGGATCACGAATTGCTCACGATTGCATTGGTGATGTTTATTTGCGTCAATGCCGCGTGGAACGCCAAGAAAAGAAGTAAATATATTGATAAAATTTATGTTACTGCATTAATAGCCATTAGCTCTGGTACATTTCTTACATTGTTAATTCTGATATTAACCAATGCCATCGCATTTACGCCTATGCAGGTCATTCCTATAACGGGAATGATTGCGGGTAATGCCATGATTGCTGTAGGGCTATGCTTTAATAACCTTGGTCAGCGGTTTTCAAGCCAGCAACAACAAATTCAAGAAATGTTAAGTTTGGGGGCGACCCCAAAAATTGCTTCCGCATCTATAATTCGCGACAGTATTCGTGCATCACTGATCCCAACGGTGGACTCAGCCAAAACAGTCGGAATTGTTAGCTTACCGGGTATGATGTCAGGGCTGATTTTTGCTGGAGTTGACCCGTTACAAGCCGTTAAGTACCAGATTATGGTGACTTTTATGCTGTTAGGCACAGCCAGCCTTTCGACCATACTAGCTGGGTATATGACCTATACAAAATTCTATAACCAACGCCACCAATTATTGGTTACAACACTGAATAAATAATGACCTCCCACCGCTTATTGGTCATCAACGATAAGCGGTACTTTCTTAATATCACCCTTTGACCACCCCCACAGGTAGCACTTCAATTAATTGTGCTTTGCTATTTTCATTATCTATCAACTTAAAAATATGATTTAGCATCGTTGGCACATCCTGTTTGACCATTTCGATGTCATTACCTAAAAGTGCAACAAAGGGATCCCAGTCAAAACAGCCTAAATGAGGTTGGTGCGAACCGATATACCCCTTTTTACCTAACCAATCAATAACCCCTTCTAATGAAATGGTTGAATTAATAAATAAACCGCATTTCACTATTTTCTGTGGATCATTACTATTCTGTTCAAAAAACTGAGAAAGCGCTTTTTCTGCTTTTTCGGGGGCATAACCACAAGCCAAAATATTTTCTTGTGGAACCGTGATACCTTTTTCATTATGTGCATCAATAAACCCACGAATACGTTCACGTGTATTGTGGTCATGTTCACGACCACCAATGAAAATTAAGGCTTCATTTATTGATGTTTGAGGCTTATTTTTACTTAAAATACGTTGAGTTAAATTTTTTGCACCAAGATAGTTATCTGAAATAACCGAAGGCGCCAACGAGCCCGGTAAGTCTAAATTTAAGGTTGAAACCCCCGAAGCTTGGCAAATTTCGGTAATTTTATCTGGATTCGTTGCCCCCGTTGAAATCAACCAATCCACCTGATAAGAGATCATTGCGCGCGCGGCTTCTATTTCTAACTCAGGGTCACGTCGCGTGCAGGTAATGATTGGAAACAGCCCTCTTTCACGCGCCATTTCCTCAAAATGTTCGACAATAGAGCCAAAGTAGCGGTTGTCATATTTCGGGACTAACATACCGATTATTTTGGATTTATTACTGCGCAACAAGCTAGCTTGCTTATTGACTGCATAATTTTGTTCTTCGGCGATGCGGATCACTTTTTCAGCAAGCTGTGCACTAATTCGCCTTTTTTGCCAATTACCATTAAGTATTGCACTCACTGCACTCGCTGAAACTCCGGCTAATTCAGCAAGGTCATAGATCGTTGTTTTCTTATTTTGTCTGATCTTTGTCACAGATTCTCATCTCCATTTTTTACTAGCTTGACACCAAAGTCGAAAAGTCGCAATACTGCTACATCGATTGAGCAACATTGAAATTGATGATGCCTGAGTTGATAGACTGCAAAATAAATACTATCAACCATCGCATGTAGCCACCTATCCATCCCTGTGACTCATTGCTGTTTCATTAATTTCAGACGCTTTTTATTCTTACATTTCGCTAAAATATCCGATTGGAGTAAATTATGGCCATTTCTATTGAGAACAAAGTCGCAGCAATTACCGGAGCTGCTTCAGGTATCGGTCTTGAATGTGCACGTACACTAATTAAAGCAGGCGCAAAAGTCGTTTTAATTGACCGCGCAGAAGAGCGATTAAACCAACTTGTTGAAGAATTAGGTGAAAACGCGATCCCATTAGTTGTCGACCTAATGAAACCAGAACAAGTTGATGGAATGTTAGATGCCATCTTACAAAAAGCAGGCCGTTTAGATATTTTCCATGCTAACGCCGGTGCCTATATTGGCGGCCCTGTTGCTGAGGGTGACCCTGATGTGTGGGATAAGGTATTAAATTTAAACATTAATGCGGCTTTCCGTTGTGTCCGCGCGGTGTTACCTCATTTTATTGCCCAAAAATCCGGTGATGTATTATTCACCAGTTCAATTGCAGGTGTTGTCCCCGTGATCTGGGAACCGATTTACACCGCATCAAAATTTGCTGTTCAAGCCTTCGTCCATTCAACGCGCCGCCAAGTCTCTGAACATGGTGTTCGTGTTGGTGCAGTATTACCCGGCCCTGTTGTCACTGCCTTACTCGATGATTGGCCAAAAGAAAAAATGGAAGAAGCCTTAGCAAATGGTAGCTTAATGCAACCGATTGAAGTCGCTGAAGCCGTATTATTTATGTTAACTCGCCCACGCAATGTCACTATTCGTGACCTTGTTATTGTGCCAAACAGTGTTGATCTCTAACTTGTCATCTCGCAATTCATTGCAGTTAGCACCTTGGAGGGAAAATGAATAATTTACATACACAAATAAAAGATAACGATAAAGTCGTTATTGGTATCGATGTTGGCACAGGCAGCGCTCGCGCAGGTGTCTTTGACATGTCAGGCAATATGTTAGCCTCTGCCAAACGTGATATTACGCTATTTCGTGACAATGCCAATTTTGCAGAGCAATCAAGTAACGAAATTTGGGAAGCTGTTTGTTATTGTGTCAAGCAAGCAATAGCATCATCAACAGTAAAACCACAACAAGTTGCAGGTATTGGCTTTGATGCAACCTGCTCACTGGTTGTCATTGGTTCAGATAAACAGCCTATTACTGTTAGCCCATCGAATGACCCTGAGCGCAACATTATTGTGTGGATGGACCACCGTGCGACAGAGCAAGCTGAGCGCATTAATCAATTAAAACACCCTGTTCTAAATTATGTTGGCGGTAAGATTTCGCCTGAAATGGAAACGCCTAAGATTTTATGGCTAAAAGAAAATTTACGTCAATCCTATGATAACGCATGGCAATTTTTTGATTTAGCCGATTTTTTAACATGGAAATCGACTAACTCCTTAGCTCGCTCAACCTGTACTGTCACCTGCAAGTGGACATATCTTGCCCATGAGAAACGCTGGGATGAGGGTTACTTTCAACAGATTGGTTTATCTGAACTGGCAGATGAAAATTTCTCACGTATTGGCCAGCTTATTGTGGAACCAGGAACGCCTTGTGGTGAAGGCTTAACTGAAGCCGCGGCCCAACAAATGGGCTTGCTAGCAGGAACTCCTGTCGCCGCTGGTATGATAGATGCTCACGCAGGCGGTATTGGTACTGTTGGCGTTAATGGCGATGCAACCGCCAATATGGCATATGTATTTGGTACCTCTTCATGCACAATGACAACCACCAAAGAACCTGTATTTATACCGGGTGTATGGGGGCCCTATTTCAGTGCAATGGTACCGGGTATGTGGCTAAATGAAGGTGGCCAAAGTGCGGCTGGCGCAGCAATTGACCAGCTACTTTCCTTGCATCCCGCTTTTGCACAAGCAAAACTCACGGCAAAAGAGCAAGGTAAACCTTTGCCTGTTATGTTAGCGGATTTAGTATTAGAAAAAGCATCTTCACCATCACAGTCTGTTGAGCTAGCTGAAAAAATACACGTAGTTCCTGAGTTTTTAGGGAACCGAGCACCTTTTGCCGACCCTCATGCCAGAGCCGTCATTGCTGGATTAACCATGGATAACAGCATGGAAAATTTACTTTCTTTCTATGTTGCTGGTGTGTGTGGAATTGGCTATGGATTACGACAAATCATTGAAGCACAAGCAAATTCTGGTGCTGCGATTGAAAATATTGTTGTCAGTGGCGGTGCTGGTCAACACCCGTTGATCCGCCAGCTACTTGCTGATGCGTGTGGTGTCCCAGTGATTTCAACACAAGCCAGTGAGCCTGTATTGCTTGGCTCTGCAATCCTTGGAGCAGTTGCAGGGAAAGTCTGTGAGGATGTCGCACAGGCTATGGATCAATTTAGTGCGATTGACTTAACCTACCAA
Organism: Providencia sp. PROV201; assembly: GCF_028479545.1. Lineage (NCBI taxonomy): Bacteria > Pseudomonadati > Pseudomonadota > Gammaproteobacteria > Enterobacterales > Morganellaceae > Providencia > Providencia sp. PROV201. The sequence continues at coordinate 123,491 of NZ_JAMPNW010000001.1, forward strand.
GCAAATAACGCTTATAAGACTCGTCATGATGCAAGATTCGCCTCTTTCTTACATTTGCAACAATGTGCTAGAGAGTTAAAAGGTTAATCACGTAGATACAACACTCAAGCCATATTTAGACTAAAGAAAGCCGTAAACCGGCTTTCTTTAATTAAAACGCGTATGACCTATCAAGTTTAATTCAATAAGAAGATGGGTGTTATAACTCACTTTTAAAAGCAATATCTTGTCCATAACGAATCAACCATTTCCTTTGGCATCAAATCGTAATCTCCCTCAACCATTGGAATAGACAAGGATACTTTCCCTTGTTTATCACTATACGCTTTCATAATGAATTTTTTATACCCTTCTAACCTTGCATTTTTAATTCGAAACACTTCACCACAGACATAACCTAACTCCCCCTTATCCGTAGTTTGACGAATAAAATTATATTTCACATTTCTAAATGAAGCAGACTCTGGGAAAGATAAATAGTCTTCAACACTACTCTTTGCCATTTTCACAAGATCAGGTTTAGGGGAGTAGTTCAATGTCACTCCTAATATAAAAGAGCTCCCAGCTAACAATAAAATTGTGAGCAACTTTATGATATTCATATTCTTAAGCTCTCATTTATTCAATAACAAGCCAGTTGACCAAAATGACCTAAAAATTTTGCCCCAAGAATAGACTTAAATAGTTACCTTGAGTCAGTTGTAAGTAAATAATAATTTTTTTAATAATGGTTAACCCTATCTATATAAGAATACCTTATTAGATGACCTGCTTTTTCTAATTATCACCCTCGATAGCTACCACCAGCAGAGTAAAAAAATACAATTAGTTTTATATAACCATCCGTATTTATACTCTACTTCACGCCCCAGAAGATTAAAAACGTCAATATTAAACTATGAATATAAATAGTACTTAAAACATTAACTGTTTCAATTTGTATTTTTTAATTAAAAAAATTATTTTACCAAAAACAGAAAACAATAATAAGATTTAAGTGTTCATCATAACTTAACAAAAATGAGCTGGAATATGTAATAAAATAATTCAATTCAATAATAGTTATGTCGAAATATTAATTAACTCACTTGGTAGGTGATTTAACTCAATATAAGCGTAAATTTGAATTAATTAATAATTTATTCGTTATTTTCAAATAAGTCCCCCTTGGCCTACTCTCGCAGCCAAAAACAAAAAAATACTTTAAATTCAATTAAATGAAAATATTCACATTGATTTAAATTATCTTCCATCTTTATTCTTAACGTCTCGTTATCTTGCATTTTTTTTAGAATAAATTAGCCAAATTGCCGCTTTCCCTTAAGCGCAATAGATTTTAACCAATTGATTAATAAAAACAAAATAACAAACAAATCAATTACTAAAATGTTAATTTTTTGATATTAAAAAGTTAATCATAATGAACGAGCCCAAAAAACATAAGAATTTCTAACAATATCTATATAGTAATTTACCATTAGACTCTTATATATACCTACTTTTTCCCAATTTTTGATATATCCCACCAAATCAAATTACAGAATATTCCTAGAAAGAATTGCTTCTTTTAGCCAATACATAAAATTATCCGGCTAAATTTGACAAAATATTTTTTCCATCTCATGTAGCATTGCTTTCCAAAGAAAAGGGTAAACCATGACAAATATTCAATTACTATTACTTGCAACTAATAACATCAAAAACAACACAGAGCTAAGCCACTCTCAAGAGTCTTATGTATATCAATTTTACTATGCTAATATCGTCGGTCATTTCGATAGCATTCAAAAATTCCTTACCGTATTTAAACAGCAGACGAGTGCAACATTAGATACATCACAACAATTAACTGAGCAGCGGCAGCAGATATACTCAACAGTTGAGTATTATTTAGGCATAGCTGAAAAACGCTATATTGAAAGGAAAAAAATACTAGCCAATTAACTTATCATTACAGTTGGAAAGGCCTACAAACTAAATGAGGCCTTTTATCGAAAATTTTTCTGTTAAGTGTTCATTGCTCTTGTAGCTCTAATTCAGCAATTATAGGTAGGTGGTCACTAACATTGGACCATTGAAACTCTTTACTATCCGTTGGGATTTCCATTTTTTTCACATCCCAAACTTGGCCTTTAAATGTAAAAATATGGTCAATATCAATGGCTGGGTTCACAGCTGGCCAACTACGATAATCAACACCTTTTAACTCAACTGGGTTCCACATATAACGAATTTCTTGGATAGGCTGTTCATTAGCTGTTGAATTAAAATCTCCCGCTAATATTTTTATTGAGGCCGCAATATTATCAAATCCCGTATCCGTATCCCCAATACTCGCATCTAAAATATGGCGCACTTGCCCAATGCGAATGGTTGGATCTTTCTGCCAATCAAGGTGTGTACCCATTACAATGATTGGCGCATCAAAGCCTGGTTTTGATATCTGGGATATTAATACAACACGTTGTTCTGCATCACCAGAGGGTAAATTAATCACTTTAGACTTATCGATTTTATATTTTGATAAAATTCCCACACCGTACTCTCCACCATCAAAATCCAGAGCCTTACCAAAAGCAAAATCCATCTTATTGGCTTTAGCTATTTCTTCTAGCTGGTGAACTTTTTTACTGCGAGCTGTTTTGTTATCAATTTCAGTTAAAACAATCACATCCGCATCTATTTTTGCAATCGCTTTATTCAGCCCATCAAGGTCACTGACATCTGATGCCAACTCATTTTTACCAATGTTATAAGTGGCTACTTTAATGGTTGGTTTGTCTGAAGTGTAAACTTTATTCGGCGTTCCCCCATCCTGTACCTTCAGAATTTCAGAACCCGTCATCGTAGCCATCGCACCACAAGAAAATAAAATTGCGCTGGAGATAGCTGTTTTTAGTAATTTCATAATTTTCCCCTGTTAATATCTAATACGGCAAAATAGTGCAAGCATTCAATAAAATCCTAGCTGAACCGAATTCATCTACCTGCAGTTTTCATACATTAACAGAGAATAGAAAAGATATAGTGACCAAGCCGACAATCTTATTTCGAGAGAAAAAAAAACCACTTTTCAGCCCCCGAAATAGTGAGCAAATTCACCATTATTTACTAAGGACAAGCAAGATATTCAAAAAAACGTGATCAATAACGATAAATTAAATTTAAGCACTTTGCCTTGCTTCAAATTTATAGGGGAAAACAACCCCTTCTTTACGTTCAATGAAATCACAATCGGCATCAGCAAGCCATTTTTGTAATCTTTTCGCTGTCTCTCTAGCCATTTTACTATAATCAATCCGTACTGAAGTCAGTGATGGGTGGATGTGATCACAATTTGAAGAGCCTTCGACGCAGGCAATCGCTAACATTTTAGGTATCTGAATTAAACGCCTTTGGCACTCAAAAATGACACCAAGCGCGATCATTTCATGGCTACAAATCACCGCTTCAAGCTCAGGTTGGCGGGTCAGCATCTCACTAATTGCTTGGCGACCAAAGTCCATCGTTGCAACATACGGAGTTGTAATACTTTGGTCTGCACTTTGGTTATACGCCAGCATTGCTCGGTTCCAGCCACTTAGTTGCTGACTTTGCATTTTGCTGTCCATTTGAGCACCAATATAACCTATCTTCTTATACCCTTTTTGTAACATATAGTTGGTTAAAAAATTAACCGCGTCTCCAACATTACTTTTGATATTCAACGTGACTGGATGATTAGATTCCCCCGCAACACTGACCACAGGGATATCTAAATTCTTCAAATAATTCGAAACGCTTTCTGAGTTTATCGCCCCAAAAACAATCAAAGCTGCAGGGTTGCTCTGTAATAGTGTTGATAAGACCTCAGACTCTTTTTTTTGCTGGTAATCATGGCTACCAATAACGACTTGATAACTATTTTTGTTCAGCGCTTCTTGTAAAGATTGCAGAAAAACTGAACTAGCATGATCACGCAAAGACGGAATTAAAACAGCAACAGTACGGCTTTGGCCTGAAGCTAAAATACCTGCCGCTGAATTAGGTATATAACCAAGCTCTTCAACTGCAGCATTAATTTTTTCACGTAACTTATCGGATACTAATTCAGGTGTGCGCAAAGCCCTAGATACCGTCATGGATCCAACACCTGCGTATTTTGCGACATCCTGCAATGTGACTCGCCCTGTATTTTTTCTTTTTCGTATTTTTTGCATGTAATACTTTTACTTAGCCTAAACTATTATTAACCCTAAGATATTCAGATCTTTGGTGGCCATTTACCCTGTACTTTTACTTTTTCTCGTGTTTTCAAACTAATACATTAAAAACAGCCAATATGATTGTCTTAAATCTAAAGAAACAGTAAAAATCACCAACTCGGGTTAACTTACCACAGGTTGAATTTGTTAATCAGCCGACAAGTGTACTCATTTCATATTTGTTCGCTATATTTTCTTAAAATGATAGCGCTATCACGAAAATGAAATATTCAACTAGATAGCGCTACCATAGAGCACTACTATTCATTCAACCATTACAAAGATAATAATTTCACTCTACCAGGAGCAACCCGATGCTAACGACATTACTGACCCCTAACGTCATTCAAGTCGTCGACAGTGCCAGTAATTGGCAAGAAGCGATAAAAATCGCCTGTAATCCATTAATTAATAATAAATTCATCGAACCGAGATATATTGATGCAATAATTCAATCACACGAAAAAATTGGCCCTTACTATGTATTAGGCCCTGGTATTGCCATGCCTCACGCACGCCCAGAAGACGGAGTAAACCAACTATCTCTTGGACTAACCGTTATTAAGCAAGGCGTTGAGTTTGGTTCCGAAGGCAATGACCCAATCAGATTATTAATTGTATTGGCAGCAACTGATAGCAATAGCCATATTGGTGCTATCGCAAAATTAGCTGAACTATTTGATAATCAAGAAGATGTAGATAACATCATGCAATCAGAAAACGTCGATGACATTCTAAAAATCATCGCTAAATACGAATAAACTCAATATTAAGGTAAACATTATGAAAATTACTGTTGTTTGTGGGAATGGTTTAGGTACCAGTCTGATGATGGAAATGAGCATCAAAAATATCTTGAAAGACTTGCAAGTTAACGCTGATGTTGACCATGTCGATTTAGGATCTGCAAAAGGCACTGTGAGTGACATCTTTGTTGGGACAAGCGATATTGCAGAACAATTAGTTGCACAACAAGTTGGTGGCGAAATCGTTGCTCTCGAAAATATGATTGATAAAGTAGCAATGAAAGAACGCCTGACTGTTGCTTTACAAAAACTTGGTGCAATGTAAGCGGAGGCACTATGTCATTTTTTCGTTTTCTGATGCAGGATGTTTTATCTGAGCCAGCCATTCTTGTAGGTTTAATCGCACTTATTGGTTTGATCGCGCAGAAAAAACCAGTAACTGAATGTATTAAAGGCACCATCAAAACCATCATGGGTTTTGTGATCTTAGGTGCTGGTGCTGGATTAGTTGTCAGCTCGCTAGGTGATTTTTCAGCTATTTTCCAACATGCTTTTGGTATTAATGGTGTGGTACCAAATAACGAAGCTATTGTTTCTATTGCACAAAAAAGCTTCGGTCGTGAAATGGCCATGATCATGTTCTTTGCGATGCTAATCAATATCTTGATTGCCCGCTTAACGCCTTGGAAATTTATTTTCCTCACAGGGCATCATACTTTATTCATGTCCATGATGATTGCGGTTATCTTAGCCACCGCGGGAATGGAAGGTACACTATTAGTCACTGTTGGCTCACTGATTGTTGGCTTTTGTATGGTATTTTTCCCAGCCATTGCCCACCCTTACATGAAAAAAGTGACGGGTTCAGATGATGTTGCGATTGGCCATTTCTCAACGATTTCTTATGTCCTAGCAGGGTTCATTGGAAGCAAATTCGGTAATAAAGAACATTCAACAGAAGATATGAATGTCCCGAAAAGCTTACTATTTTTGAGAGATACACCTGTCGCTATCTCTTTCACCATGTTCATTATTTTTATCATTACATGCTTATTCGCAGGCGGTGATTTCGTTCGCGAAGTCAGTGGTGGTAAGAATTGGTTCATGTTCTCATTAATGCAATCTATTACATTTGCTGCGGGCGTATACATTATCCTGCAAGGTGTGCGTATGGTTATTGCAGAAATCGTCCCTGCATTTAAAGGTATTTCTGACAAATTAGTCCCTAACGCAAAACCTGCTTTAGACTGCCCAGTGGTCTTCCCATATGCACCAAACGCAGTATTAGTCGGCTTTTTAAGTAGTTTTGCTGCGGGTGTTTTGGGAATGTTCGTTCTATATGCATTAAATATGACGGTTATTATTCCAGGCGTTGTCCCCCATTTCTTCGTAGGTGCAGCTGCTGGTGTATTTGGTAATGCAACAGGCGGTCGTCGTGGCGCTATCTTGGGTGCATTCGCTCAAGGACTATTGATTACCTTCCTACCCGTATTCCTGTTACCTGTTCTTGGGGATATTGGTATTGCTAATACTACATTCAGTGACGCTGACTTTGGCGCGATCGGAATTCTATTAGGTATTATCGTCCGCTAAAACAGAACTCCCCATGGCAAATTTGCTAGCGGGGAGTTTTTTTACAGCTACCCTACTTTCCCAACCAAACACCATCCCTAAATAAGAATTCCTGTAATAAAATCAAATCATCCGGTGTCACGTGGATCATACCTTCACCAGGAACATCAATTTCAGCAATCATAAATAGAGCCAACGTGGTTAATGAAGGCAATATGAGTATCAACCAATTTTTCCCTTTTGTTCCGCGTATATTGTAGCCAATAAGGATATTTGAACAGATAGCAAAAAAGATCAGTAAAAACCAAGTGGCATTTGGAATTTGGTGTCGCCAACTTGCCATCGTCTTTTGTTGAGAAAGATAAAGGTCACTAAATGCACTTAATACAGAAGCCACAATCGGGTTTGGTGTTTGGCTGGCTTCCTTTACTGCTATTTCCCACAACTGGCTTTGCTTCTCCAAAGAAGTCATCCGCCATTGGTTATTTTCGTCACTGATACCCGACTTAAAAAACTCAATCCGAGCTTCCAAATATTGTTGAATAAGCTGTGAGGCTTTACTTCTATCATCTGTACTCAATAGCTGTGCTCGCTGGTATGCTGTACCAATAGCAATAGCTTCATTTTCTTCTGTTTGTTGGCGGTTGTTATAACCATTAATCGAAATTGATAAAACAAACCCTATCAATAAACCCAATAAAGATAAAATCGCCCCTAAAATAATTTTAGCTTCATCATCTGTCGCTTCTTCGTGGGCTGATTTACGCTTGAAAATATATTTACCGACATAAGCGGAAATAACTAACAAGATAAATGTGATCACAAATAAAAGAATGGAATCGATTGGAGAGTCATTGATCAACTCAGAAATATTGAACATTGCATTAGCTCATAAAGTTTATTTACTAATGATATAGCACAAGAACAATACAATTATCTAGGCAGTACTATTTTTTTACTAAATTTCAGATAATAACAGCAATTAGGTATCATAATACGACACCCAATTAGCTAACAATAAAGCACAAACTCACTAATGCAGTACTCCCCTAAATTAACCCTAAGTTGATTATCTATAGATATTTTCATTACAATATTTCTAAATAACCGTTAATTTTCATGATTAAATCAGGTGAGTTTTCATCCAATATATCAATATTATGCCGTTTAAATAGTGCGGCACAAACACCCATGCCAACTTTTAAATTACCATCAAACTGGCCACTATAGATATGCTGACTACCGCACGAGGGGCTATTGCTTTTAAGTACAACTAATCGCACATTCATTAGTTGGATTTTTTCTAATGCAATATGCGCACCGCGAATAAACTCCTGCGTGACATCGACATTATCGCTACCGACCACACTAGCTCGACCAGCGAGTACATCATCACCATTTCCCCCCATTATTTCTGCCGATGCTCTTGGTGTTGGTAACCCACCAAAAACTTCAGGGCAAATACTGATGACTAGACCATCCTCATAGAGTTTTTTCAAAGGGGTATATAATTGATGCTTCCCATCATATCTTACACAATACCCTAATAAACAAGCGCTTACCGCAATCATGACCAATCCTATTAGTAGTTCTAACTCTTTAAGGCGTTTCGCACGATTATATTAGACTATAAGTTCACAAAATACTTCGCGCTAATAGTGCTCGCAAAATAAATAAAACAAGAAATTAATCCCTAGTAGATATATCCACCTGAGCTAGAAAAAATGGGTTATTTGCTATCGCAGATCCAGATTATGTCATCGTTCCTTGAGATCAAGATACAAATTAATATATTCAAATAAACCAGAATAACCACATAAAAGTATAATGAGTATGATTTGTATTGCTTTGTATCGTTTATTTTTCAATACTAATACATAACCAAATATTAATAAGGCTTCAATATGTATATTAAAAAATTTATGTTTGCTTTTTCATTAATTACTTTTGGGGCAGTATCTCAAGCCCAAGTTATTAATAATAATAATCCTTTAAAATATAGGCAGTTCAAAACAGATTACGCCACAATGCTTGAACTCGCGAATAAAGAACGCTTACCTTGGAGAGTCTTCTATGAAAGTCCTAGCGAAGGCGCCAATGCCGAATGGTTTGATGCCGTAAAGCAGGGAGATTTAGATAAAGTAAAACAAATGGTTACTGAGGGGCAAGATATAGAAGCCAAAGACACAGGTAGCTTAGACCAAACGGCTCTGGGATCGGCTGCTTTTATTGGCGATGAAGCAATGGTTGATTATCTTATATCGCAAAATGCAAATCTTTGGGCTACCGATACAGGTGACGTATATAACGTACTAAAATCAGCAGTGCTTGGTAATAATGTCAATGTTGTAAAAAAAGTCCATCAGCTAATGAAAAATGAAGTAGATTTGAATAATCAACAAATTGAAAGTGATGGTGAAACATTAGTCATGATAGCTGCGAGTAATAATAGAATGGAAACGGTTAAATACTTATTATCGCAAGGTGCAGATATTAACCGAAGTACAACGACTGATGATGTGACCATGTTTTCTTATGACCAAAGTGCATTAACTTATGCATGTAAGAATAATCTTCCAGAAATGCAAAAATTCCTTATTGATAACGGCGCGTTGAATCATCGTACCGGTAAACCATCTTGTGATTAATTTATAAAAAATTAGGTGTACCATTCTATAAATTAAATGGCCTGATTCCGATTAAATATCGAAATCAGGCCATACAACCCGCTGACTAACAGTACACAACTTTGTGTGTGCCACTTCAAGCTTAATAGAACGAGCTTTAAATACAGTAATTATTTTAATTAATATTACTGGCTATTACGCATATCCATAATCATTTTACCATCGTAATCTGCACCAACAACAATATTAGGTACCTCACCTTTATATTTGTGTGCTTTAATTTGTTCAATCTCTAACTGTTTCCAATTGATCATTTCACGGGTGATAGTACGTTGCAATATTGCATTAGCTTCAGCTTCTTTCTGTGCAGCATACAATTTTGCATCAGCTTCTTGGCGCATAGCAAATGAGCTTGCTTGTGCATTACGCTCTCTAGCGATGGCTTGTTGTTCCGCAGACTCTCTCTCCGCTTCAGCAATAACAACCTTCTTCTGAGCTAATTCACGCTCTTTTTCTGCCTCCGCTTTTGCTTGGTTAATTTGCTCTTGACGCATTTTAGTATTAACCACTTGCTCTTGAACAACTTCAGGCAAAGTAATATCTTGGATCATGATTTCTTTTATTGTATAGCCATAAGGGGAAGCGTAACCTTGAATAGCATCACGAATAGATTCTTGTAATTTTCTTTGTGTATCTGCAGTATAAAGATCTTGCGCATTAGCGACATCTTTACCAAATTCCAAAATAGTTGAAATCAATTTTTGGCGTACATATTTATCTAAAGCTTCACTTTCGGTACCACCATTAATACGTAATACCGGAGCTTTAGCACCATCAAACTGAAGCATCACTGTAATATCAACAATAGATTTTAATTTATCTTGAGAAGGTACTCTAAGTTCTTTAAGTGATACACGGATATCTTTTGTCGAGTATGTATCAAACGTTGTAAACGGGTTAATTGGAAAATGTAAACCTGCATCATAGGCAACTGGATCAACTTTTCCTAAAAATGTTCCCACCTTAACCGAGCCATCTTGTACAATAGTGTATGAATTAATGCCTACGAGACCAATAACTAGAAGTAATGCAGCGCCAACAACCAATTTAATCATTGATTTAAATTGCATGAGTTAATCCCTATCAAATTAATAATTATAGTAAAGCGCCTTATTGTCACCACTTATTTTCTAACTACAAGTCTAACATTCCTAAATTTTAGCTGTTCAATGGAAGAATCGTTCAAAATACCATCAAACTTCATTTATCTAATGCAAACGTAAAAAGCACACATATGACTTTCATGTGTGCTTATACCTTCATAATTTAATGAATAGTTGTTATAAAACAATTAAATTCCCTAGTGCTGATCTTATTTAACTATCTAATTAAATTAACTGATTATTCCCTATTTATTTAAAGCCGTTACTATAACTATACCAATCAATAGCTTCATTTATTAACGCTTCTGTCGCATCAATAAATTGTTCTGGACTATCCTTTGATATATCTTCTAATATTAAAGGGATTTCTGTACATCCCATAACAAACTTATCAACCCCTATTGATTTTAATTGATTTATATAAGGGTAAATAAGCTCTTTTGCTTTTATAAAATCCCCTGATTTATAGGAAACAATACTCTGCATTATTTTATATTGGTTCATTTCATCAGGTTCGATACATTCAACACCATGTAAACTTAATTTATTCTGATATAATTTTGTTTTTATAGTTGCTGTTGTTGCTAATAAAGCAACTTTCTTTATATTATCTTTTAAAATTTTATTACAGGCCGCATTTATAATACTAATAAAATGAACTTTTGTTTCTTTGATTAAATCTTCATACCAGAAATGAGCCGTATTACAAGGCATTATAATACAAGACACACCTGCATTTTCCAGTATTTTTAGGGATTCTATCATTGCTGGCAAAGGTGAAGAGCCATTATGAATAATATTTTCCGTTCTATCAGGAATATCAGGTATCGATACAATAATAACAGGAATATGCTCTTGGTCTTTTTTTGCATCTGTATTATTAATGAGTTTTGAAAAAGCATCTGCGGTTGCACTGGGACCCATCCCCCCTAACATACCTAATATTTTTTTCATAATACCTCCTTCAAATTGATGATATCATGACATAATGTTTTCCTTTCGTAATTGCAGAGTTTCTATAAGTTATGCTAAATTTGCATAGCAAAATTAATAATTATGATACAAGAGGACACAATGATCAGTAATCTTGAAATTAAATGGTTGCACGATATTGTTGTACTGGAAGAGTGTCGCAGTTTTACATTGGCGGCAGAAAAAAGGAATATATCTCAATCTTCTTTTAGTCGAAGAATTCAATCCATTGAATCTTCTATTGGTTTTGAAATATTCGATAGAAATACTAACCCACTACAACTCACACTTCAGGGAAAAAGCTTTATTGTCTATGCAAGAAATTTACTTGATGATATTTACTTCCAAATAAATAGAATTAAAGGGGTTGATAATGAAAAACAGAGGGTAAATATTTCGGCAGCTCATTCACTTTCTGTATTTTTACTCCCTGATTTTATATCTCAGTTCTCTAAAAATATTGATAAAATTTTCTTTGTTGAGTCAATAAATGTCGATGAAGCTGTTCATAAGCTAAAAGAAGGACAAAGTGATTTTATTTTATCATTTTATAATGAAGAACTGATGTCATCACCTTTCTTACATGCAAAAATATTAGACAGTCAATTACACTTAGTCTCTCTATGTGATAAAGAGAAAAAATCCATTTACACTCTTGATGGTTCAATACTTCCCTTAATGAAATATACCGATGAAAGTTATATGGGAAGGCAGGTTAATCAATTAATGAATAAATCAGCCCATCTGCCCTTTGAACTCTCATTTGTTTCATCGATGAGTGATGTATTAAAACGTATGGTATTAAATGGTAGCGGTGTTGGCTGGTTACCCGATTACTCAATTAAAAATGAAATTGAGCAGAATGAACTCGCCATTCTCGACCCCAGCTTATCGATAAATATGGGAGTTTATATTTATCGTACTGAAGCTAGATTAAATATTTCCTCAGAGCGTTTTTGGCAATTTATGCGTAATCAAACAACTTAATATGTTTCATTTTGTATAGAAACCCCTTCTATTGCTATAAGAAGGGGTATACCGAGTATTAATTACTATAGCTGTGAATTATTCTAGTGTAGGTGTTACTTTATCATTCAGTGTAACTTCTGGCTCTGAATTAATACGCCCTTTCCTTTCTTCTAAACGTGATATTACAGCGGTAGAAATACTATTTCCAACGACATTTGTTGCAGTTCTTCCCATGTCTAAGAACTGATCAATTGCTAGTAATAATAATATACCTGCTTCCGGTAAACTAAACATCGGCAACGTTGCTGCAACAACTACAATTGAAGCACGAGCCACGCCCGCCATACCTTTGCTCGTCACCATTAAGGTTAACAGAATAAGAATTTGTTCTGTAATACTCAGGTCAATACCATAAGCATTCGCAATAAATAACACAGCAAAAGACTGATACATCATTGAGCCATCAAGGTTAAATGAGTATCCAAGTGGTAGTACAAAACTGGTCACTTTTTTAGGTACACCATACTGATTCAAGGCTTCCATTGTTTTTGGATATGCAGACTCACTACTTGCAGTCGCAAATGCAAGTGCAACAGGTTCACGAATAAGCTTCCCTAAATTGAATACAGATTTTCCTAAGAAGACATAGCCTGCAAAGAATAACACCGCCCATAATACCGCTAATGCAACATAAAAAAGCCCTATAAGTTTGCCATAATCATAAAGCAACCCTAAACCTTCGACGGTAACTGCTGAAGCAATCGCGGCAAATACTGCGATTGGAGCAAAACTCATCACATAGTCAGTAATACGGAACATAATACGTGATAAATCTTCGATTAATGTAACGATTGGACTTTTTTTATCTTTGCAAATATATGCGAGAGCTGAACCAAAGAAAATGGAGAAAACTAATATCTGTAGAATCTCATTATTTGCCATCGCTTCCGCAAAACTTTTCGGGAAAATATGGGTAATAAATGCCTTTAAGGTAAAACCAGATGTATTTAAGCCACTATCTACAGCAACTGCCGGGGCCGTTAAATTTAATCCAACACCTAGTTGGAATACATTAACAAAGATCATACCTATTAATAATGAAATTACTGCCGCAGAAATAAACCAAACCATAGCTTTAATTGTAATACTGCCCACCGATGAAGAGCCACCCATGGAGACAATTCCAGAAACAATTGTCGCAAATACTAATGGTGCTATTATCATTTTAATTAGACGTAAAAAAACATCAGTAATGATATTTAGATAAGAAGCAATGTCTTTCGCTTCTTCTACCGATGCAGCATAATTATGACAACCCCAACCTAATATGATACCTAAAACAATCGCTATCATTATTTGTTTCATAAGTTTATGTCTATTCATTCGTACCCCTATTTTATTTATTTATCGTTATAGAAATAAACTATAACTCTTTATTGGATGCGACTCTTGAGCCTGAAGCCGATAGTTACATTTTTTTAACTTAAAGAGAAATGCAAATGGGCGAAAAGCCATGCAAAAAATGCATAACCATTTATTTCATTTAAATACAATAAGATATCATCATTTATCTTAAATATGACTTATTTTAGTCCATATGTATTTTTTATAAGTTACAATATTTTTTAATATTTATAATTTATTTAATTATAAATCACCTACACTTATAAAATTCAACAGATAAAAAACACTTAGCTCTATAATTAAATTAGATGAGCTTACTATCAATTGTCTTTAGCTGATCCACAAAGGTTTATGGTTTCTAATTTACTTTTGACATTGATGAATTCCAATAATAAAAATAGTGATCTCTTATTTTTATCCACCACTCATTCAATACTCTATTTTTAGCCCGTATTCGTTTGCCAATATCACATAATCCCCTGCTAATTCACTATTGATTAGCTTAACTAAAATATACATTACTCCATTTTCAGGTTGAGCCTCAAATATATTGAGTAGCACCTCTGAAATGTTCTCTATTAGAACGTATTTTTTTGACGATATAAGTTGCACATCTTTCGTAAATGTCGCAAAAGTGTCCATCATGAATAAATTGACTAGCTATCTGTTGCTATTGGTTTAATGAGTGCGTTTAACCGTATAGCAGTAGCATTGAGACAATAGTAAAAATTAATCTAAAAAAAGCCTGTTACCTTTATGGTAACAAGCTTATAAAGTCTATTTTTAACGCTATTTTTCTTCATCACGTAATGTTAAAACTTCGTATCCATCTTTAGTGACTAATACCGTATGTTCGGATTGTGCAGATAATTTTTTATCTCTAGTTACGACCGTCCAGCCATCTTTCTTTGTTTTAATTTTCATTCCACCTTGGTTAATCATTGGCTCTATCGTAAATGTCATTCCTTCTTTTAATTCAACCCCTTTTCCTCGTACGCCATAATGAAGAACTTGTGGATCTTCATGCATTTCACGCCCAATACCATGCCCACAATATTCGCGCACGACACTATAACCTTTAGATTCCGCATAATGTTGAATAGCAGAACCAATATCACCTAGCGTTGCGCCTGGTTTAACTTGCTTTATGCCTTCCCACATAGCAGCATAAGTATCTTTGACCAATTTACGTGCCAGTGGTGAAGCTTCAGGCATCACATACATTTTACTTGAATCAGCAATGAAACCGTTTTTTTCTAGCGTAATATCAACATTAATAATGTCTTTTGTTTTTAAAATTTCATCTGTTTTTGGAACACCATGGCAAACAACTTCATTTAACGATGTATTCAAAACATATTGGTAGCCATATTGGCCTTTACTCGCAGGCCTTGCTTCTAGCTCATTAACAATATAGCTTTCAACTTTATCATTAATTTCCATCGTGGAAATACCCGGTACGATAAATGAATCCAACATTTTGAAAACACTAGCCAAAAGTCGTCCAGACTCACGCATCAGTTCAATTTCTTCTGCTGTTTTAATTGTAATATTATTCATGAACCTTTCCTTTTAATTCAATTGACTCTTTCTCTAACATTTCATTGATTAACATAGTAAATGTCTTATTCGGGTTTAGTTCAGCTTGCATACCAATTTTAATCCAAAATTCTGCCTGTGAATTAATTGAACGGGACATAACCTGGCTCGCATGGCGTAGATAATCATGCAGTTCATCTGAAATTTTTACGATACCCAAAATAACCTCAACAATATGATATGTATACAAACCATGTATAGATCATATAACAGGAAGATGATGATTCAAAGTACTCAAGTTTTGCATAGCACAAAGCGCATGAAAAACAGCCTACAAACAACACCACTAAGTTGCCTAAGTTGAATCCGCCGTCAAAGTATTTATCATATTAATCTGCTATCATAAATTCCGAATAATGTAAGTCCTATACGTAAATTAACCTTATTTTAATTAACTAGGCCATTTACTGATTTAACTGAGTTACTCCTTATAAACCAATACCCCGATTACTGCATGGACTCAATAAATAAAAGCCGGAGAAAAACATGTACAATAATATTTTGGTTCCTATTGATATAACAGAAAAAAGCTTAGCACAATTAGTTATGGCTCATATTCAATACTTTGCTAAATATGAAAAAGCACATATTCATTTTCTAGCGGTTATTCCTACTGTTCCTTTCTATACCACAATGGGGTTTGGTTTTGCTGAAAAAGCGGATAGTGAACATGAAAATGTCACGAAGCAGCTGGCTGAGATAATTAAAGAATTTAATATTCCTAGTAATAAGTACAGTGCACAAGTTTTAATGGGAACACCAAGGGATGAGATTTTACGTGTTGCTGAAGAAATTTCAGCAGATTTAATCGTTATTGGCTCAAAGCGCCCTGGCATGTCCACATATTTTTTAGGCTCAACCGCATCGATGGTTATTCAGAATTCAAAAATTTCTGTTTTGACTGTTCGATAACCTCTATCAACTATAATAATCTAGGTAGCCAATTGTTCGGTTACCTTTTTTTTCGTGTTAATCTTAAATACAAGTATTAATCACAAGACTAAACTATATATTGATATTACAGATTTATTTTTCGCTCAAGGAATGTAATGAAAAAATACTTACTTTGGATCAGTATTAGCATCAATATTATTCTAGCCATTGCTTTAGTTATAGCTATTACTTTGTTTTTTAACATGAAAAATCAGGTAATGACTATAGTTGAGCAAGTAAAGTCTGGGAAGTATATCGAACAAGTACAGTTGCAAACGAAACAGCTTATTCCAAACGCACTTAATGAACTAAAAGCCTTAGAAACTGATGGTGACTCATGTGAGCAATTTTATCAAAGAGTCGATAAGGTTATTGAATACTTAAATAATAATCCTGAGATTATTGGAGCACAAACCTACACAGATCAATTGTCTTCTGTAAAAATGGCCATTGATAAAACTCCGACAGTTTTAAAAGACAAAGCCTGCAAGAAAGGGGTTTCAAGTATTAATTACATCATTAATGCACTACAACCGGATGAGCCATAATTGGCTCATTTATTAATAATATTTGAATGTTCAACATCCAACCAGCAGATAAACTGGACTAAATGTTCCAAGAATTGCTCATCAACAAAAGGCTGTAAACTTTGACATAAAAAATAATTTATTTCATTTTGTCGTTCTGGATAACGTTGAACGAATTTCTGTGTATATTCAGATAATGTTTCTGGCCAGTCATTATCATTTTTCCAACGTAAAATATCAGTCGAACGAATAAGCTTTCTCGATGCCGCCCGATATAATAACTTTAACTCAGCGTCATCATTACAATTATTGATTTGGTCGACATAAGCATTAAGCACATCAACAAAATCACCATTAACAGCTTCGGCTATTGCTCGTGAAGGGGTAAATTGGCTAAAACATGTTGCTAAATCACCCCCATAAATGCAACGGCAGTGATGCTTAATCCAATACCCCCAACTATATAAATTAGCCTCACTCATCACATCCGTAATAATACCAATATCAAAATCAATTTTGCTGACTTCGGTGTGATTAATCGTTAATTGAATTTGTAATTCATTAAGTTTGGTAGCCTCTAATTGAGTAAGACCATCACACAGTATAATACACAGGTCTAAATCTGATTGTTGTGGCTTTGCACAGCCTTTTGCCACACTGCCATACACATAAACGCTATGGAGTTTTTCTTTTAATATGCACCTAAGCCAATTAATAGATTCAGTTATAATTAACTTAAATTCCGATTGAAACGGTTTCTCTTCAAGAACAGGAATATACTCATAATCGTTTAACTTCATAACCTGCTAACTCTCAAGGATAAGTGTTTCAGTTTGTACTAACCATTCATAATAGCCAATAACCTCTCGACCATTTAACCAACGAGACAGCATATCTAATATTAACATTACACTGACTTCTTGCTTTTCTTTCTGTGAATGGTTGTTTGGTAAATAGTGAATTCTTTGCGCATAACACTTATCAGGTGTTGATAATACAACGTTTAAATATTGCTCATGATATTCACCAACGACTAAAGCAATAGATAACGGATGATTAGCCGCTATTTTTTGAGCTCTTTGCACAAGGGTTTCTAATGTTTGTCCCGCATCAAGAGACAGGATTTGGCTGGAAGACATGACTATTCCTGCAGAATTTAATGTCCAACTTAACAACCCTGCACTAAATTGTTCACTGACGACTACATGTAATTTCTTTTCTTTTAGGGATTTTCCAATTTTTTGAGCTAAACCTTCAGTACCTTCAAATATCAAATTATCCCCTACTCCTTGCTTCACGAGTTGCCAATCCCTCTCCATCAACTCTTTTTGTGACGCAGGGCCTGTTAATTTTAATTCAATAATAGGCATTGAAGAACGGTAACCTAAAACACAATTTTCAGGTAAAGGTAAGCTATCAAATTGCTTCGCAAGGCTACTTTCGCTGCGGCCAAAACTCGTTAGGCGTAAACAAATTGGCGGCTCTGGCAAAGTAAAACGTGCACGTAACCTTGGCAAAATTTGCTCATTTACCATGACTTTGAACTCAGAAGGTACCCCTGGAGTAAAAAAAATCAGACAATCATTCAAAACTAAGGAAAAGCCACAAGCCGTCCCTACAGGGTTGTCAATTAATTCAGCATTGGCAGGAAGTAGCGCTTGTTTACGATTTGTTTCAGGCATAACTCGCCCTCTAGCAATAAAATAACGCTCCATAACTTCAATCCACTGCGAATGCTCAACTAATGGGACTCCCGCAGCTTTAGCCGCAGCCAAAGCACTTAAATCATCACTCGTTGGCCCTAACCCTCCATTCACAATCAGAACATCTGCAGATAAACTACGTTCAAGAAAAGTAGCTACTAAACTTTCTAAATTATCGCCAACAGTGGTTCGGCTACTCAAAGGGAGACCTTGCTGAAAAAAACAGTCTGCTAACCAAGCTGCATTTGTATCAACTATTTGTCCGTGCAAAACTTCATCACCAGTACTCAACATTTCAACAACTAACATTCATGACTCCCTGAATATACAAATCGTATTAACTTACTAAACTACCTTATTATCAAGATGACTAACATCAATATTTGTTCAACTCCCACATCCTAAAAATCGCTCATAATTCATTAAAGCAAATAGTTTAGGATAATTCTCACAATATATAGTCATAAAAAGGCTATAGTTTTATATGCAATTGAATACATTATTTTTTTACAGCAATAATAGGGGCTACATGTTCAAGCTAAAACCAATTAAATCTGTTGCATTACTGTCTTTAATTTTATTAGTTTCTGGATGCCAACTTGGAGGCTCTACAAATTCCAATTCAAACTCAGATTCAAAATTTGGAGAATTAAGTGAGTTAAAAACGATGGAGTTTCCTTCCACAGAGGCACCGAAAGGCCTTGCTGAAGGGGCATTTGAAACTGAGTATGACAATGGTCAGCCAAAATTCAAAGCATGGGTATCTAAAGGATGCTTGGATAAATACATCAAAACCTATTATGAAAATGGCAAACCAGAATCCCTAATTCAACTAAAAAACTGCAAGATAGATGGGACTGTCCGTAACTATCATGAAAATGGCCGTATTGATGTTGAATTAACCGCGCTACAAGGCAAATTATCAGGACCATTTAAAATTTACCACAATACTCCAAGTAATAAGCCAAATATTACTGGCACTTTTAAAAATGGAGATCTCGTTGGCACACTCACCGAATTTGATGAAAATGGAACTGTTATTTCTAAAGCAGTGATCCGCGATGGCGAAATTATCGTATTACAATAATTCAGCTAACAAGACAAAATAAAATATGTGATTTATAAATATAGCTAAAAATAGAAACCCGCAAATAGCGGGTTTCTAAGAAATATTACATAATGACCAATATGATTAAATCAGCTCTTTCACTTCAAAATTTACTTCACCGCTGAGATCTGCATCATAATTGACACCATTTAAGCCGAAGCCAAACAAACGGAGAAACTCAGCTTTATAGCCTTGATAATCCGTTAGCTCATTGATGTTATTATCATTCAGCTGCTGCCAAATTTCACGGCATGTATTTTGTACGTCATCACGTAATTCCCAATCATCTAAGCGTAGACGATGTTTTTCATCAGTATCAGGCACTGAGCCATTGAATAATTTAGTAGCAAATAAGCGCTGAATTTGTTCAATACAACCTTCATGGATCCCTTTCTCTTTCATAATTTTAAAGACAATAGAGATATATAAAGGCATGACAGGAATTGCAGAAGAGGCTTGAGTTACAACAGATTTTAGTACTGCGACATAAGCGGCTCCACCCTTAGCTTGCAATTTTTGGTTGATTGCATAAGCCGCACGGTCCAAATCTTCTTTCGCTTTGCCTAATGTACCATGCCAGTAAATTGGCCATGTTAAGTCCGTACCAATATAAGAATAAGCCACGGATTGTGCATTATCGGCTAAAACGCCTGCTTCATCTAATGCGTCCATCCACAGTTCCCAGTCTTGGCCGCCCATGACTTTTACTGTGTCTGCGATTTCTTGTTCATTTGCAGGTTCAACAACCGCTTCAATCAGTACATCTTTGTTGGTATCTAACGCAACAGATTTATACGGCTCGCCAATAGGTTTCAATGCTGAGCGTACAATTTCGCCCGTTTCAGGCATTTTACGCACTGGAGAGGCCAGTGAATAAACAACTAAATCAATTTGGCCTAAATCTTGTTTAATTAAATCAATGACAGTTTGACGGCATTCATCAGAGAAAGCATCACCATTAATGCTTTTCGCATACAGGCC
Organism: Providencia sp. PROV201; assembly: GCF_028479545.1. Classification (NCBI taxonomy): domain Bacteria; kingdom Pseudomonadati; phylum Pseudomonadota; class Gammaproteobacteria; order Enterobacterales; family Morganellaceae; genus Providencia; species Providencia sp. PROV201. The sequence continues at coordinate 144,039 of NZ_JAMPNW010000001.1, forward strand.
TTCTTCTTTTGCTGCTTTGTCAAAACCTGCAGAATTGTACCAACCCGCAGAGCCTGTTTTACCTTCACTGCCTGGCTTTTCAAAAAATACGCCGATGGTAGCCGCACCACTGCCAAATGCAGCATTGATACGAGAGGCAAGACCGTAACCGGTGGATGCACCAATAACTAAAACTTTCTTAGGGCCATTTTTCAGTTCGCCACGTGATTTCACGTAGGCAATTTGCTCACGCACATTGGCTTCACATCCTGCTGGATGAGCTGTAGTGCAGATAAAACCACGAATTTTAGGTTTGATAATCATAGTAATTTTTTCTTGGTAGCTAACAATCAGGCTCTAATATACCTGATATTATCCATTTACTTAAGACAGAGTGACAATAAATAAGGAGAACAGACCAGTTTACTGATGACTTTCCCATTAATTGCTCATTTAAAACCAGTAGAACTTTAATAGCACGTCGTAACGGATCTAATTCCCGCGCTATTGTACCTGTCCAACATCGACGCGTATTTCCGCCTACTCGACAGCCATTGAAGAGTGCATCTAGAGACAAAACCATAGATGAAAACGCATTGCCAAACGAAAGAAAAAATAGCATTAACGAGTATGAAATAGCTTAATAGCTGCTTATTGTGGCATAGTTGGTATTAAATTATGGATAACCATCACTGAGTAAACAATGTCTTTTTTATCGTGGATTTTACGAAAATGGGCATTACTAACAATACCGACCATAATCTGCATGCCACTTTTTTCATAAACCCGCTTAAATGGCGTTGTTTCGTCATCCGATATTTTATCTAAGAAATAAACATCCCGTTTATAGCGTTCAATGGTTTGCATTGGTAAACCATAAACTTCAAACATTTTCTGGTTAATTGCATCATACTCAGCCAAAATGGCTGATTGGTCTCGACTATCTTTTCCTTGGGAAGAAACTAGCATTAACGTATTATTCTCCCGAGAAAACATCAATAAAAACAGCTTATTTACTATTTGAGGGGAGTCTGTTGATGAACATAATGCACCTCCTTCTTGAAATTCAGTACATTGCAATCCTTTTAAATGCAGTTTTCGTATCTGCTCGGGGGTTTGCCCCCACTTAAAACCATAAGGGGCATCTAGTTTTTTCGTTGTACAACCAGAAACGAGTACGAGTATTAACGTAAACAAAATTCCTTTTATCATCACTTCTCAAATTCCAATTAAGTCATCTAATTTGATACTATCAAAAACGAATAATTAATCAAAAAATTAACTTTTCTATAAGCACATTAAATGACTCGATTGATTTCTGCATAATTAAATCTGCCTTACTCTTTCTTATTTTCCTGCTGCTTAACCTCTGCCATGGCAATTTCCTTCAACCAGTCGGCTAATAAAGGTTTTGTTTTCACTGTATCTAATAATGCTCGTTCGTGTTTGGTTAATCGTACAACTACAACTTCAGTTTTCATGTTAGACATAGCTCGTTCCTCTTCAAGGATCAGAATAGTGACATAAAATACTAACGGAACGGTCTGACTTACGGTTTTTTACACGAATAGCGAGTTAATTGACACAATGAAACAACAGCTTCATTTTTTAATAAACCATTGAATATAAATAGGAAACATTACAAAGAATCGATATTAATTGAGCTGGTATAAAATACTTGAAAGGAAGTAAATACAAAAAAACCACCTAGAGGTGGTTAATTGCTAATTTCAAACCATAACTGATTTAAATTTAGATGGTGCCCAGGGCGGGACTTGAACCCGCACAGCCTAAAGGCCGAGGGATTTTAAATCCCTTGTGTCTACCGATTTCACCACCTGGGCTAAATTTTCGTTCTCAAAAACTTGGATAAATTATTAACTTACCCGGCTAACCCATATATTTGATATATTGTAGTCAGCTAAACTTAAAATAAAACACTTAATCGTGTTTAGATTACTTTAAGATGGTGCCCAGGGCGGGACTTGAACCCGCACAGCCTAAAGGCCGAGGGATTTTAAATCCCTTGTGTCTACCGATTTCACCACCTGGGCTAAATTTTGGAGGCGCGTCCCGGAGTCGAACCGAGCTACACGGATTTGCAATCCGGTGCATAACCGCTTTGCTAACGCGCCTTATCCGAATTTCTTTCGAAATTTGGAGCGGGAAACGAGACTCGAACTCGCGACCCCGACCTTGGCAAGGTCGTGCTCTACCAACTGAGCTATTCCCGCATAAAGCTTCACTTTTCAGCTTATGCTTTTCAAACTGGCTGATTTACTTATTTATTTTCGTAAACCATGTTGCCGTTCGATGCGTTGCATTCTACTGATTTCACCTATCGAGTCAATACAATTATTTAAATAATTGGATCGTTCGCTGTTTTTTCAATCATTTCGATCACGCTTCGCTCAAATCGGCCCATGCAGCCTTTAAATATTGGAACATTGACCAAAATGTTAAGATAGCCGCAACATACATTAGTGCAATTGAAAGATTTTCAATTAATGGCGTTGGACGCCACAATAGACCGACTAATGACATCATCTGAGCAGTTGTTTTAAATTTACCAATCCAAGAAACGGCCACACTGCTGCGTTTACCAATCTCTGCCATCCATTCACGTAAAGACGAAATAATGATTTCACGTGCAATCATCGTTGCTGCAGGCAAAGTTACATACCAAACATCATAACTTTCTGTAACTAATACTAACGCCGTTGCAACCATAACTTTATCGGCAACAGGATCTAAAAAAGCACCAAACTTTGTAGTTTGCTTCCACAACCTTGCTAAAAAACCATCAAACCAATCAGTTACCGCTGCAATAACAAAAATAAGCGCACATGCAAACGGCCCCCAAGCGACAGGGAGATAAAAGGCTAATACAAAAAACGGTATTAGGATGACGCGAAATAATGTCAACCACGTTGGTATGTTTAATTTCATCACGCTCACTAACTTTTTGACCAAGTTGGATATTATGAATATGTTGCCCTAAGACACTCACTGTTTCAATGCATTATAAATCTTTTCTGCAAGGGCGTATGAGATCGAGGGCACTTTTGCGATTTCTTCTATACTTGCATTACGTAAAGGTTGTAACCCACCCATATATTTTAGCAACATCTGCCGACGTTTTGGCCCAACTCCCTCGATTGACTCTAATGCACTCGTACTTTTGACTTTTGCTCTTCGTTGCCGGTGCCCCGTAATCGCATGATTATGTGACTCATCTCGGATATGTTGGATAACATGCAAAGCGGGAGAATCAGGTGGTAGTGAAAAACCTTCGCCCTCAGGCTTTAAAAATAACGTTTCAAGCCCTGCTTTGCGGTCACTACCTTTAGCAACACCAATTAACAATGGGTGTTTTTTATCCCAATCAACCTCAAGTGAATTAAATACATCCTTTGCCTGCCCTAGTTGCCCTTTACCGCCATCGATAAAGATAATGTCAGGAACTTTGCTTTCATCAATGTGTTTACCATATCGGCGCGTTAAAACTTGGTGCATTGCTGCGTAATCATCACCAGGAGTGATACCAGTAATGTTATAACGACGATATTCAGATTTCACTGGACCCGATTTATCAAACACAACACAAGAAGCGACGGTTTGCTCCCCCATCGTATGCGAGATATCAAAACACTCCATACGGTTGATATTTTCTAAATTAACCACTTTTGCAAGCGCTTCCATGCGCTGTTGCACCGTCGAGTGTTGTGCAAGTTTAGTTGAAAGTGCAATCGATGCATTCGTTCTCGCTAGTTTTAAGTAACGAGCTCTCACACCACGAGGCTGACTTTGAATATTAATTTTGCGCCCAGCGACCTCTGAAAGAGACTCCGCTAATAATTCTTTTTCTGTTAATGCAAAATCTAATAATATTTCGCCAGGTAACGTTCTATTTTCACTACCTTGCAAATAAAACTGACCTAAAAAGGTTTGAACCACTTCCTCAAGCTGTGTATCTGTTGGAATTTTGGGGAAATAGCTGCGACTTCCAAGCACTTTCCCTTGGCGAATAAAAAGTACATGCACACAAGCAAGGCCAGATTCAAAAGAAACACCAATAACGTCCAGATCATCGCTGTCACCCGATACATATTGCTCCTCAGTGACTGCCCTGACTGCTTGAATTTGATCTCTAAAACGCGCTGCATCTTCAAAACGTAGCTCTAAACTTGCCTTTTCCATACGGTCAACTAAGCCAGCCAAAACTTGTTTATCTTTTCCGGTCAAAAATAAACGGACATATTCAACTTGTTGGTTATAGTCTTCATCGGAAACTAAACCTTTGACACAAGGGCCTAGGCAACGGCCAATTTGATATTGTAAACAAGGCCTTGAGCGATTTCGATACATGCTATCTTCACATTGACGTATTGGAAATAACTTCTGCATTAATGCCAATGTTTCCCTTACTGCATAAGAGCTTGGGAAAGGACCAAAGTACTCACCTTTAGCATGTTTCGCCCCTCGGTGCATCGAAATTCTAGGGTGAGCTTCGCTGCTTAAAAATAGATAAGGATATGATTTATCGTCGCGTAACAATACGTTATAACGTGGTTGGTACAACTTAATATAGTTGTGTTCAAGTAATAGTGCTTCTGTTTCAGTATGAGTCACCGTCACATCAATAGAGGCTATCTGCTTAACCAGCTGCTCTGTTTTGCGGCTCCCCACATTTTCACGAAAATAACTTGATAAGCGCTTTTTAAGATCCTTTGCTTTTCCTACATAAATAACCGTTTCCCCAGCGTCATACATACGGTATACACCAGGTTGATTAGTCACTGTTTTTAAAAAAGCCTTTGGCTCGAACTGTTCTGACACTCGAATAAACCCTGTTTTGCTGTAATTAAACCATAACTGATGGCTATATGAGTTAATTCTACATCACTACAGATATTAAGTTTACTAAACATTCGATATCGATAGGTATTGACTGTTTTAGGGCTCAAGGAAAGTGACTCTGCCACCTGCTTGATAGGCATTCCCTGAGTGATCATCAACATAATTTCTAATTCACGCCCTGATAATAAATCATATAAATCTTGTTGATTACTATAGATTAACCGCTGAAGAGCAAGGTCTTGGGCAATATCTGGAGATATAATCCGTCGTTTAACACTCACAACTTGGATAGCTTCAATGATATCCTCTTCTGTCACATTGATACTTAGTAAACCGAAAATACCGAGATCTAACGCTTTTAAAAAAAACGAAGGATTATTTCTGACATTGTAAATAATGATCCCGACATCCGGCTGAGTTCGACGGAGTGTTTGTATGGTTTTTAGTGAGTCATAGCGGAAACTATCACTGCTGATTAAAATCATATTTGCTTTTTGGCATCTATTCCATGTAACCACATGTTCCACTGATGGAAAAGAAGCAACAACTTTATAGCGTATATGACGTGAAAAAAACGCTTCAAAACCACGAATTGCAATATTATTATCGTCAATTATTATTATATTAATCAATTAATTCCCCTATTGGACTTTTAAATTAATTGCAAAAATAATAAATGAATAAATAAAAAAATTATATACACTTTTTTGTTTATCTTTGTTTTATTAAAAATAACATTAAATTATAATTTAAAGGAATGATTCGTGGTGATTAATAATTAAAGACCACCTTATTGAGTGGTCTTAATATTAAAAATAAAATGATACGCTATTTTTTTCCAACTAAACGACAGATGGTTTCTGATACTAAATAGCTTTTCTCAAAAGAACGGACAGGTAGAAACTCAAAGCATGAGTGGAAATTAAGTGCTCCCGTAAAATAATTGGGAGTTAAAATGCCTCTTGCCGATAAAGCAGAACCATCAGTACCACCACGCATCGGAATTACCTTAGGCTCAACCTCTTGGATTTTCAGTGCTTCAAAAATTAAATCGATCGCTGTACGGTCATCTCCCAATGAGTCACTAATATTGCTATACACATCAACAATATTACACTCAATTTTTGCACGCGGATGACGAGCTTTTATTAAATCAATCGCTTGTTCTATAAAACGTTTCCGTGCCGCAAAGCTATGGCGGTCAAAATCACGGATCGCCATTTTAATTTTAGCGTTATCTGGGTTTGCGATTAAATCTGTGACATAAAAATAGCCTTCGCGATGCTCTGTGTGTTCTGGGGTATCAAAGCGGTCAAAACAACCAATAAAATCATGTGCAACACGAATAGGATTCAACAATACATTCTTAGCTGACATGGGATGTGCGGTAATACCTTTAATTGAAACCTCGATAGAAGCGGCATTAAACGTTTCATACACAACCTCACCAAGTGCGCAACAATCAATGGTATAAGCAAAATCAACGTTAAAGCGGGATAAATCCATAATTTTAGAGCCACGCAGGCCAATTTCTTCATCCGGTACAAACGCAACGTAGATATCGCCACAATCAAAATCAGCATGCTGCAGCTTATTCATTAATTCCATAACAACCGTTACAGCGGCTTTATTATCGGCACCCAGAACGCTGGTTCCATCACTAAAAATAATATCTTCACCAACATAAGGAGCTGCTTCTGGATGCTCTGCTACCTTAAACCAAATATTTTCTTTTTCATTTAAACATAAGTCATGACCTTCATACTTCAAGGTTTGAGGCTTAATGATGGGAGATAAACCAACATCGACCGTATCTAAATGAGTTACAAAACCTATTTTTGGTGCTGAAGGTTTATTTCCTGGGCGCATTGCATATAAGATGGCATGGTCATCAATATAAACATCTTTGAGACCATAACTTTCAAGCTCTTGCGCTAATAATTTTGCTAGTTCACGTTGCCCCTCTGTACTTGGAACAATCGTGCTTGCTGCGTCACTTTGGCTCTCAATCGCGAGGTAGCGGTAAAAACGCTGCTCTAATTGTTTACCTAATTCGTTCATTTTATATTCCTTGCATTAACTATACTTACCCTATCTATTTATTTAATAGACAGGGTATTGGCTCTACCTATTGTGCAGGATGCCACGTGTAACCGCTATCGAAACCAATTGGGATATCAAAAGCCCAGAACAAATATAATGTTGAAGTCAAAATAATTAATAACCCAACAGTGAATGGGATCATCATTGAGCACAATGTTCCTATTCCTGCATTTTTATAATATTTTTGACAATACATCAGAATTAACGGATAAAACGGAAACATCGGTGTGCTCACGTTCATCGCAGAGTCACTGACACGAAATGCTGCTTGTGTTAATTCAGGTGAAATTCCCACAGCCATTAGCATAGGTACCAATACTGGCGCCATAATTGCCCATTTAGACGTCGCTGAAGTAATCATAATATTTAAAATAGCGGTTAATAGAATTACTCCAAAAACAGTCATTCCAGATGGCATATCGAGTGTACGTAATAACTCAGCCCCTGAAAGCGCCAATAATGTGCCTAAATTAGAATGTTGAAATGAATATAAAAATTGGGCAGCAAAAAAAGCGAAAACAATAAATGGGATAAGTGATTTAGTAATATTCTCCATTGCTTTAACAACATCTTTTGTTGATGTAAAAGATCTCGTCATGTAGCCATAAACAATGCCTGGCAAAGCAAAGAAAATAAACAGTAAAGGCACAACAATTTGCATAATAGGTGCTTTCGGGCTAGTTAAGCTACCGTCAGGCCCACGTAATGGTGAATTTTCTGGCCATAACAATGCAAATAACCCGATACCTAAAGCAATTAGCACTAAACCTGCAATTCGAAAAGCACGATTTTCAGCAACAGTAATTTTACCTAAATCTTTTTCAGAATCAGTGTCAACTTCATTTAAACTGATCGGGCAGTTTTTATTCAGCCATGGCTCAACAATTTTTTCAGTGATAAACCAGCAAGTAAAAATAACACCAAATGTTCCGCCCAAACTAAAGAAATAGTTACATAGAACATTCACGCTATAACCTGGCGCTAGCATTTGCGCAGCATCTTGCGTAAAACTTTGCATTATTGGGTCAATAATTGATGGTGTATAGCTTGCAGTAAATCCACCTGCTAAACCTGCAAATGCAGCAGCAATCCCAGCTAACGGGTGACGACCACTCGCATAAAACATCATCGCTGCAACTGGCATTAAAATGACATAGGCAGAATCCGAAGCAATATGAGAAACGATCCCGACAAATACTACTGTAGGCGTTAGCATTCTAGGTGAAATAAACGACAGCATTTTTTTCAATGCAGTATTAATAAAACCACTACTTTCCGCAATACCAATACCTAACGTTGCCACTATCGTTATACCAAGAGGAGGGAAGTTAATAAAATTTTTAACTGCCGCAGTAATAAATAATATTATTTCCTCATACTGAAACATATTAACTATAGCGATTTTATCTTTTGAAATAGGATGGTAATAACTAAAATCTACGAAAGAAAGCAGATAAGATAAAAACCAACATATAATCAGGGCATAAACAAACAGCATAGTCACATCAGGCATAACATTACCAATGCGCTCAACACGGTTTAAAAACCCTTTCTTCTTGGGGAGTGTTTTTGTTGTCATATTTACAAGCTACTTATGTTATTAGAATAGAAACTTTATAACAGTAAATAACCTATATATAAAAGTAAAATACTTTTGTGATTAGTTTTAACAGGATAAACCAGTTTCAAAATAAAATATTAGAAATTTTTATATTAATTTTAATTACCAAATATCACATATCTTAAATTTTATTAATTTATAGATTTAGATGCAGAATATATAGCTTAAGTATTTGCCTTCGATGTCACACATACAAAAAAAGGAATAATAATTACACCTTTTTTTGCATGCCAGTAAATTATATTAATGTATGCTATTCACGCTTTAATTTTTCAGTGTTTGCAATATAAAGTGCAACAACAAGTACTAAAATTGCTCCTGCATGCAAAAGCGTTGTCATTGGGTCACTATGGTCAACAATAATTAAACGAATTATTGCCGTTATACCTATATATATAAAGTACCTTAATGGGAAGTGATACCCTGACATAAAATACTTTATAATCAAGGCAATAAACTCAAAATACAGAAAATAAATGACAATGCCTTCTAATAATTCATAGGCCGTTGCCCCTTTTGAGCTACCAAACATTAATGAGGCCATTGTTACCGTTTCTTTAGCTAAAAAGAATACAAGTACAGCAGCGAGTGAGATCAAGCCAATATTTAGTATCCATTGTAGTACCCACGCAATATTACTCGCATGACGCATTCCTTTCATACTATTCATTTGTTATCCCTCTGAACAACGTTTAAACCTAGTTATTTTCTTAATTGTAAAACAAATTTAAATCACTCGCATGACAAACAAGAAATTAATTTAACGAATAGTATCAAAAAATACAGTCTGAACAGCTACCGTTAAACCCCTTATGGCTTACTATTAACGTAATAATTAGAAATTTTAATCCGATGACGGTGACATCATTTCCATAATGTCTTTCTCTGTCAACATGGGCGTTTTTTCTACAAAATTATAATATTGGGGCTTACTATCTATGTAAATCTGCATACTCATTTGCGCATCTTTACTCTCTTTAAATAAGGTTGCTGATACATAGTATGTTGACGGTGAAAGTAAATGGTAAAAAAGGTGTGAACCACAATTCTTACAGAATGCACGCTCTCCCCATTCGGATGATGCAAAGATCGTCACAGCTTCTTGCCCCTCTACTATTAAATCGTTACCACAATCAACACTAAAACCTGGGCCACCATTCCATTTTTGACACATTCCGCAATGGCATACACTGACATGGCTAATATCTTTTGCTGTTGTGATTTTTACAGAACCACATAAACATTGGCCTTGATGCATAGAATTTCCTTTATTTAGATAGCTGATTTATTACTCAATATGAATATAACCACAGTAAAAATTTAGTTATTACTTACTTTGTATCTATTCTAAATTGCCGACCAGTAAAACGTTTATCATTAATAATATTACGCAGTTGAGAACTATCAAGCTCTTTTGTTTCTCGTTCAAACTCTATGTCTGCTTCACTTTGGTTTGTATTTTGTAACACATACTCATACGTCACTTGATTATGTGCTATAAATTCTGTTAATACGGTATTATTTGCAGCTTGAGCTACTATTGAAGAACCGGTCAAAATAACAATCACAATAAATATACGAGCCAGTAATGTTCTTTCCATCATTATCTCCTATTTCGTTATGATTGTTTTAGCGCAAATCCTTGTCAGAAAAAACAGACTAAAGGTAAGTGTGCTCATGCTTGAGTAAAGAGATGTCAGAATTGTCAAAGACGTAAATTGGAACCAAATAGGGTACTATTCCCTATTTGGCTAATAAAAATATCTAGTTATAACTCTTCATGATTAGCTTTATCTGAAGAATTAACTTCTCTTAATAAATACCAGCAAAAATAGATCAATACTAAGATACCAATAAATAACAGTATCCATAAAGTAATTGTCAACCAGTTAAAATTATCATCAGCCTCTTCTACTGAAGTTAATCTATCTACCCCTCCCAACTCAATGATTGTGTTATCAAGAAATAACTGGGGGTAATTCGTCATTAATTCATCAATACTATCTGGTTTTCCTACAAGCTGACTTGTGGTTAATTTATCAAAGCTTGCTTGTTTATTTCCCCAAACAAGCAAATATGGCGAGGGACCTTGTAAATTAAAAATAAGGTTATAAGCATCTCGTTTTCCCGTTAATCTTGGCGGTTGATCCTCCCAACTGCCTTTGAGCGCAGAAATTTTTACTTTCCCTACCATTTCGCCATAAAGTGCAGTGCTTGGATTACTGACTAAATCACCATCTATTGTTTGATTATAGGCGACAATATTAGTGAGTAATTTCCAGCTTTCACCGCGATCAGATGAATACTCGATTTTTAAGGGGATCACGCGGTTTGGTTGTTGCAACTGTATTTGTAATTCACTTAACGGCAGTGCTCTAGGTAACTGATAGATTATATGATCTTTTGAAACTCCATCGTTCGTCATCTCAAAATGAAATAGTTCTTGACGGTGAGTTGAATTGAATACGCTAGAAGTTGCATCTACTTTTAATAAATCGGGTATAACAATATCTGGAGCACTTACAATTACAGCCATAAGATAAGGTGCATTTAATGCTTTTGAATTACCATTCAATAATTCAATATTATTACTTACAATAGTTTCAGAATTTAATTTTAAATTCATAATTGGCTGGTTCGATGCTACATTTAACCAATTTTCTTTATCATCGCTAGCAAAAATAGATACCTTTGCCTGCCACTCTTTCTCACTTTTAGCCCAGTCTAATGTCAGGCTCTTAACGGGGGCATCTTTAGTTTGGTTTTGATTTCTCGTTAATAAATAAGCCTGATAAGCAACATTATCTTTCACTTGCATACTAGGCAACTCAATTCTATTCACTTTACCTGGGATAGATTCGACTAGTAGATGTTGCCTTTCTCTACGCACATCATCATCGGAATTAACGCTGTCAACTTGGGTCACTAAACGTTGTGGTGTAAAAACCACTTTTTCATTAGAGACGGATTTTTCAGTATCAGAAAATAATACGGAAGGCATTTCATTACCAGTGCCATTAAAAACTCGAACATCTTGCAACGTTTTAGGGTACGCTGAATTAATATACGCATTTGCGGGAAGCTCTAACCAATAAAAAGGGGTCGATGTATCAAGCACATTTATTTCTGAGCCTTGATAAAAACTATAAGGTGTCGTCTCTTCTACTGTCTCTGCATTCATGTAACTAGAAAATAATGATAAAGAGAGGACAGCAATAAACTTTCCTAGTCTTGTGTTTTTTATTAAACTCATGGTTGCATCTCCTGTTCGACTTTCCCTTTTGCTTCTTTTGGTGGTAATGGCGAAAAATACCCAACAATTAAAATTAACAATGCAACACCAATAAAGGAAATTGCACGAGAAATACCACCTTGCCCATAAATATCAATTAAGAATAACTTGGCAATAACACATGCAAAAATACCTGCCCCTATAAACCAGCAAATACGGTTTTTCTTGAGAGCGGCAACAATAATGCAGGCTAATGCAGCCAATGCCCAACTGATAGAAAGTACAGTTTGTACTAAGCGCGAATCATAGAGGGTTTCATAATTCCAGCTCAGTGCTGCGAAATCTGCTGTTGCACGAATTAAAATACCGTTAAACCAATAAGCAGAAAGTGCAATAGTGGCCACTAATAAACTACGCAGAACCCAAAAATTAACCGCTGTCACTTTACGTATTTTCTGCGTGAACCCTCTACGTATCAAAACTAGCGCCGCTATACTAAATAACCCAGCTTCATCTAATGGATTGATTAATGGTATATAACTCCAAAACGTCAGTTTGCCATCTTCTAAATTAGCATAGCTAGACAATATAATTAGCCCGACAGCGACAGGAAGCATCGAATACCAATAAATCAGACCATTTCGTTTCATCGGTGGCATTCTACTTTGTTGTAGCCAATACAGAACAATAATGGTTAGTGTTATGGCCATGATATACATAAAATACCCGACTTCGTGCATTCCCCAAGGTAAAATAGAAACGAACCAATTTACTTGAGTACCAATAAACGCAAGAATTAACCATAAATTAGCGCTATGGAGACATCTTTGCATCCAGGGGTCACGAAGCTTATATGCATGAATAACAAATAAAACAGAACTGCCCAAAACAACTGGCCATATAAGAGAACCTTCGCCACGTCCCATTGGGTTTTGGTCGTTAACGAAATCTAAACTAAGATAATAATAGCCCGCAATCCACAAGATAGATTGGCACAGTAACAACGGCACCCAATTAATATGGATAGCATATAAACGCCAAAACCAAACAGAAATAACAACCAAGACTAAAATAATAAAGCCTTCAGATTCACGGCTCCACGATAAAATATCGGTAAATAAAGGTAACCAACAAAACCACGTTACCAACCCTATAATTAAGAAACCATAACTAAATAAAGTAAAGTTACTATCTTCTTTACGGCGAGTATGGAAAAGCCCACCCGCCATAAAACATGCGACTAATAGCACTGGAACCATATAAGTACTACTGCGACTCCAATATAGATAAGGATAATCACTTAATAAAGTAATTGCGCTAATAACTATCAATAAAGAGCCAATCGCCGCCATTTTTTTCTGGTTTTGCTGTAAACCAAACCAAAGGATTAACAGACCTTCTAATGACCAAATAATGGAGGTCCACTCAAATGTTAACGCTAGTGGAATAGCTAACGTGATAAATCCAGCACCAATAATAATATTTGCTAATGCCATATTCTTGCCAGCAGATTTATAGCGTTTATGCACTTGCAAACCAGTAACCAGATATAACAAGCCTATCATCAGAGAAATAAAGGCCGGCAGCAAACCTTCCCCTTGTGAAATAAAGAATTGAAGAGCAATACTGACAAAGGGAGGAACAAACAGAAGCGTATTATCAACAATAAGTTGCTTGCTATGTTCAAAACGTAGTGAAAATAGTTGAGTTAAAGCATTAAATACGACTAAATTAGCAATAATAAAGAGTTGGCAGGATAAATAATAGTCTGGCTGGTAATTATCTACCCCCCATAAAACGGCAACGCCATAAGTCATCACCATACCGACTAAATTTAAAGGGCGCCAAGCCTGCCACACACTAATAACTAAAATACCAATAGATAGCATCAGGTAATAAGAAAATAAAACAACATGGCTTCCACCACCAGTCGATAGTAATACAGGTGCTAAATACCCGCCTATTGATGCCAAAACCGCTAAGCTAATCGTTCGCTGCAATAAGGCCAAAGCAATACTTGCAGCACAAATAAGCAACATAAATGCAAATGCCATTCCATATGGCACCATCGTATATAATTTAAAGGCAGCAAAAATAGTGATATACAAGCAGCCTATTGCTCCCCCTTGTAAAATCAACCCAAATAATGCCTTTTTATTCCGTAACCACCAGCCAACGCCAAGTAAGCCTAAGCACCCTACTGCACTGAAAATTAAACGCATTTGTGGTGAAATAATGTCATTTTGCACGCTATAATTCAGTAAATACGCCACACCTAGGAATAACAACAGAATACCTATTTTCGCAACAGGATTTCCTTTTATTAACCAGCTAAAGAAATGGCTGAATATTGATTTATCATGACTAACCGCATTTTGATTATTTTGATCTGTTTTACGTTCATTATGATTAAACCGATTTGGGTCTATTTGCGGTGCTGTCGAGTTATCAAACCTATTTGAGTTGATGTTTTCATTAATTGGAGAGCGTTCGAGAGGATCTTCATAAACAGTTTGTTCCGTAATGGGAACCGAGCTCGCATTACTAGATAAAGCATGATCAGATAAACCATGTTCTTTTTCAGCCTGCTGATAAGTAGCATGGCTCATTGAGAAGACATCTTGTTTTTCATCGAAGCTTGGTTGGGGAGCCGTTACATCATCAACAGATACACTTTGTGAGGGTTTAGAGTTAGAAAGGAGAGCTTCTAATGAGGAAACCTTCTGATTTAATAGCGAAATTTGATACTGCAACCGACCAGTTCGATTGATGGCAATGATAGCAAGTATCGGAGCTAGCACTAGCAGAAAAACTAATACGAGTCCTACTAGTATCCAAGTATCCACAAATAGGTTTCCTCATAATAAAATTCACAATTTAGAATCTGGAAAATAAAGACCACGATTACTGCTAGTGTAGATAGCATTGATCCCCTTGCCAACCAAATGTAATAAACTGTTACAAAATAATTCATTACACTCTACTTTTAGCTATACTCTGAACAAAAAAGAAGCAATACCCTCACCCGTTTTTTATGACTTATTAATACTCTCATTCGTTATTTTAGTAACTAAGAAAACCCTTAATCATCATTTAATGATAGTTTAATTCATGGAAAATAGATAAGTGATTGAGTGTCTATTTTTCGATATTCATTTTCAGATACTTAACTAATTAATAATGAAAATTTTATTAGTACAATTATTTTTATTATGTTATTTATATAATATATTTATTTTAAAATATTTACTCTAATATTTATTATCCTTAAATGACTATAGCCACTTAAAGATAATATTAATTATTTTCTTTATTACACATTGATGAAATGTATAAATTTTTTAATTAGACTGAGATTAATCGCAAGGGAAAGTGTTAACTGTCATTTAACTGAATTTTTATGAAATAAGGCCTACCGCATATTATCGGGAGAATTTTTTAATGCTAACTCACATTATACTTGCTGCTTTAGGGCCCATTGTTCTTGGATTAGCCGTTGGTTGGCTATCGGGTAAATATGGGTTCATCAAACGAGAGTATTCCCAAGCTTTTGCTGACTTTGTTGTTAAAATAGCATTACCGTTTGCACTATTTCTTGCTGCTGCACAAGCACCACCCTCGGTATTACTCAATATTGACTATTTATTAGCATTGGCCGTAGGATTAATTGCAACATACGTGATTGGTTTTATTTTTGGTAAATTTATTTTTCGCCATAATAAAAAAGATGCAGCTATGCAAGCCTTGTCGGTATCTTTTCCTGATATGGCCTACTGTGGGCCACCTGTATTACTTGCAACTGTCGGGTCATCAGGCTTAATAGCAATGGTATTAGGTAACCTTATTTATACCGTTATTATTATTCCATTTACTCTCTTAATGATCAGCGGGTCACAACAAGGAAACAGTATCTTAAAATCTGTTGGTAAAGCCATTGCCCAACCCTTAGTTTTTCTTCCTATTCTAGGGGCAATACTGGCTATTTTGGGCGTTAAATTACCGGAGATATTACAAAATTCAGTCAATGAATTAGGGAAAACAGCAGGCGGAGTCGCCCTATTCTTCCTTGGATTACTCCTTTCTGGGATCAAACTGACAATTAGTAAGGAAATTGTATTTAACGTTTTTATTAAAAACTTTGTTCAAGCAGCCCTAATTTTAGGAACTGGACTCGCTTTAGGTTTACAAGATGATTTACTGAAAGCTGCATTTATTATTGGTGTATTACCCACCGCGACCGCAGTGCCCGCATTGGCCATTAGCAACCAAGCCTATACTGAAACCTCAGCAGGAACCGTGTTATTAAGTACATTAGCTGCCTTAATTTCGATTATTGGCGGTATCACTATCGTCGAGATGCTTTAATTTTCAATTAATGGTAGCCGATGTTTAGGCTACCATTACATTCTGCCGCCAAATTCTCTGTCGATTTAATCACCCATTATTTGCCAGATAGATCACAAAAAACGTATCATAGTGATAAATACTTTTCTTTTATACATCTGGGATACAAACAAAAAATGAAAATTAGTGATGAGTTAGCTTCTGCTATCGCTTCCGTTACCGAGGTCGCTGCAGTTGCTGCCTTCGATTGGGTGGGTAAACAAGATAAAAATGCTGCAGATAAAGCCGCGGTAGAAGCGATGAGAAATCGCCTAAATGAAATTGATTTTCATGGCAAAATTGTCATTGGTGAAGGTGAAATCGACGATGCTCCCATGCTATATATTGGTGAACAAGTTGGTAAACAATCTGGTTCTGTTGGATTAGATATTGCGGTAGATCCTATCGATGGAACTCGCATGGTCGCTTGCAATGAAAAAAATGCCATTGCCGTACTGGCGGCGGCACCAACAGGAACACTACTTCAAGCACCTGATATGTATATGGAAAAACTTGTTGTTGGGGCCGCAGCTAAAGGGGCCGTACACCTTGCCAATCCCCTAGAGAAAAATTTAGAGTTCCTTTCCTCTGCATTGAATAAACCAATCTCAAGTCTTTCAATCGCAGTGCTTGATAAACCTCGCCATCAACATATTATTAAGACTATCCGTAATTTTGGTGCAAATGTGATTACCATTCCTGATGGTGATGTACTCGCCTCATTACTGACTATCCTTCCTGAGCACCCAATTGATATGATGTATGGAACTGGCGGTGCTCCTGAAGGTATTATCAGTGCAGCCATCGCACGCGCTTTAGGTGGTGACATGCAAGCAAGGCTAGTTTCTCGAGATAAAGCTAAAGGAGATAGCGAAGAAAACAAACAACTCGCGGCACAAGAAGTTTTGCGTTGCCAACAAATGGGGTTAGAAATTGGTGAGGTTTTATCTTTAGACCAGATGGTCAGCACTTCTGATGTTATCTTTGCCGCCACAGCCATCACACCAACAATCTTGATGGATGGCGTATCAATAGATGCGTACAGCCGTATTTCGAATACCATTTTGGTTAATGGCCGTGACCGCTCGCTAAAACTGATTAATAACCGCTATTTTAATTAATACGTCTATTACCGTATGTCACATATATCAAAAGGGCTTCTTAGCCCTTTTGATTACTGCAACTTAAGATGAAAATTAACGCTCAAGAGTCATACGATTTAACATCGGAGCGGTTAAAACCATCAAAATTGCAATCACACCAGTCACTAAACCAATCTTCAAGAATACGTCACTATACACAGCCAAAGATTCGACTTTGCTGGTAAGTTCACCTTCTGGTGCCGCCGCCATTGAGGCAACATATCCCGCAATAAATGCAGCTGCTGAGTTGGTTAGGAACCATGCGCCCATAATGAAGCCCATTAAGCGTTGCGGAACTAACTGAGCCACCATCGCAAGCCCAAGGCCAGAGATCATCAGCTCACCAATGCTTTGGAAGCCGTAACAAATAATCAGCCATTCAACGGAAACAATACCGGCTTCATTTGCAAATTTAGCGCCTAGTGGTAAAACTAAGAATGCAGCTGAACATAGCAACATACCAATCGCAAACTTATGTGGCATTGGTAAGTTATCCCCCATTTTATTATAAATCGCGGCTAAAATTGGGCTTCCAATCATAATCCATAATGGGTTCAGAGCTTGATATTGCGCAGGTTCAATAGAAAAACCAAGAACTTCATGTTCTACGTTATGTAATGCAAAGAAGTTTAATGAGGTAGGCATTTGGCTATAAAGAACGAAGAATACTATCGCTTCAAGCATTAAAATCAATGCAACAATCATGCGGCGACGAGCCGTACCTTTTAGTGCTAATGTTTCTTTGATAAAGATAACTAAAATACCCAAAGAAATAATCGCTAATGCTGCACGTGCGATACCAAGGTTATGCAATAACCATGTAGAAATCGCAATTAATGCAATAACGCCTGCAACTGTAGCAACTAACCTTGAAATAACGACAGGTGCAAAGTCAGGCTTTGAGCCATGTTGAGAAACCCATTTTTTACACATATAGAAGTTAATCAATGTGATAATCAGGCCCACAACACTAAGAGAGAACGCAACATCCCAACCATAATGTTTCGCTAACCATGGCGTTGCAATCATTGAGAAAAATGAACCAATATTCACGGACATATAGTACATGGTAAATGCGCCATCTAACCGTGGGTCATCTTTTTCATAGCAAGTCGATAAGAGTGATGATGGATTCGCTTTAAATAAACCATTACCAACCGCAATAGTCGCCAAGCCAACATAGACCATCGACACATCATGCCCTGAGAAAGCAACAAATGCATACCCTGCAATCAGAGTGATTGTTCCAAGAACAATCACACGTTTTGTGCCAAGGACTTTATCCCCTAACCAGCCACCTACCGCAACAAAGCCATAAACTAACGCTGCGAACGCTGAGAAAAGTGTAATTGATTCTTTTTCTGACATACCCAGCACTTGGCTTAGGTATATTGGAAGGATCCCTTGAAGACCGTAGTAACCAAAACGTTCCCAGAGTTCGATAGAAAAAATAAGATAGAATGAGCGAGGTTGCTTAAACGCGTTAAGACTAACTTCCTCTTTGTTATTTGTTGTGGACACAAGTTACCTCTAGTACAACCTGTACATATGCAAAAAAACCACGGAACGCTCTATACGCTCTCGCATTGTTATGATCTCAAGAATTCAAAGTTGAAAAGATTCACTTTTGGTAGGAGGAGTATCATTCCCTGACCTCAAAATAAACAAAACTGTGTGTAGGCTTGTTTATGGATCTCAAACATAAATTCAATGAGTTAAAGCACATTTGATTATTTATTCAACATTAACCGGTAGATAACCCGCCAAGAACCCAATAATCAATTGAGCCATATACGGTATTTATGCACCAAAATTAAAGAATTAGCTAGTATTAATTACTACATCAATTGAATTTAATCGTGATTAACTTCAATTTTTTACAAAATTACCAAATTATTATCGATTACTAATTAGTCATTTGTTCATTAAATGTTAAGAACATTATTCTGCATTGAAACTATAATGTCGCGATTTATAACCTTATGATTTATTGCTGTAAGTATTATGTGAAACAAAAATCATCCATATCAACCAGACGCTTTTTATTTTACTGGTAGGAAAAACTTTAAAGGAGTGCGGTGAAAGGTACATGCAGATTGGAATTTTGGATAAAAAAAAGCCCAGTAGTAAACTGGGCATAATGCATTCTACTCAAGGATCTTTTGCTAAATTCAAACTATCACTACGTAGATGCATTATTACATTACTTCATGTAAAGAAATGAATGATGAGGGTAAATATATGAATGTTTACGCAAGCAAACAGTATATAGATACTACTAAGAGTGGTTATAACGGAAAAAAGTTCATCTTTTTTTAAAGTTTTTTATGTGTTTTTTGCCCAATGTGCTAATAGCAACAATTAACCATTTGATTTAGTAGAATTAATATAAAATATCTATCAATCGTTGCAGGAACTTACCTAACAAGATAACTTAGCCATTGAGCGCTTAGTCGAAAGGATGTCATGTGAAAAAAATATTTTTATTATTTTTTATCTTTATTAACGTATTTTCCCCCCAGGCTTTCGCAGAAGAGACCGCTCCACTCATCAATGAAGAAGCGCTAATCGCACTTGCAGAACAAGGGCAAGCTGAAGCTCAATTTAATTTAGGAATGTTTTATCAGTCTCATCAACAGTTTGACCAGGCTTTACACTGGTACCTTCTCTCTGCCAATCAAGGGTTTACAAAAGCTCAAATTAACCTTGGCTTAATGTACCAGCAAGGAACCGGTGTTGCACTCGATGAAAAACAAATGCTGCATTGGATGCAAACTGCAGCCGAAAATGGTGACCCTATTGGCCAGATGAATATGGCCGAATACACCTTATACGGCCTTGATAATTTATTAGAGAAAAACCCAGAAGAAGCCGAACAGTGGCTAAAAAAAGCGGCTGAGCAACATTTTCAACCTGCGATGCTCACCCTAGCCTATTGGTATGAAGAAGGAAAGGCCATCACAAAAGACCCACAAAAGGCACAAAAAATATACCTTGCTCTCGCTGAGAAAAACCACCCTCAAGCACTCTATTTATTGGGTTATCAAGCTGCAGTAGGTATGTATGATAAAACAAACTACCCCCTCGCCTTTCAATATTTTACCCGCGCCGCAGAATTAGGGTTTTCACCCGCCCAAAATAGCTTAGGTATGTTGTACTTAACTGGACAAGGCACTAAAAAAGATATCCAATCCGCCATAAAATGGCTAACCCAAGCGGCTGAACAAGGTGAAATGTCAGCTCAATTTAATGTTGCACTTATCTATGCACGCGGTGATGGTATCAAAGCTGACCAAGCGAAAGCATGCCATTGGTTTATAAAAGCTGCCCAGCAAAATAGTGCCGATGCGCAATATGCAGCAGGAGCTTGTTATCAATATGGCATGGGTGTTGAAACTGATGATAAAAAAGCCCTACGCTGGTATCAGCTTGCAGCGGCTAAAGGCCATGAAAGAGCTGAAAAGAAAGTGTTAATTTTAGAGCATCAACAGCAATAAATTCTATTTCTCAAGCTTACTGTTGTAACACCAATATAAACAAGGTAAAGAAAATCTGCATTGGTAATAACCAATGCAGGGCGTCTATCGACATATACTATGAATACAAACACTCACAATTTGCTACGGTAAATCCGCTGCGGCCGGCCAACTTTACCATACTCAATTTCAGCTTCGATTTTATCCTTCGCTAAACAATACTCCAAATAACGTCTTGCTGTGGTACGACTGAGCTTGATTGTTTCAGCAATACTTTCTGCCGTAAACTGCACATCAGGCTCTGTGAATAAAGCGAGTATTTTTTCGAGTGTAATAATATCAATACCTGTTGGAAGTTCTTCCTTAGATTCCCCACGTGCATAGGTATTAAACATATCATCAATTTTACTTTGATTCGTTTTGCTGCTGTCTTGTAAAACAGATTTACGTTGAATATATCTATCCAACGTTTGACCTAAGCGCTCGTAGGCAATTGGCTTCACCAAATAATCAAAAACGCCTAAACGAATCGCTTCAGAGACTGTATCCATATCACTTGCAGCCGTAGTAAATACAATGTCTGCATTATTTCTTTCTTGTATTAATTCGTGAACCAGATCAATGCCTTTTCCATCAGGTAAATAGTTATCTAACAAGATCAGGTCTGGTTTCATGTATTCAACCATTTTTCTTGCTTCTGCAAGGTTACCAGCAAGCCAAACTTTGTCACATGCAGGATAGGCTTTTATATATTCACTGTGCATTTCGGCAAGCAGCAACTCATCTTCCACAATGAGGATTTTTATCTTAATCATTTTATATCTTCACTTTCGGAATAAATATTGAAAATACTGTACCATGCGGTTGGTTTTCTTCAATAAGAACCGCACCATTACAGCGTTTAACATAAGACGCAACAAGATAGAGCCCGATACCATGGTTATCTGCCACATCAGTTTTGGTTGTCACACCGCGCTCGAACCATTTACTTTGAATTTCTGGCGGGAAACCACACCCCTGATCCGCGACTTCAATGACAATCTCCCTTCCTTCATCAGAAAGGTATAATTCCACTTGTTTATTACCCTGATTATTTTGCAAACTTGCTTCAAATGCATTATCAAGTAGATTCCCCAATATGGCACAAAATTCAGTACTATTTAATGAATTAGGTAATTCATGTAACTGGCTACCTGCAGTAAATTTTAATTGTAACCCTAACTCTTTGGCTCGATGGTGCTTACCAAATAATAAACCAGCGACTTGCTTATCAAAAAACTGCCCACGGAGTGTATCAATTAATTGTTGCTGAGATTCTGATTCTCCTTTAATCAGTGCCAACGCTTGGTCATACTCTTTCATTTGCAATAACCCGCTAAGTGTTGACATCCAATTAAGGTGTTCGTGCCGTAAAGTCCGTAAACTCTCTATATATTGACGAACTTGGGTCAACTGAGAGTTTAACGATTCAATATCATTTTGGCTACGAAAGCTAATAACCGCCCCCACAAGATGTTCTTCATCACGAATTGCCACACGGCTTGCAATCACATTTAGGCCATTAAACTCACAAATTACATCATGCTTGGTCGTTTCAATATCAGTAATAAAAAAATCAACTGGCGAAATATGCTCCGACACAAAAGTGCCCGTTAACTGGCCCAATGGCTTGCTTAGAGATAACATTTTCCGAGCATTAGAGTTAATATTAATTATTTTCCCTTGAATATTTACTGCGATAATACCTTCAAAAACAGCATCAAATATCCCTTTTTGCACTAAGACTAATTGCGTTATTTCTTCAGGCTCCATACCCAGCATTTGTTTTTGAATTAAACGTGAAAATGCCCACGATAAGAAGAGCAATATAATCAGTATCCCTAAAAAGGTAGCACCTGTTTGTACGAACAATTCACTACGTGATGTGTCTATTTTGTTGGATAGGTAACCAATGGACACAACGCCAATCACTTTGCCTTGTTCATCAAAAATAGGCGTCTTTGCTCTAACCGCATTTCCCATCGATCCTTCACCATTAATGAAATAGCTTTCCCCTTTCTCTAAGGCTCCTGGCTTGTTCCACTGCATTTGAAAACCAATTTTTTGGCTATTTGGATGATATAAGCGAATTGATTTTTCATCACCAATAACCACATAATCGTAGTTAGAATCTTGGTTTAGTTTGTCAGCAATAACCTTCAGCCTCGGAATATCTCTATTCTTTACTGATTGCACAACACCATCAATAGAAGCAATCAGCTTTGCTTGGCTCATCGCCAATGATTGAATGTTCGCAATCAATCGATTTTCAGCTGTATCCGTAAAATATTTACCCAACCCGAGAGTTAAAAAAACAGAAACTATCAATAACAGAAAAAATACTCGTACTGAAAATGAAACTGAATTTACTTTTTTCAATGAAGAGAGCGCATATTCTTTTTTCATGTTATATCTCGTTACTGGCTGAAAAGTAAAAATTTTGTTAACTCAATAATGATAGGATAACCGATAAATCAGATTCAAGCCAAAGGTATAATACACATATTAATAATTAAACACATTAAAACCAAGCAATAAAAAACTTATCAAGTAATTAAAAACTTTAAAACCATTAAACAAATACAATCTCATTTGAGAAACATGAAATAGGTCAAATATATTAAATACAGTACCTTTAATATAAATATCAAAGAGGGTAATTAAATAAGAAAATCTATTTGTTATTATAAGAAAAGCAAAAGAGAATTTATTTAATTAACTTTAACATTAGCAACATTTTAAAAACATCTCTAAATGAGATGCAGGATACTATTATGTTCGAAAACATAACGTTTAACCAAGTAAAACGTCATGAGAACAGGAAACTTGCTGAAATAACTCAGTTTTTAAAGGAAAACGATTTAGAGCTTGATTCAAGCATTGACGTTTTCATTACGATTTCTCGCAATGAAAAATTAATTGCGTGTGGGGGGTTAGCCAAAAATGTTATTAAGTGCGTTGCTATTAGTGATGAAGCTCGAGGTGAAGGCCTTGCATTAAAATTAGCAACAGAACTGGTTAATCTTGCTTACGAAAATAATACAACTCATTTATTTATTTATACCAAATTTCAAAATGAAAACCTATTTCAACAATGTGGTTTTCATACCATTGCCACTGTTCCTGATATTATGGTGTTGATGGAAAACAGTTGTTGTTATCTAAAGCGTTATATCGAAAGTTTAAAAGCACAACGTAAAGAAGGAAAAAAGATTGGTGCAATCGTCATGAATGCCAATCCCTTCACCCTAGGCCACCGCTATTTAATAGAGCAAGCTGCGAAAGCCTGTGATTGGCTACACCTATTTGTTGTCAAAGAAGACACATCGCGTTTTCCTTATAAAGTAAGATTAAATTTAATCGAAGCAGGAACCAAAGGAATAGAAAACCTCACTATTCATAAAGGCTCCGAATATATTATTTCTCGGGCGACTTTTCCTTGCTACTTTATTAAAGACAAAACGGTTGCTAATAACTGTTATACCGAAATAGACATTAAGATATTTCGCCAATATATCGCCCCTGCTCTGGGGATAACCCATCGATTCGTAGGCTCGGAACCTTTTTGCCAAGTCACCAACCAATATAACCAAGACATGCGCTTTTGGTTAAAAACCGATGCTATGAATTTTCCACCTATAGAACTCGTTGAATTTCCGCGAACAATCATCAATGGAACGGCAGTTTCTGCCTCACAAGTGAGACGATTGCTCGTTAAAAAAGATCTTGCGGCAATTAAGCCGATTGTGCCTGAGGCAACCTATCAATATTTGCAAGAAATGGTTGCCAACCAAATCGCATCAGCTCAAAGCCACACCGAAAGTTCTGAATTAGCCATAGGTGAAATATGAAGATAAAGCACGCAGCAGTAGCTGGCACACTTGAATCAAGTGATGTCATGGTTCGCATAGAACCGCTAGAAGACACTCAAGAGGTCTCAATACAAATTACCAGTAGCGTTGAAAAACAGTTTGGAGATGCTATCGCAAAAATCGTACAAGACGTTATCCAACAACATGATATCCAAGGGGCACAAATCATTGTAGATGATAAAGGTGCTCTGGAATGTGTACTTAAAGCCCGTTTAGAAGCTTTACTGGCTCGCGCCTGTGATATCGACTACCTGCCTTGGGAGGATAAATAATGACTCCAGAACAAAAATCACGTACACGCAGAAGTATGCTATTTGTTCCCGGTTCCAATGCAGCGATGTTGAGCAATTCCTTTATTTATAAAGCCGACGCTTTGATGTTCGACCTTGAGGACTCAGTCACTTTACGCGAAAAAGATACCGCTCGTCGCTTAGTTTACCATGCATTGCAACATCCACTTTATCAAGATATTGAAACCATTGTACGGGTCAATGCATTAGATTCCGCTTTTGGTGTTGCTGACCTTGAAGCGGTTGTTCGCGGTGGTGCGAAAGTCGTCCGTCTTCCTAAAACGGATACTGCGCAAGATGTGATTGATATTGAAAGTGAAATCTTACGTATAGAAAAAAGTTGTGGCCGTGAAGAAGGTAGTACAGGTTTGTTAGCGGCTATCGAATCACCAATGGGCATCACTCAAGCAGTGAATATTGCTCATTCATCACCAAGACTTATAGGCATCGCATTAGGTGCCGAGGACTATGTCCGCAATTTGCGCACCGAGCGGTCTCCAGACGGCGTAGAACTCCTCTATGCTCGGTGCGCCATTTTACAAGCCGCTCGCTCAGCAGGTATTCAAGCATTTGATACCGTTTATTCTGATGCGAATAATGAAGAAGGTTTCCTACGCGAAGCCGCTCACATTAAACAACTCGGCTTTGATGGCAAATCATTAATTAACCCAAGACAAATTGAGTTACTTCATAATTTATATGCACCAACTCAAAAAGAAGTCGACCATGCACAGCGTGTTGTTGAAGCCGCTGATGCTGCAGCCCTTGAAGGTAAAGGCGTAGTTTCATTGAACGGAAAAATGGTCGATGGCCCAGTTATTGACAGAGCTCGCCTCGTGTTATCACGAGCAGCATTATCAGGAATTAGGGAAGAGTGAGGCAATAAAAATGACAAATAATACTCAGCGCCAGGCTCGCGTATCAGCCTACTTACAACCAAATATTGACGATGTTCTACGTGAATTTAAAGATATCGGTAAAGTACAGCAGCAGGTGCAAAAACCGAGAAATCGCAAATTGTGTGATGATTTGCAAGTCGCTATTCGTCGTTCTGGCCTTAAAGACGGTATGACAATTTCTTTCCATCACGCCTTCCGTGGTGGAGATCTTACCGTCAACATGGTAATGCAAGTTATTGCAGAGATGGGCTTTCGCAACTTAACACTTGCATCCAGTTCATTGAGTGCTTGCCATTCACCACTTGTTGAACATATTCGTCATGGCGTTATTCGTAAGATTTATACCTCTGGTATCCGAGGCCCACTCGCTGAAGCCATTTCACGCGGCGAATTAGAAGAACCTGTACAAATTCATTCACATGGTGGAAGAGCTAATTTGATTCATAGCGGTGAACTCGTTATTGATGTGGCATTTATTGGCGTACCATCATGTGATGAATACGGTAATGCAAACGGATATACCGGAACGGCTTGCTGTGGTTCTTTAGGTTACGCCAAAATTGATGCAGAAACTGCAAAAAAAGTGGTGATGTTAACGGAAGAAATACTCGATTACCCCCACAACCCATCCAGTATTAAACAGGATGAAGTCGATTATATCGTCAAAGTTAAACGTGTGGGTGATGCGGATAAAATCGGGGCAGATGCGACTCGTATGACGTCAAACCCTCGTGAGCTTCTGATTGCTCGTACTGCTGCTGATGTTATCGAAAAGTCGGGCTACTTCAAAGAGGGTTTTTCACTACAAACCGGTACGGGTGGTGCTTCTCTTGCCGTTACTCGTTTCCTTGAAGATAAAATGAGACGCCATAATATTACTGCAGGATTTGCCTTAGGTGGCATCACATCAACCATTGTCGACTTGCATGAAAAAGGCTTAATTCGCAAATTATTAGACGTTCAAAGCTTCGATAAAGCAGCGGCTGAGTCGCTCGCTCGCAACCCAAATCACATTGAAATCAGTGCAAATCAATACGCTTGTTTTGATTCAAAAGGTGCATCTGTTGATATGCTTGATGTCGTTGTGTTGAGTGCGTTAGAAATCGATACACGCTTTAATGTCAATGTATTAACGGGTTCTGATGGTGTTATTCGTGGTGCATCTGGTGGCCATAGCGATACTGCCGTTGCCTCTAAACTGTCTATTATTGTTGCCCCTCTAGTGCGTGGACGCATTCCAACTTTAGTGGACGAAGTGCTCACTTGCGTAACGCCGGGATCAAGTGTGGATATTTTGGTCACTGACCATGGGATCACCGTTAACCCTGCTCGCCCTGAATTAAAACAGCAACTTGAAAACCAAGGTATCAAAACCGTTTCAATGAGCTGGTTAAGAGAGCGTGCACAATTACTCACTGGAACGCCTAACCCAATTGAATTTACAGATAAAGTCGTTGCTGTTGTGCGTTATCGTGATGGCTCAGTCATTGATGTTGTACATCAAGTGAAGGAGTAAACTATGTTTTGCCCACTGCCTGATACTCAAGAGCAATTTGAAATTTCTTTACCTGAACTGTTGGATAGCCGAGATGCCCGTCTGGCTCGTCAACAAGCATGGATTGGTCTCCATCAGGTAACCTTGATTTCATTTACTGTCGTTTTTCCAGGAGCTGTCAAAGACAACTCTCTTGTTAGACATGTGTTTAATCAGGGCCTAAATGCGCTTAAACAAATTGCTTCATGCGGGCAGTGGGTGTTTTTATCACAACAATCGTGGTCGCTAAAAACTGGGCCGGAATGTTTGGTCGCTGTTGATGGCGATGCTATCGAGATTAAAAAGGCGTTAATTCACCTAGAAGAGTCGTCCCCCGTTGGTCGATTATGGGATTTTGATGTATTTGATGCGAATGGGCAGCAATATTCGCGCTCCCAGTTAAATTTACCACCAAGGCAATGCTTAGTTTGTGAAAATGAAGCGAAAATTTGTGCTCGTCAACGGACACATTCATTGGTAGAGATACTTAATCGTATTGAGGAGCTAGCGAATGCAACCTATTAAACAGCTCAGCCATATAAGTGAGAAATTAACTCGCTATTACAGCCAATTAGCATGGCAAGCGATGTTAGCCGAAGTGAATTTGACACCTAAACCTGGATTAGTTGATAAACACAATACCGGCGCTCATAAAGATATGGCACTCACTGACTTTCATTTAAGTGCCAATGCCATCGCGGTACATTTTCCTCGATTTTTACAGGCAGGTGCTCAATATAAAAATTGTCTTATCGATCAACTATTACCCCTCATTCGTCCTATCGGCATAGATTGCGAGAAGTCGATGTTCCGCGCGACTAAAGGGGTTAACACCCATAAAGGCAGTATTTTTTCCTTGGGTTTAGTTTTAACCGCAATAGGCCGTTTGATTGCACAACAACAATTTGTTTCACCTGAAAGTGTAAGCTTATTGGTTGCCAGTATGTGTAAGGGAATTACCAATGAACTTAAACAAAAAACCGAAAACCCTACCGCAGGCCGCCGCTTATATCAGGAACATGGGTTAACAGGCGCAAGAGGTGAAGCGGAAGGCGGTTATTCGTTAGTAATCAAACATTCACTTCCTTATTATTTGCAACAACTTGCTAAAGGTAAACTAGCCGATATCGCCCTACTCGATACCTTAATTCTACTCATGAGCCTGAATGATGATACAAATATTGTTAATCGTGGTGGCGTCAACGGATTAACATGGGTAAAGCAACGCGCAGAACAGCTATTAGTCACTGGTATTAATACCCATGATGACTTAGTTAAGGTTAAACAATTCGACAGTGAATGTATTCAACTAAACATGAGTCCAGGAGGAAGTGCGGATTTATTAATTTTGACTTGGTTTTTTGCCCGATTACCCAGCCAGTCTTTAATTAACATGAAGTAATTATTTTAATATCAATTAACACAGGAATAATTTAAAAAATAAAAAACAAATTAACCAAATAAAAACCAATTAATTATTTAAATAAATTATATACCTTAGAATGAATGAGTAATGAAAATAAGATTCATTATATTCATTCAAGATACAGCCATATTAAAAACATTGTCATTTTAACAAATTCCTAATATTAAAGTTCATTCAATTTAATATTAAATAAATTTAATATTGATTTAATCAAGGAAATTGGCTTATGCAAAAAGAAAAAATATGGAAGCTATTAGTCTTAATAGCCATTCCAATTATTATTGCTTTAATACCAACACCTGCGGGGCTACCACATATTGCATGGTTGCTATTTGGTCTTTACCTTGCCGCTATTGTTGGATTGGTACTTAAACCCTATTCAGAGCCTGTTATTTTATTAGCCACTATTGCTGCCAGTGCGGTAATTATTGGGGTAACAGGGACTAAAGATGTCAAAGCAAGTGAAGTTTTAAGCGGATATGCATCCGGTACGACATGGCTTGTATTTGCTGCATTTACTCTGAGTGCTGCCTTTGTTATTACTGGTTTAGGTAAACGTCTTTCTTATATTTTGATTGGCAAGTTAGGCGGTACAACATTAGGGCTCGGTTATGTAACCGCAATCCTTGATTTAATTATCGCGCCTGCGACGCCATCTAATACCGCACGTGCTGGAGGGATTGTTTTCCCAATCATCAATAGTGTGGCCGTTGCTTTAGGGTCTGATCCAGAGAAAAGCCCACGAAAAGCGGGTCACTACCTCCTCGTCAACGTCTATATGGTGACCAAAACCACCAGCTATATGTTCTTAACCGCAATGGCACCGAATGCACTCGCCCTTGCCATGATGAGTGACATTATGGGCATCCATTTAAGTTGGGGCGGATGGGCGCTTGCAGCCTCTGTACCTGGTTTAATTATGCTGATTTTGACGCCATTAATGATCTACAAACTGTATCCACCTGAGTTGAAAAAGGTGAACAATAAAGAGATCGCAGCCAAAGGCCTTGAAGATTTAGGCCCAATGACTATGCGTGAAAAATTGCTAGGTATTGTCTTCATTATCGCGCTGTGCGGCTGGATTTTCTCTGATCTTATCGGGGTCAGCGCTTCTAGCGTCGCGATTGCGGTTATGGCATTAACTCTGATCCTCGGTGTTGTAACTTGGGATGACGTGCTGAAGAATAAAGGCGGCTGGAATACCCTGATTTGGTACGGTGGTATTATCAGTATGTCAGGCGTACTCACAAAAGCAGGTTTCTTCAAGTGGCTCGCAGATACCATGAGCCAATACCTTTCTTTCGGTGACCAAGCAATGCTAGCGTTCTTTGTCATCATGTTCATCAGTGTTGCCATTCGCTACTTATTCGCCTCTGGTGGTGCCTACGTTGCAGCCATGGTTCCGGTATTTGCCACTGTGGGTATGGTTGCTGGGGCTCCTCCGATGTTGCTCGCACTGGGATTATTGTTCTCAAATGCCTACGGCGGAAGCGTTACTCACTATGGCGGCGCGGCAGCACCTATCGTATTCGGTGCAGGTTATAACGATATCCGTTCCTGGTGGATCATCGGTGGGTTAGTTGCCTTCATTAGTTTATTCGTTCACATGACTATCGGTTTAGGTTGGTGGGAAATTTTAATCAGTACTGGATTAATTTAATTCTTAGTCAATAAATCGACACGACGGGCACCATCATGATTGTGCCCTACTTAACAACAAAATGATTAATTTCTCGCTGTTCCAGAGTTATTTGCAGTCTTGGCGCTATAACGTGAATTTTATTGGAGCAAGCTTAATTTTTTCTTAGATTTACCTAATAATATTAGCCCAGCTTACCCTAAATAGTTCACGTTGTAGCAAGGCGGCAAAACAAAGACATCCCAAGGAGCATACATCAGTATGTAACTTGGGTGGCTGAGTGTAGCCAACACAGCTACAGCGTAATACTTAACGGGTTGGTTCACCCTCATTGTATTCACGGGTTTACCCTAAATAGTTCACGTTGTAGCAAGGCGGCAAAACAAAGACATCCCAAGGAGCATACATCAGTATGTGACTTGGGTGGCTGAGTGTAGCCAACACAGCTACAGCGCGAAATATGACGGGTAAACAGATGAAAAAAATCCCTTGCACACTAATGCGTGGCGGAACTTCAAAAGGCGTATTTCTATTAGCCGATGACCTTCCCACTGATATTCAACAACGTGATGAACTGATCCTCGCTATTATGGGTTCTGGCCATGCTTTGCAAATTGATGGCATTGGTGGAGGCAGCCCACAGACCAGTAAAGTCGCTATTATTAGCCCTTCCTCCCACCCTGATGCCGATATTGATTACCTATTTGCTCAGGTTTCTATTACTGAACGTCTTGTTGATACAGCACCGAATTGCGGCAATATTCTTTGTGCAGTGGGTTCTTTTGCTATTGAAAAAGGATTGGTGCCCATCACGGGTGAAACAACCACGGTTAGGATCCGCAATGTAAATACGAATACTTTCATCAACTCTAGAGTACAAACCCCTGATGGCCATGTAACTTATGATGGTAATACCGAAATTGCTAGCGTACCCGGCCATGCAGCGCCTGTTGCACTGACATTTTTAAATGCTTGTGGAACAAAAACAGGGAAATTGCTCCCTACAGGCCATGCGATTGATACTATTGAAGGTATTGATGTCAGCTGCATTGATATGGCGACGCCAGTGGTATTAATTGATGCCCCTCAGCTTAACAAAACAGGTTATGAAACCGCGGAACAACTTGAAGCAGATACCGAGTTTATGCAAAAGCTAGAGGCTATTCGTATAAAAGCGGGTGCAATGATGGGGCTTGGTGATGTAAGTAAAAAAGTCATTCCTAAACCCATATTGATTTCACCTGCCATTCACGGTGGAACAATTAATGTCCGCTATTTTATGCCACATAAATGCCATGGTGCGCTTGCCGTAACGGGTGCTATTGCCATTGCCACAAGCACTATGATCCCGGACAGTATTACTCAGCAATACATTCAGCCTGTTGATATGAGCAACATTTCCATTGAGCATTTAAGTGGTAAATTTGAGGTATCATTAAGCCCGCAAGGCAACTCACCGGAAGGGCTTCAAGCTTCAATTGTTCGTACGGCAAGAAAACTGTTTGAAGGCAACGTATACGTTCCTTAAAACTAATAATAGCCTGCCTCTTATCTAGAGGCAGGTGATGAATTTTATTTTTCTGCAAGTAACGGTTCAAAATTGCCATCAATGTAATAGGAAACTTGATGAGCTTCATCTGGCGTCGGCAATTCCAACTTCCCGGCCATTTTTTCCATCACTTGTTCCGGTACCGCATATTGACGCTGTTGATTTTGTTGCCGCCACTGTTTAAATGGTACTTCCAAGTAAACTAAATGGATTTTTGCTTGATAGCGTTCAAATAAACTGATCATTGTTCCCCGTAATGAGGCACTCAGTGACGTCGCATTCCAAATAAAATGGGTTTTCGTGCGTAATAACTGTTTCGCTTGTTCTTTCGCTTGCTGAGCGACCCACCCTTGTGCATTTTTATCTGCTGGGTTGATTTTATGTTCTCGGCGAATATCATCTAAACAAACTACTGCCGTTTGTGGGTAAAACCGTTTGATGAAATGGTCTTTTCCCATCCCCGGTAAACCACATAACATAATCACTTCGCTTCCATCCTCTTCAAAAGGCTGGTAATCCGTGGTGCCTTTTTGATGATGAAAATACTGGAAGCGCCCAGCCGCTGACGCAAATAATTTAGGTTGGTTCCAGCAGCCCTGCTCACGGCAGAACAACTCAAATAGCTCGATTCTGACCAATAATTCTGCTTTATCTTCACACGTACGCCCTATCGCATCAGCTTTCGCTAACATGCACAATAAAGACATTTCAACCCGTAAAGATGCGGCAAATAACGTGCGTTCAGGATCTGGCTTTTCCATTAACCAAAGCGGTAAACCATGGAATCGAACTAAAGCCGCAATTTGTTCGCGAATAGCAAAAGGAGTTTCTATTTGTCGAAATAATATATTTCGTACAGATAACTCACCTTTTTTGGCATGTCCAGGTGAATGGATCCGCCCCTCTTCATCTTCTTTTGTCGTACTGCGTTTTTCGATGTCATGCAGCAAGGCTGCAGCCCAAACGATTTGTTGTTTAAGCTCAGGAAGCTGTTGATATTCAGACAAACCTTCTAAAGCAGCTAACACCATTTGGGTGTGAATAGCCACGTTACCTTCCGCATGGTGCAAGCGGTCTTGCGGCACATACTGCATATCACGCACAAAAT
The DNA here is from genome assembly GCF_028479545.1 of Providencia sp. PROV201. Lineage (NCBI taxonomy): Bacteria > Pseudomonadati > Pseudomonadota > Gammaproteobacteria > Enterobacterales > Morganellaceae > Providencia > Providencia sp. PROV201. Next base: position 177,191 of record NZ_JAMPNW010000001.1, read on the forward strand.
CGAACTGTTTTTCAAGCTGTGTCCAATCACGACATTGGGTTAATTGCCAACTCATGGTTGTTCTCCTTGTAATTCAAAGGCCAGCTTGGCTCTCTGCCAATGCCGCTTCCAGTGGATATCCGTTTTAACATGGTTTTTACGCACATATTTGAAAACATGCGCCATAAAATCATCCACATGAAAGCCTTGGCTATCGCGGCTCACAATACCTTCCATGCTACAAGATTTACCCGTGTGAGTATCACGCGCAATAAATTGGCTATCTAATGATGCTGCAGTAATTAATGAACTTGCATATTCTTGCTTGCTCATGTGTTTACTGAGTGATAAATCTAATTGAGGGACGGTTGGAAAATCAAATAGAGCCGCATAAAATTGCACCTCTTCCCAACTGAGCCAATACTCCCCCTGCCTCACCGCAAATACATAGAAGTAATCTTCAATATGTTGATATTCAATGGAATGTATTGCGTAAAGGTTCTCACCGAATAGTTCAATATCCCCTAAATCATCTTTAATCAGCTGCCAACGTTGGCGAATTTGCTGGCTCCATGCTGATTGGGTTGGCGCTCCATGAGAGCGTGCAAAAACCCCGTGACGGTTTAAACAATTATTTTCACCATCCAGTTTTTCTGTATGAACCAGTTTGTCTATATTTTGGATGTGCGACCACCAATCGCTATTGATGCGATCATCACTCGTCGTACCCGGGGAGAACGGATAGTGATACGTTCTACCATACTTTCTTGATTGCATATTCATCATGCTTTCTCTAAAGAAATAGAAATAACCACAAATCTTTTTGCTAGATTTGCGTCTTTAATTGTTGAGAAATCAAGTGTAGGTATTACATATCTATTCCGAGTGACGGCCTCATTTTTACTTGGCTAATGGTTAAAATTAGCGAAATTGCAGGAAAACAATTGAATTTTAGTCTATTTGTCAAGAAAAAGGCTATCAATTTATTCCTAATTTAGCTCTACACACAAAAATCACCTACTCCCTATTAATCTAGAAGCCCAAATAAGCCTATTTGTTTAGTTTATCAGTGAATTGAAACCACTTATTAACCTGTATAACGTGGTTTTCAAAAATATTGGAGTAACTTAATGACTGATTTTGATAAATATAAAACAACCTTGAAAAAGTTAAAATACTACGTATACGCATTATGCGAGCTAACAGATGAAGAGCGTCGCCCTTTTTATATAGGAAAAGGAGTGAATGATCGTTGCTTACAACACATATACCAAGCTATTGATATAAACTCAGAAGAAATAGATAAAGATCTAGTTGAAGAATTAAATGAGAAAAAAGAAAAAATAGAGAAATTACACAAGCAAAATAAACTAGGCATTGATATTTTACGACATGGCATGGATGAAGATACCGCATTTGTTGTGGAAGCTACTTGTATCGATCTACTGGGTGTCGACAGCTTAACAAATAAAGTGAGAGGCAAAACAACTAAACTAGGACGATTGAGTTTAAACGAGATACATGATCTACATACTGAACAACAAGTTGACATTAAAAAAGAACATTCCGGTTTGGCCTTTCTTTTGAACAAACTCTATAAATCAGGTATGGATGAACTTTCTTTATTTGAAGTAACCCGTGGGGTTTGGGCTAATATCCCAAGAAATGACAGTAATATCAAATACGCCTATGCAACATATAACAATATCATTAAAGAAGTTTATGAAGTGCATGGATGGGTAAAAGCAGGTACACAGCAATATTTTACTCGAGACAATATTAAACGTGATAGTGATAGGTGGGAATTTATCGGACGTAAAGCTGACGATTCTGTTCGTAAACTTTATGTAGGAAAAGTAATTAATAGAGATAGGAGCTATGGAACACCTTTCGTTAAGGTTGGATATTAATCTATTACAGATATCACGAATAGTCTTCAAGATGAAAAAGCAATAATCATCTTTTGATAGTGCTTGAGAACACCTTCAATATTCCCAAGCACTTCAGATTAAGAGTATTTAATACAAGCCGAGTACCGCCCCAGCCGCTAATAAAAAGAAACTAAACAACCAAATCCAACCGAACGAATAACGTAAGTGGCGCCCCATATCAATTCCAGCTAATCCCATTGCTAACCATGCTGCTGGAGAGAACGGGCTCACGAAGGTTCCTGCATTGTTACCTATCGCCATGGCATAAACAACGGAAGATGGGTCAACACCAACTGTGCCTGCAATTTGTTGAATTATTGGTAATAGTGCAAAATAATAAGCATCGGTACTGGTAAAAATATCCATTGGCACACCTAAAATACCAACAAAAATATGAACTTTAGAAACCCATTCTGTTGGTAAAATAGCGGTTAAGTCTGTTGCGATTGACTCAAGCATGCCACCTTCAGATAAAATACCTAAAAATGCTCCCGCCGCTAAGATAATGGCAACCATTCCCAATGCTTGCGGAGCATGGGCTGCCAAAACTTTCATTTGGTCTCTAGGGTTAGGGAAGTTAACCATCAAGGCAATGGAAAGGGCAATCATAAAAACATAAGGTGCAGATAATAAACCAAATGCTAAACACACAACGGAGGCAACAATTAACCCACCATTAATGAGTGGTTTTTTAGGCTTATGAACCGTTTCCGCTATATCTGCAGTGTCGTCACTGACAGGTAACAAAGAATCCATTTCATATGGCGTTGTTCCTTTCAAACTTGCTGCGGCAATACGTCTTTTCTCACGTAATCCCATCAAGATAGCAAATACCACTGCTCCACCCATACCAATGAGTTGTACTGGGATCAAATGCTGCCATAAGGTAGAAGCATCAATTCCAGTGACAGCCGAAGCACGGCCTAATGGCCCGCCCCAAGGTACCATATTCATAACCCCCATGCTGGCACACATCAGCAGCAACATAAGGTATGGACTCATCCCCAATTGGCGGTATAAAGGTAATAGTGCAGGAATGATAATTAAGAATGTCGCTGCGCCTGAACCATCTAAATGGACAACTCCTGCAATTAACGTTGTCATAATACAAACAACAATAATATTCCCACGCGTCATTTTAACCATTAAACGGATCAACGGATCAAAAATATGCAGGTCTTTCATTAAGCTAAAAAATAAAATCGCAAATAAAAACATAGCTGCGACTTTTGAAACTTTATTAATTCCGCTTTCAAAGAATACTGAAATTTCAGCAACAGAGTAACCAGCAAATAAAGCACCAATAAAGGGAATACAAGACATTGCGATAATTGGGCTAACTTTCCCCATCATCAATAATGTTACTATCGATATAATGATTAAAATACCAATAATTGTCAGCACATCAACTTCCTTCTTAGAATTATATTTTTCAGGTGAACACAAAATTCAGCTTGGCTCGCATTAGCTTAATAAGCATGTTTCTTATATAAACCATTTAATATAACCGCAAGGAATATTTTATAATTTTGCTTCACAAACAATGCATTAATTCTTATTTAAATTATCATTTAAAATAAAAAAATAGCTTTATTCTCTATTAGAACCATTAAAACCATAAGAGGAAATTAACGCCACTCCACAATGGTGAATATTAATTTTATTTATAAGTTACAGAATTATAACAATCAAAAATTAATAACTATTATAATATTTTATTTTTTATCTTATTTTTTTATATTTTTTCCCTCTTTTTTCATCATGTTGCTAGGGAAATATACTTTTTATGCTTTTGGCCAAATATGCAAAAATTTACTTGATTTTCTATCACCGATCCGCTGTAAAAACAAAATTTAGCCCGTAATACCACACCATCTCACAAAAAAAATTTAGAGAACTAAGTATAATATTAAAGTAATTTAAGTTTGCTAATAAGGAATGTTCCAATGAGCCGCCTTTTTTCACCTGCATCAATAGGCCAAGTTTCGCTGAAAAATAGAATTATTGTTCCCCCTATGTGTCAATATTCTGCAGAAAATGGCATGCCAACAGCGTGGCATAACGCCCACTATATGAACCTTGCCTTGTCAGGGGCCTCCTTAGTGATTGTAGAAGCCAGTGCCGTTGTTCCTGAAGGACGTATTACCCACAAAGACTTAGGCTTATGGAATGACGAACAAATGGTAGCCATGCAGAAAATGCTCAGCGATATCAGACATTTTTCAGATGCGCATTTAGGGGTACAAATCGCCCACGCAGGTAGAAAAGCATCAACCGAGTTACCTTGGTTAGGGGGTAAAAGTATCCATCCTACACAACCAAATGGTTGGCAAACCGTTGCACCATCAGCAATCGCTTTTGGTGAGAATGCAATCCCACATGCATTAACTATTGATGAAATTCTACAGGTCAAACAGCAATTTATTGACGCTGCAATTCGTGCTGAAAAAGCCGGTTTTGACGTTATTGAGATCCATGCTGCTCACGGATATTTACTGCATGAATTCTTATCACCGGCATCAAACTTACGACAAGATGAATATGGTGGGTGCTTTAAAGGGCGTACCCGCTTACTTACTAATATTTTTCATGAGATGAGAGAAATAATTAACCCTAATGTTGCAATTGGCGTGCGGATCTCCGCAACAGATTGGCTTGAATCGGGTTGGAATGTACCAGAATCAATTGAGCTAACAGAATTATTAGAGGATTTGGGTTGTGATTATGTCCACGTTTCGTCAGGTGGCTTATCAACTGAGCAACAGATACCATTAAGTCCAAATTATCAAGTCCCTTTAGCCCAAGCTATTCATGAAAACACCATGGTGCCTGTTATTGCAGTAGGCCTTATTACCGAACCTTTACAAGCAGAAGCCATTGTTGCAACCCATCAAGCTGATTTTGTCGCTATTGGTAGGGGGATTTTATTTGAGCCACGATGGCCTTGGCGAGCAGCGAGTGAATTGAATGAACAAATAGACGTTGCGCCACAATACCGGCGCTGTGCCCCACATCAATTTAAGCACTTATTTAAGTAAGGTAATAAACTCGCAGCTATTGCTAATTGATAATAGCTGCGAGTAATAAATAATTAACGCGCGTTAGTCGAACACTGTTGCACAAATTCAATCATCGTTTTTTGGAATTCAGGTTCTGCAGTACCTGATTTTTCTAGCTCCGCATCCATACGTTTAAACTCGGCCAAACCATATTTTTCAATTGTTTTGTCGTAGGCGCAACCACAAATTGCAGTCACTGCTTTTGCCGTTTCACCTTGAGGATTACCAGATGCAACCACACAAGTATTTACAAAATTTTCTTTGTATTCAGCAATTTCTGATTTTTCATCAGAACATGCAGACAGCACAGCCATCGCTCCCGCCATACCTAATATTAATGCTAATTTTTTCATTTTATGCCCATTTCCTATTTAGCTTTAACTAAGATGATAATAATAAACCCCTATTATTCCTAGTTCACGCTATTTTGGATATCTCGTTTATGTTTTCAATACCATTAATCTTAATTCACCAAATAAGACGTTCTTATTAAGATTAATATCCCTATCACTGACTATTCATATTAATCATAGCTGTTTTCTTATAAAAAATCTGTATTGCCCCATCTTTTATTATCTGTATTTTACTTAGGTAATGAATTAGAACAACGCCATCGATAATAGAATAATGATGATAAAATTAGCACACAGCCAACAATTTGGATAAAAGGCATTCTTTCACTATACCAAATAGCCGCTACAAATACGGTCATAACAGGTTCAAGGATCATAATAATTGCGGCATTTCCTGCGGTGGTATTTTTTTGGCCGATAAGCTGTAATACAAACCGTAAACTCGTTGCTATCACCACACTAGCAATAAACCACATCATAGTGGGTATCGTGATGCTACTTGGCCACTCTTCTAAAAAAAGTGACAAAATTAGTCCTGTAATTCCAGTACAGGCAAGTTGAATGGTCGTTAACGGTAAAAGAGGAATTGTTCGAGTATATAAACTGGTATAACAAAAATAGATAGCCTGAACAATTGCGGCGCCAAGAAACCAAAGTTGGCTTGCTTTAAACTCAAGCTGAGCCTTGAATAGTGTTAAACATGCCAGCCCTAATACAGCGACAGGAAGTGCCTCCCAGAAATAACGTACAGGTTTATTTTTTAAAATCACCCATGCGACTAAGGGAACAAACAACATCGCCAGGCTCATGATAAAAGCCCCTTCGCCAATTGAGTCTGTTATCGCAACTGCGTGGATCCAAAGCACCATATTTAATGACATCCAACCGCCTGTCATTAATATTTTGGGTAATTGCTTCACCGCTATTCTATTTTTTTTCCCCCGACAAAAAGGGGCTAAAATGATGGCCGCGAATAAAAAACGGCTACCTAGGAAGGCAAATATTGGCATTCCCTGCACTGCTTCTCGGGAAAATACCCATCCCCAAGCTGCAATTATCGTGGTAAGCACCAAGAAAAATTCTGCCTTTCTTTGCGAATACATGTGTTCCTCTGGATAAATTAAAAAGACTCTCTGCTACATCATACTGGCTTTTTCATCTAAACCAATCACATTTATGGCCTTTATCTCCAACCGCTCCAAATAATAATGTTTCGTAAAAAATGATAAATATGACCTTAAATTAAGAGCCATTTCCTCTTAATAACGATAAGTTTACTTCCAAGCCGCCTTTTTTCTTATTAAATAGATTAAGTCTCATTTCAAATACGATAAATGAGGAAGTTTGCATACAAGCTCATCAATTTTTCTTTTTACATGACCTGAGATAATCAAGGTAGGCAAACAAGTACCAGTCTTACTGATTGAAGTTGCATCTTCAACTTAATGGAAGGTCATAGCATGGTTATTCAAAAAACATTACCGATAGATAACGATACAATCAAAAAAATTAAGATTGCGATCAATAAGAGAAAATATGCGCATGCGGATGAGATAAGTTTGTTATGGCAACACGCATTAAAATCGTCGTCAGTCTTCAGTTGGGGAAAAGTGATGCTGATTTCGATAATTAGTGGTTTGGTTGTGACAATAGCCACTTATTTATAGCATGGGGTTTTAAAAGAAGAAATCGAGCTGTTAGCCCGATTTCTATTAAATATCTTCAATCTCTAATTTAGCTAATTACCAGTAACCTAAGAACTTCCACCAAACGCTACCAATAAAGAACCAGATGGCTAAGTTAACGACACTCATAACAAAACCGGTTTTCCACCACTCGCCTAATGTGGCATAGCCAGAACCAAAAATAATGGGTGCAGTACCTGTTCCATAATGAGTTAATGACATCATTAATGATGATGAGAAAGCAAGCGTTAAAGCTAACAACATTGGCGGTGCACCAAGAGATAAGCCCGCGGCTAAAAATGCAGCATACATTGCGGTAATATGTGCAGTTGTACTAGCAAAGAAATAGTGGGAATAAACATAGATAAGAACAAGGATCAACATCCCCCATACCCAGCTAATTCCCATACTCGCAATGGCACCTTCGACTGAAACTGACATCCATTTAATTAGGCCTAATTTTCCTAAGAAAGATGCCATCATCACCAAAGCGGAGAACCAAACTACCGTATCCCAAGCCCCTTTATTTTTTAAGACATCATCCCAATTGATGACACCTGTTGCTAATAAAATACTTAAGCCAATAAATGCTGCTGTTGTTGCATTCACACTGTATGCAGGTCCAAAAATCATTGCAGGTACACCTGCCCACATCAGTAATAACAACCCAAAAACAGCTAATGTTAATTTTTCAGGTAATGAAACTGGCCCTAATTGCTGTAAACGTTCTTTGGCAAAATTAGGCGCATCCGGCGTAGAGGTGATTTCAGGCTTGTACATCAAATAAATGACCAGAGGCATTAAAATCAAGGAGATAATGGCAGGCACAAATGCTGCAATAGCCCACATTCCCCAAGTTAGCTCCCCTTTTTGCCCTAATTCACTTACAATCAGGCTGACTATCAGTGGGTTGGGGGCTGTTGCCGTAATAAACATTGCAGACGTAATCGGGTTAATATTGTAATTGACCAAAGCCAAGTAACGACCGATTTTCCCAGCAGTACCATCATCTGCCTTAGACCCGAAACTATCAGCGATAGAACGCATAATTGGGTGAATAATTCCCCCACCTCGTGCAGTATTACTTGGTGTCACAGGAGCCAATATTGTTTCTGCTATTGCCAATGAATAAGCAATACCCAATGTTTTTTTACCAAATAAAGAAATGACATAATAACCTATCCTTGCCCCTAAACCTGTTTTGTTCAAGCTCATGGAAACCATGATAGAAATACCAATTAACCAAATTAAGTCATTAGAAAAACCACTTAATGCATCCGCAATTGCCCCTTTAGTTGATTCAGGATTAGTCACCCCGGTAACTGCAACTAATGAGATAGCGACAATAGAAACACCACCTATTGGTAAAGCCTTACCAATAATCGCAGCGATTGTGCCTACAAATAATGCTAAAAGATGCCACGCATTTGGATTAACACCTTCAGGAACAGGAATTAAAAACCAAATAATTAATGTTATTGCAACTGCGATTAACGTTGGAACAGGTTTTAAAGGTGTCAGCTTATTCATAGGGTTCATCCATACACGTTTAAAGATGGAAATACAGAGTAATTTCAGTTATATATTCTAATTTTATCTTTAGATTAACAATATATAGCTCAAAAACCTTGATATTTATCAGTACGTAGATTCTTTTATAAAAAAATGTAATTTATTTTGTAACTAAACGTAATATATTATTTCAGTGATTAACCTTTCATATTTTTCGCACAAAAAGGTAAGCCTACACTTATATTAATAAGGGTAAAAATAAAACTGGGCTTATTATTTGTTCTATTACTAGGCTAGCAACACATACACTCACATTTATCACATAATCTAATTTGTTTCTTAATATACTAAAATTTCAATTATTTTTATAGTTTACCCTCAATTTATGCTTGCTGAATCGAATTAATAAAATAAAACCAAGAAATATTCTAAATTATATTGAATATATAAAAAATTATAACAATGGTAATTTTTGCTTAAAAAACGAGCAACCCACTATTGAAGCAATACCTTCTACTTAATTATCATTAGTTATTATCTAATCTGATCATGCTAAAAAACACTTATAGTGATTATGCTTTTTCCCAATACAATTTTTATTCCTAATCTATAAATATGAGCAATAAAACACATCCAAATATGACTAAGAAGGAAATGAAATGTCTACTGAACAAATTTACTCCACAAATGCTCAACGCCCATGTATTGTGTTATGCACGACTAATAGCCATGAAAGTGCAATTAAAATTACCCAACATTTACTAGCCAATCGTTTAGCTGCATGTGTTTCTTTACTCCCTGAAATAACATCTGTTTATCTATGGCATGGTAATATCACGCAAGATAAGGAGATCTTACTCTTGATCAAAACAACCCAAGGGAATCAACTCAATTTGTTTAATGCAATAAAAGAAGTACACCCATATAAAACTCCAGAACTCATTCGCTTAGACCCAAGCCAAATTGAAGATAATTATCTACAATGGCTGATTAGCTCCGTTAAATAATAGGTATTAATCTGAATTTAATAACTATAACGTTATAAATTGTGAGCTAGAATCATTTTGTATAAATAAATTCAACTGGTCGGCTATGGTTTACCGTAAATTAATGCTATATAAATAAGCTCGCTTTATATTTATTTTCCCTCCTTAATATTTGGAGGTTTTTTTTGTCTAAAAATTAGCTAACACATATTCTGTCTAGCTAAAAAAGCGACTGATATAAATATCAATCGCTTTGTACGTGAAATCTTCGTGGAAAAACTAGCCCCTTAAGGGCTGATTTCTCACTGGCCTACCACCTGCGACATAATAATCTGCATCGCTTGTGGGCAACGGAGACCGATTTCGAATTTTATCGGCGATTTTCTCCGCGATCATGATAGTCGTTGCATTTAAATTCCCCGTAATAATCAGCGGCATAATTGATGCGTCGATAACTCGTAAATTTTCAATACCATGAACTCGCCCTGCACCATCCACTACCGCCATATCATCGTGCCCCATTTTACAGGATCCACAGGGGTGAAAAGCGGTTTCTGCTCTCTCACGGACAAATGTATCTAGCTCTTCATCAGTACTAATCTGTTTACCGGGGCTGATTTCTTCCCCACGATATGGGTCAAGTGCTGGCTGAGCCATAATTTCACGGGTAATACGAATAGCAGCACGAAACTCTTCCCAATCCTGCTCCGATGACATGTAATTAAATAAAATACTCGGATGCTGCCTTGGGTCTAATGATTTCAAACGAACTCGCCCTCGGCTCGGCGAACGCATTGAACCTACATGGGCTTGAAAACCATGCTGATTAACGGCATTACTACCGTTATAGTTAATCGCCACAGGCAAAAAGTGAAATTGAATATTTGGCCAAGCAAATTTTTCACTGGTGCGGATAAACCCGCCGGCTTCAAATTGGTTGCTTGCGCCAATTCCTGTCCCTTTAAATAGCCATTCAGCGCCTATTTTGGGTTGATTTATCCATTTTAAGGCTGGATATAGTGAAACTGGTTGTTTGCATTCATATTGCAAATACATTTCAAGGTGATCTTGCAAGTTTTGCCCTACACCAGGTAAAACGTGCACAGCTGGAATATTGAACTCAGCCAAAACATCCGCAGGCCCAACACCAGAACGCTGTAAAATTTGTGGAGATGCGATCGCGCCTGCACATAAAAGAACCTCTTTGCGCGCCTTCACTACCGTAGGCGTAGTGCTATTACCTTGATAATATTTAACACCAACCGCTTTTTTCCCTTCAAACTCAATGGTATCCGTAGTGGCATGCGTAAGAATAGTTAAATTGTGGCGCTTTTTCGCTTGGTCCAAATACCCTCTTGCTGTACTTGCTCGTCGCCCTTGAGGAGTGACTGTGCGATCCATCGGGCCAAAACCCTCTTGTTGGATCCCATTTAAATCATCTGTTTGTGGATACCCTGCTTGTACACCGGCTTCCACCATCGCATGAAATAGCACATTATTGCCATTCTTCGGTGTTGTCACACTGACTGGGCCATCTCCACCATGGTAATCATTAGGGCCAATATCACGCGTTTCTGCTTTTCTAAAATAAGGTAAGCAATCGAGATAACGCCAGTCTTCTAAGCCAGGTGCTTCAGCCCAGCCGTCAAAGTCTAGGGCATTCCCTCGGATATAACACATCCCATTAATTAATGATGAGCCTCCGAGCCCCTTCCCTCTACCACACTCCATTCGTCGGTTATTCATATGCGGTTCAGGATCAGTTTCATAAGCCCAATTATAACGTCGCCCCTGTAACGGGTAGGCTAATGCCGCTGGCATTTGTGTGCGAAAGTCGAACCGGTAGTCCGGTCCTCCTGCTTCAAGGAGCAGCACAGTAACATCTGGATCTTCTGTCAGGCGGGTAGCAAGAACGTTACCGGCTGAACCAGCACCGATAATAATATAGTCATAGACCATTGTTATCTCCTCTGTTTCAGTCAAATTAAAATGATGTGATTAAAAAACGGATGCAAATTCCCCCAATTCCACTTGAATAGATTTCACTTGTGTATAATTTTGCAATGTCATTACGCCATTTTCACGGCCAACACCGGAATGCTTATATCCCCCTACTGGCATTTGAGCGGGTGATTCACCCCATGTATTGATCCAGCAAATCCCAGCTTCTAATTGATGGATAACACGATGCGCACGCGTTAGATCCTGTGTCACAACCCCTGCAGCAAGCCCATATACACTGTTGTTTGCACGGGCAATCACTTCATCTTCCGATTGATAACTTAAAATACTCATGACAGGACCAAAAATTTCTTCCTGCGTGATTTGCATTTCATCATTGCAATCAGTAAATACCGTTGGTGCAACATACGCTCCCTGAGCGAAATCGCCATCCATCAAGCGTTCACCTCCGCACAATAATTTCGCACCTTGCTGTTTGCCTAACGCAATATAACGCAACACATTTTCCATATGAGCAAAACTGACTAATGGCCCAAAGTTAGTATTATCGTCAATGGGGGAACCTATTTTAATGCGCGCCACACGTTCAGTGATCTTGTCTTCAAACTGTGATTTGAGCGATCCTGGCACAAAAACCCGTGTTCCATTGGTACACACTTGGCCGGAACTATAAAAATTCGCCATCATGGCGATATCTGCAGCTTTATCTAAATCTGCATCATCAAAAATAATTAGAGGTGATTTACCGCCTAGTTCCATCGTCACCTCTTTTAAAGAAGAGGCTGACGCATTCGCCATCACTTTTTTACCCGTTGCGATCCCCCCAGTGAATGAAACTTTGGCAATATCAGGGTGCTCCGTTAACCATTGCCCCACTTCACCGCCTTGGCCTGTCACCACGTTAAACACCCCGGCTGGCACACCCGCTTCAGTATAAATTTCAGCTAACTTTAATGCGGTTAACGACGTGACTTCACTGGGTTTGAACACCATGGCATTACCCGCAGCCAGAGCAGGTGCTGATTTCCATAGCGCAATTTGGATAGGGTAATTCCATGCGCCAATCCCTGCCACAACACCCAGCGGTTCACGGCGGGTATAAGCAAATGCGCTGTCACGCAAAGGGATCTGCTGCCCTTCCAGCATAGGGATTAAACCTGCATAGTATTCAAGGACATCTGCCCCTGTGACGATATCCACATAACGAGTTTCAGAAAGCGGTTTGCCCGTATCAAGAGTTTCGAGATAAGCCAACTCGTCGTTACGTTCCCGTAAAATATCCACCGCACGGCGTAAAATACGTGAGCGTTCCATCGCGGTCATTGCCGCCCAAACTTTCTGGCCTTGTTTGGCGCTTTCTACCGCCCATTGAATATCTTCAAGGGTCGCAGATTGCAGATTTGCGATAGTTTCGCCATTTGCAGGGTTGATTGCAGGAAATTGCCCGCATTCAGGTTGTGAACTGTCGACATAACCACCATGAATATAAAGCTTATGTATCGGTGGATGTTGCATATTATCTCCTCTGAATTGGTTATTAGGTTTCTAAAACCTCAGCACGTTGTAGTTGCATATCGATATATTCGTTAGTGATTTTGAGTGCATCCTTAACAGGGAATTGTTCATTACTCAAAGCACTACGTAGCCATAGGCCATCAATTAAAGCCGCCAGCCCCTTCGCTGCCATCCGCGCATCCGCCTTGTTTAACACCCGCCCAAACTCATAGCTTAAGTTTGAATACAAGCGTCGGTCATTAACCTGCTGTAAACGGTTTAAATTCGGTTGATGCATACTACTCGCCCAAAAGGCTAGCCACGTTTTCATCGCGGCCTCACTGGTTTGCGTTGGGTCGAAGTTGCCCTCAACAATTGCCTGAATTCGTAGTTTTGGCTCCGCTCCGGTCAACATCCGTAAACGTATTGCAACCGCAAACCCTAGTTGGTATTGAATATGGCGCATAGTGGCTTCAAGCAAGCCATTTTTATCACGGAAATAATGGCTAATGATCCCTGTAGAGACCCCGGCTTTACGGGCAATTAACACAAAACTAGCTTCCTGCATTCCAACTTCATTAATCACAGCCAATGTGGCTTGAATTAACTGTTGTTTACGTATCGACTGCATTCCTATCTTCGGCATGGTATTTGAACCTAAAAAATACATTGATCCCTTGTATTAAACGTTTTTTTGATTGAATGTTCAATCAATATTAACTATTGTTTACAACAATTCATTCACAATTAACATAAGAGAGAAGATAACAAAAACCAAATCTTGGCTAATAAATCAATCAATTAGCTTAGAAAGTAATTTTAACCTGTTAAATAAATAAAAATGTGGAATGTCCAATGACAACTCAAAATAGTCCAAAGAATAAGCAGAAGGATAAACTGAATTCTGTGGTTTTTTTTACTTCCGCCGGTCTTATTCTGGCGTTTTCTTTTTTCACCATCTTGATGACCGAAACAGCAAATCAGTGGATCGTTGCCGCCCTTGGCTGGGTATCTAAAACCTTTGGTTGGTATTACCTGCTAGCAGCAACGCTTTATATTGTTTTTGTCATTTTCGTTGCTACCTCACGCTTTGGTAATATCAAACTCGGCCCTGAACAATCTAAACCTGAATTTAGCGTACTCAGTTGGTCTGCGATGCTATTCGCCGCAGGAATTGGTATCGATTTAATGTTTTTCTCCGTCGCTGAGCCGGTCACCCAATATATGCTGCCGCCAACAGGCGAAGGCGAAACCTTAGAAGCAGCTCGTCAGGCGATGGTGTGGACACTGTTCCACTATGGCCTAACGGGCTGGTCTATGTATGCCTTAATGGGAATTGCACTGGGTTATTTCAGTTATCGTTATAACTTGCCGCTGACCATTCGCTCTGCACTTTATCCAATATTTGGTAAACGAATTGACGGCCCAATTGGCCATACTGTGGATATTGCTGCGGTATTAGGGACGATTTTTGGTATCGCAACAACGTTGGGGATTGGGGTTGTTCAGCTGAATTATGGCCTCAAAGTATTATTCGACTTACCTCAAGGGCTCCCCGTGCAAAGTGGGTTGATCCTGCTATCGGTGATTATGGCCGTGATCTCCGCCACATCAGGGGTAAATAAAGGCATTCGGGTGTTATCCGAGCTCAATGTGCTGTTAGCATTTGGTTTGATTTTATTTATCTTATTTGTCGGCGATACTGAGTTCTTACTCAATGCCTTAGTGCTGAATGTGGGGGACTATATCAACCGCTTTATGGGTATGACCCTCAATAGCTTTGCCTTTGACCGCCCAACGGATTGGATGAATAGCTGGACGCTGTTTTTCTGGGCATGGTGGGTAGCATGGTCACCATTTGTTGGGTTATTCCTTGCTCGTATTTCTCGCGGCCGGACTATTCGACAATTTGTGATTGGCACATTAATTATTCCATTTGTTTTCACACTATTATGGCTATCTATTTTTGGTAATAGTGCATTGTATGAAATCATTCACGGCAATAGTGAACTTGCAAAAACCGTCCTCGACGCCCCCGAAAAAGGCTTCTATTCACTACTTGAACTTTACCCCGGCTTTGGCCTAACCGCTTCTGTTGCAACCATTACTGGGCTGTTGTTCTATGTCACCTCTGCTGACTCCGGCTCATTAGTATTAGGCAATTTCACCTCAAAACTCAGTGATATTAACAATGACGCCCCTAATTGGTTGCGAATTTTCTGGTCTGTCGCAATTGGCTTACTTACCTTAGGGATGTTAATGACGGATGGCGTCGCTGCGTTACAAAATACGACGGTGATCATGGGCTTGCCCTTTAGTTTTGTTATCTTCTTTATTATGGCTGGGCTATATAAGTCATTAAAAGTTGAGGACTTTAGACGCGTTAGTTCGCTAAATACCAATGCCCCTGCACCACTATATGGTAACGGAACACTGAATTGGAAACAGCGTTTGGGACGAGTGATGAATTTCCCGGGAACGACTTATACCCAGCGGATGCTTGATTTGGTCTGCATTCCTGCCATGCAAGAAGTGGCAAAAGAGCTCAGTTTAAGGGGAGCAAAAGTGGAATTTAACACCTTACCACCCATTGCTGATGAGCGATTAGACCATTTAGAATTAACAGTCGACCTAGGTGAAGAACAAAGCTTTATTTACCAAGTGTGGCCACAGCGCTATTCAGTTCCCGGTTTTACCTATCGCGCACGTTCAGGGAAATCCCATTATTACCGCTTAGAAACCTTCTTATGGGAAGGCTCACAAGGGAATGATTTAATGGATTACACCAAAGAACAAGTGATTAGCGATATTCTAGACCAATATGAAAAACATATGAATTTCATTCATTTAAGCCGTGAAGCCCCCGGTGCAACCTTAACATTCCCTGAATCTGTCTAGTTTGAACTCTAAGGGGGCGATGCTCCCTTAGAGTCAACAGATGAACAACGCATCAATATGGGCGGCCCGCTTGCTCTAGCATTTTTTTCATTTGCTGGCGGTCATTCATCCAAGCCATTGAATTAGGGCACCCTGCTCCCGTCGGGTTAACATCACACACATTAAAATGTTTTGAAAACGCATTTTCATCTGCATTTCGCTGTTCTAACAAAGCTTGATAACTTTGTTCTCCTTGTGGAAGTTTCTTTTTGGGATCAAAGACAAACTTTTGTTGTGTCTGTAATTTTTTAATTCCTTGGTAGTCTTGACTAAACTCGCGATCAGCGGGTGACTTTTCTTTAAATGTAAAGTCGCTGGCAAAGCCATAAGAAGTGAAACAAAGAAAAATAACAACAATAACCTTTTTAAACATATCTATTTCCTACTGTGTTCATAAGTAAATATTATATGTCAGCAGCAACACATGGTGTTGGATAATAATAAGTGAAATTTATAACACCTTAATATTCAAATAAATAATTTACATAGGTTATTAAATCAATTGATTGATACATCATTAAAACTGGCTTAATCCTGTTATATCACCCCTATAATGGATATTGGTGATAGCCCATTTTCTCTGAAATATTACGACCCGCTGTTTTCAGTAATTGGACGTAGTCACCAATACGCTGCTCATCAAAACGAATCGTTGGGAACGAAATCGATAGCCCTGCAACCACATGGCCTAACCGGTCATACACTGGCACAGCAATACAGCGCAGACCTAGCTCTTGCTCTTCTCTGTCTTGCGCATAATGGCATTCACGAACTGTGGCTAATTCCACCAGCAGGTCTTCTAACGTTAAAATCGTTGTTGCCGTTTTTTGGCTAAAAGTTTCGTTTTTCAATGCTAAACGAATGGCTCCTTCATCTTGCCAAGCGAGTAAAATCTTACCGATTGCTGTGCAATACAATGGGTTACGACGCCCAACCCGTGAATACATGCGTAAATTATAACTCGAGTCGATTTTATGGATATAAATAATGGCATCTTCATCTAAAGCGCCCAAATGCACCGCTTCATGGGTTAATTGGCCAATACGACGCATTTCTGTATCTGCAATTTCAATTAAATCCACATACTCAAGGGATTTCGCTCCCAACTCGAATAATTTCAATGTTAGGGAATACTTATCCGCTTCACCTTCTTGATCCACATAGCCTAGCTGTTTCATCGTTTGCAGAAAACGAAATGTCGTGGCTTTTGACATCAATAAACGCTGTGAAAGCTCAGATACACCAATCTCTTTTTGCTCACCAAGGGCGCTAAGAATGCTAAATACCTTAACCACTGCTGAAACAGCATCCGTTTGAGTCGTTTTATCCATTACTTTTCCATCATCCTATAACTATAAATTGATATCGACATTACACCCCAGCGGATAGCATAAGTGGCTATCATGATAAAAACAAGAACGGTGATTTAATATTTTTAAAACGGCGTTTCATTTTCATTGAAGTTCTATTTGAAATGGGTTTTAATAGCATCATTAAGTCAGCAATAGTTTATTAAGTCGTAATCGCGCAGGTGGTGAAAATGAATACACATCCGCAAGTTGCCGTTATTGGTGAATGCATGGTTGAGTTGCAAAAATCGGGTGAACTTTATAGACAAACGTTTGGTGGGGATACACTCAATACCGCACTATACCTGTCTCGTTTAACAAAAGACCATGGCGTGACAACCCGTTACATCACCGGTTTAGGTAAAGACCCATTCAGCCAGCAAATGCTAAGCAGTTGGCAACAAGAAGGCATCAATACTGAAGAAGTCTTTATTTCGGACAAACATTTGCCTGGGATGTATTTAATCGAAACCTCCGCTGATGGCGAACGTCGCTTTTTCTATTGGCGAGATAATGCCGCGGCAAAATTTTGGCTTGATGCCGTCTGTCTTGATAGCAATAGCAAAGCCCACACACAGCAAGTACTTAATTCACAACAATTTATCTACTTAAGTGGCATTAGCTTAGCCATTTTACCTGACGCCTCACGTCAGTTGTTATTTGAAATGTTACAACATGCTAAACAACACGGCGCTAAAATTGTCTTCGATAATAACTATCGCCCTGCGCTTTGGCCTTCAAAACAAGCCGCTCAACAAGCTTATCAGCAAATTCTCACTTTAACCGACATCGCTTTTTTGACCTTTGATGACGAACAGTTGCTTTATGGTGACATTCATGAAAATGATGCAATTGCACGTACCCAACAATATGGCGTGAACGAAATAGTGATCAAGCGCGGTGCTGAGGCTTGCTTCGTCGTTATTGATAACGAACGTATTGAAGTCCCTGCGAATAAAATAAGCCATGTTGTTGATACCACTGCCGCAGGGGATTCCTTTAGTGCCGGCTACCTTGCTTGTCGCATCGTCGGTGGCAGCCCATGTGAAGCAGCAAAAACAGGTCATTTACTGGCTGGAACCGTCATCCAACACCGGGGAGCGATTATTCCATCCGAGGCCATGCCAACCACTGCTTTAGTAAAATGTTAAGAGGCTTTAACCATGAATCAATTACTTGAAAGAATTAAGAAACTCAATGTTGTTCCTGTTATCACCATTAATAATGCAGAGCATGGTGCGCCATTAGCAAAAGCTTTAGTGGAAAATGGACTGCCATGTGCAGAGGTCACCTTCCGCACCCCTGCAGCGGTACAAGCAATTAAAAATATGCGCGCGGCCTACCCTGAATTACTGATTGCCGCAGGTACGGTATTAACCACAGCGCAAGTTGACCAAGCCATTGAAGCGGGTGTGGATTTTATCGTCAGCCCGGGCTTTAACCCGAAAATTGTGGCTTATTGCCAACAAAAGAACGTGATTATCATTCCTGGGGTCAATAGTCCAAGCTTAGTAGAGCAAGCCCTTGAATTTAACCTCACCACATTAAAATTCTTCCCAGCTGAAGCCTCTGGCGGAGTTGCCATGCTCAAAGCCCTCAGCGCGGTTTACCCGGTTAAATTTATGCCAACTGGCGGTATCGGTGTGAAAAACATTAAAGAATACACCGCATTACCTTCTGTATTAGTGTGCGGCGGTTCATGGATGGTACCGAATGAATTAATTGACAGTGAAAACTGGCAAGAGCTCGGCAAACTCATTGCCGAAGCCGCAACTATTTAATTAACAATAAAAATCTCGTTGTTGTTATTGCGCCCTTACTGGATGGTAAGGGCTTTTTTGTTGTTCGTGTTCATTAAAATATTGTTTAATTATTAGCTTTATCAAATTAGTCAAAGAATATAATACAATTTACTAATAACTTAGCTTTTAGATTTATTTAAATAATTTACAAATAAATAAGAGTTGAATGAAACTGCATACATTTTATTTTCGCAGAAGAAAACCAATAAAGTTTATTTTATTAATACTACTTATATACCCCATTAAAAATCTTATTAACTATCTAATAATATAAAATTCAAATAACACTTCGGCAACGAGAAAGTACTTCCTTTATGGCTTCACCTAATTCTGCGTTTGTTACTGTATCCGGTAAAATAATATCATCATCATCACTATATCCATCTCTCGTCCAATCTTTTAGTTTTTTATGCAAACTAGGTTGCAATATAATGTTACCATTAATTCGTTTAATACTGCATGACATCATATTTAAAAAAAGTGATTTTATACTTTTAAACTTACATCTAATTAACACATCACCAACCCACTCTTTATAGTCTTCATCAATCCTCTTTCTATCAAAAAAATCAGAATTTTCATACGGATCTATAATTCGACACTGACTTAATGCTAACTTTAACATTTCACCTAACTTTTCTTCAGTAGTATCTTTTTCCAAACAATAAACGGGCGTCTCATTATCTCTAACAAAAAAATGATATCCCGAAAGAACAAATATAAAATAAAATCGTTCGTTAACTCGGATTGATACATTATCCCCGGAATCATAATCAAACATATATTTTTCCTTACTTAACAACCGTTATATTAAGTTTTATGTTTTTATCATTAGCGTAAATTATTGATTTATTAATTTCAATCCATTGTGCTGGAGTAGTTTTACACGGTATAGCTAACTCTATCGTTTTATTTTTTACACTTGACTTTTCAAGCTTAAATTTAATGCTGTTTATTCCTTTGAAATTAACCACATCATTTATATATCCGTTTATTTTTGAACTGATCTTAACTGGGTTTTGATATGTTTTAGCTCCCGTATCTAATGTTTTTACACTTATCGCTTCTTTATTTTTTGTAAAATAGTCAAATGTTTCCGTCCCCGCAGGTAACCTTTCACTATCCGCTAGTTTTCTAGATTTACTAATATAATCTTCAAATGGATAGCCTTGCTTGTTAACACCTTCACTACAGCCTAGACATTTTACTTGACCACACTTCGGCAACGAGAAAGTACTTCCTTTATGGCCTCACCGAGTTCTTCATCAGAAACACTATCCGACAAAACAATATAGTCATCCTCAGTAAACCCATCCCCCGTCCATGTTTCTAGTTTTTTATGGAGTGTTGGCGTAATTATTATATGATCACCCTCTCGACAAATGTGGCATAACATCATTTTTAATAAAAAACTTTTACGGTTTTTCGACTTGCATATTTTTTTTCCATCATCAATCCATTTTTGATAGGCCAAAGATACACCATCACGACTAAAAATATCCTCGGGCGTATTTATATCAATTATTCTACTATTATCCAGCGCTAAAAATATTGTTTTGCCTAACTCCCGCGTGTCAACCTCTTTCGAAAAATGATAAATAGGCATTTTATAGTCCAAAACACGGAGATTATAACGCGAAATGGTATGTATAAAATAACACTCCTCATTAAAGTAAATGCTTACCCAAGACTCTTTAGTAGAAGAATTACTCACCTATCCTCCTTGCTTTACAATTATTACTCTAAGACTTATATTCTTTTCTGCTGCATATATTATTGACTGATTGATTTCCAGCCATTGTGATGCTGTTGTTTTATCTGGAACTCCTAGCTCTATTGTTTTAGTTTTTATATCTGAGCTTTTCAATTCAACGCCGGACTTACTAGCACCTTTAAAATCATTTACTTTATTAATGTAGCTGTTAAGTACTCGATTTATTTCATTCTGCTTTTGGTATGTCTTGGCACTGGTATTTAAGGTTTTCACACTTACAGCTTCTCCCTTTGAAAAATAATCGAAAGTTTCAAACCCATATGGCATTCTTTCTGCTTTCTTAAAATTTCTATGTACACCAATATAATCTTCAAATGGATAGCCTTGCTTGTAAACGCCTTCTCCAAAAGCCATATAGGTTTTTCTACCGTCCGGCTCAATTCTATATATTTCTTTGATATCTATAATAGGCCAAGATTTTTTACCATTCAATAGCGCATCAACATATCGGCCTGAATTCGCTGATATGCTAGCAGCACTTTTAACAGTAACAATATATCCTGCTACCTTAGTAAATAGTTGACCAGTTTCTAAACCCGCATTAAACGCACCATCAGCTCCAGCTTTCTGATATTCGATTTCAATTTTATTAATTCGATTTAGAATATCTTGTTTTTCACCCTCAGCTATATCACTGAACATTGTTTCACTTGTTAATAAAGCACGTATCCCATCCCATGTTTCTTCATAATTTATTGTTCCATTTACAACATCTTTTAATGTATCCCATAACTCTGCTGGAACTCCCGCAACGAAACCGGCAGCAAAAATACCATCCTGATGACTACTGGCTAATCCCCATTTGATATGGATCCCAGCACGCTTAAAAAGATTAGGCTCAGCAGCTAGCTCTTTTTCCATTAACTCACGTTGCTTGTGAGATAAATAGTTATAACGAAAAGTATTCTCAGCACTATTTGCTGCGCTATAAACCCCTCCAGGTTCGCCAGTAAATATCGCACCTGCAAATCCGCCAAAAGCTTTCGCCATTTGAGCTTTTTGTTCTGCTTTCTTTTTCCATTCATGCGCCTGAATTAAATTATCATCTAGAGCAATCGCTGCAAATTCCGCAGCGAGAGCACCAACAACAGCACCTTTTGTATTGTTACCTGAAAGCTCAGCAGCAAGCCCGCTCACAGCAGCGTGACTGAGCATTTTCCCTGATTGACCTAAAATTTGCCCATTATCGCCAATTAGCCTAGCACCCTCTGCATTCAGTTGATTAGCGACATTACCTAAAAATGCATTTTTTAAATTTTGAGTAAAACTGCCACCTTGAATTGATGTATTAATGCTTGAACTAACAACAGATTGTGCCGCAACACGTTGTGCCACATTACTCCAATCACCATCACTCAATAAAGGTAGCTTCGCTTCAGCCCCAGTTCCTGCTCCCCACTCCATATGAACATCTAAACCACTGAGTGCGCCGGAAACAGCCATCTGGGTAATAATCGATTTAACCGTTTCGCTCCGGCCTAATGCATTAAATGTTTTTGTTAAATCTCCTTTATTTTCAACCAATGCATTAGCTGTTTGAGCTGATAAAGCCATCACGCCACTATAAGCCGCTCCGGATATTGCACCTCCTGTCACACCACTAGATCCGGATGATGCCCAAGCTGCAAACTCGGTTGCCGTTCCATGAGTCATTGCTGCAACTGAAATCATAATCAATGCTGACACTACAGGGTTTAAATGCTGACTTTCATAATCCCATTGCTCATAAGCATCTTTAACAATATCCCATTGGATATCTTTACGATCTTTTAAACTGGCTAGCCATTTAGTTTCATCCCTTTTCCCTAATTCATTAAGGACACTTTCTAAATTTTGAGCATTTTTAGCTTTAACATCTGCACTCACACCATTCGCGGCACCAACAGTCAACGCACCACCAATATGTAATGAGGGTAATACCCATGAGTCCTCTTTATATCCCTTATCCCGGTGAGTAATATAAAAGCCAGTTGAATTAGAAATGACTTGCTCAAACTTACTATTTTTAACTGCTTTAAAATTCACCTTACCAGTCTGGCTAGTTATCTTTGCATTTTGTCTGGTGTTGAGTTTTGTAGCTTCTAATGTGATATCGTCTTTGGCAAATAAGTTGATATCTTTATTTGCGACAAATTCAGAGACTTTATTCGTAGCAGATTGAAAGTTTTTTATTTCATGGGTCGAACCCCAGAAGCATGATTTTATACCTAAAAAACGATTGCAATATTTGCGCTCTTCCTCCCACTTAGTCGTTTCAATCATAGATTGTGCGTAAAGGATCCCCCCCTTAGCTGCAATATCAATAAAGCCTTTCGCTGCAAGTTTTGTTGCTTGAAATAATGTACTACCATTTGACAATAAAGTGATATTTTTCCCGCTATGAATTTCTGATCTACGTTGTTCCCTTTTATCTGTATTATTTTTTCGACTTTCCTCTGTTAATGCTTCAAACTTGATATTATTATCACTTGTAATTGTGATATTTTTACCTGCTTCTAACTTAGCGCCTCGACTGACAAAATCTCCAGCAGAACTTAAAACAATATCTTTACCACTCTCTATTGAAGTGACTAAATTTTTCCTTTCATAAAAATTCCTAGTTGGAAAGTCAGTCAAGGAATATGATGTAGAATCAAGAGTAAGTTGTTTGCCCGCTGATAGTGTGATGTTTCCCCCACTCGAAAGGTTAGCTGAAATAATCCCCATATCTTCACCACTCATCATAGTGAGATCTTTTTTAGCGGAAATGGGAGCAATTAGTTTCTGTATTTGTGAATGAGATAATACTCGCGTTAATTCATTCGCTTTTTCTGGTAAAAAATATGCATCTAGTGTGTCCGTAAGAACAGCATCATATTCACCAGACGAGAATCGAGGTCTAATTGAAAGCTCAGAGCCATTTATAAAATTAATGTTATTATTAGAATAAAAACCATAACCTGATGAAAATAAATTACCACCCGCTTGAAGCAATAAGTCTTTATTTGTTTGTATTTTCCCTCTATTGTTAAGAAAGTTATTAAAGTTAGTTTTATATTTTTCACTATCCCATAACTCTTTAACTCGTATCTTAGGGGTATTTATATCGTTTTCCAAAAACAATATATTTTCACCTGCATTTACAGAGAAATTATTTAGAGGTTTTATCACTGAATCGAGGAAAATTACATTTCCTTTTGCTTGCACTAAGATATCATTTTTAACTGAAATATTTCCTTCATATGCTTTCCCATTTTTATTGTAATATCTTTCAGGCGTGTCATTTGAAATCAACACACTGCCTTGCAAAGATTTTATAAACGCATTATTTGCATTTACTTGGCTATTTTTCCTTACTTCGATATTTCTATCAGCTGAAAGAATAAAATCGTGTTTTGTATCTATTTCTGCATTTTCTAAATCAACATTTGTATTAGAAAATATATATACATCCTGTTCGGATTTTAACCCATGATTAATTTTAACATTCCCCCCCTTGATAAAAACATTTTTAGCAGTAACAATATTAGGTACATCCTGAATGATTTCTTTATCTTTTGGTAGAACGATGAAAGGTTCATCATCATAATAATCAAGGTGAGAATAGCGATTAGATGGATATAGCTTACTTGCTTTTGAGTTGCCATAATCAGGTTTATTAATAATGCCTTTAACAAAGCCATTACCTAGTGATATTCTATCATTGGATGTATATCTAAAATCCACATCCTCTAAGAAATCACTCATAAAATTATTACCTGCGAAAATACTGGCAGGAGCATAAATAGGGTAGTCTATTTGGCGTAATGCAAAAGTCTCATCAGGTAGTCTATACCCAGTAATACTATAATCTATAAATTGATTGCTAATGGCAGGGCTATCTGTGAATGTTAATTCATTCCGCATGGCATTTGGTGTAAACCTATAATAACGCTCATGTTCGTTTTGAACTAATAAACTACTATTTATGAAGCTCCTCCCTGTCAATATCATATTTTCTTTTGATTTTATATTACTACCATAGTTTAATAATTCATTAGCGGATATATATAAGTTCTTACCAGCCAAGATATCACCTGTTTTACCAATGGTTTTATAGGCATATTTATAATTTCCTAGGTTAATAACAGGTAGGGAAGAAATGGGAACTGTACCACCAAGCAATCTATTTAAAAACTCCAAGTTTCTTTTTGGGTCACTAATCCCAGAATTGACAAAATAACTATTTTGCCAGTCTCTAAAATCATAGGCGGGCACATCATAATTATGTGTCAGAAAATAAAGAACTCCATCATCTATTATTCCTTCTTTTATCGGGTTTAAAATAATGGGATTTTTAAATTCCTTACCCACTGCATCATTGGAAAAAACAGATTTTTTATCATCACTACCTTGAGCGGTAAAATATAGTCCCTCTAAGCTTCGGTTATTTGCAACCTCTTTCGCTCTAACAACCAAGTCTCCCTTTTCTGTTTTAATCGTTGCGGACTTGTTTACGATAGATTGACTTAAATCTCCAATTGCATTTTTCTGTATCCACAAGTTTTCTTTCGCTTGAATAAGTGCTTTTTCACCCGTATTTTTAATTGTTTCAGAAAAAATACGCATATCCTTACCTGCTATAATCTCGCCTTCATTGACTAAAGAATTTGTCGCAAGGGTAATATCATTTTTCGCATTTAGTTTTGAATTTTTATTAATATAGAGTTCTTTACTACTAACATTAATTTCATTTTTTGATTGAATATTACCGTTTGTTGTAATTTTTCCATCAGTAGTTAGTATTAAGCTTCCATGTGTGGTGTGAATGTTATTTAAATTGACTCCTATACCTGATGCTGTACTCGTTAATTTTATTTGGCCAGCATACATGACTCCAAGTGCTTTTGTATCAATAGCAATAATAGGGCTTTGTATTTCGCCATTAATTGATGTTACAGTTCCTTTTTGGAAATCAATACGATTATTCCCATGCATCAATGAGACATTTTTCCCTTTAATTTGTCCATTAAGAACCATTGCTTGGCTAATAATATCCGTATAATTTGGGGTTTCGGTATTCATTCCTTTATTGCCAATGGTGATCGTCCCTTTTTTTACTTCAATAGCAGATAATTGACCGTCGCTACCAAGAAATGGTTTTCCTGTTGTTAGGGTGAGCGCGGGAACATTGATAAAGCTACATCCATTGCACGTTATTCCATTTGGGTTTGCTATAATCACATTCGCAGATTTTCCCGCCACTTCCAATTTTCCAAGTAACTGGGACTGACTATTTCCTACAACTTCATTAATAATCAGTTCTGCATTAATTTCTCTTAACCTATTGTTTCCATTTATGTCCCCTGCGAGTTGAGTTTTTACTGTATTCTTTGAATTATTTAATATAATACCTTTTTCAAGGACATTAAATTGTTGGTATTTATTATGCGAAATACCATTTTCATTTGGAGTAGCTATATTAACAATAGTGGTGCTGTTTTTTTGATAAACTGAAGAGTCATTCCCTGAAACTAAAATATTACCACCCCAAGATGGATTAATCGGAAATAATATAAAAAAACACATCAGATAGTAGATAATAAAACGCTTCAAACGTGGTATTTTATGTTCAACCATAAACTTCTCCTACATAGATTATGAGTTAACTTGAATATTCCAATGTAATGACCAATTATTTACCTTTAATTTCGATGGATAATACAAGGGAGTGCTAGAATTCCTTGTGTTCTAACTTCATTAACTAAAAAATATGATGAGTTTAATTCCATTTTTTTAATACTATTTTCATTTCTTCCTTCTTTTTTAACGGCTGGTTTTATAATTCTTTTCTTTGATTTAATTCTGATATCAATCTTGGATTTTTATCTTGAGCATGGATATCCCTGAAAATTGATAGTGACGTCAAAAAAGAATAAGCATATTTATTAAAAGTGAATATCAAGCTTATTATTTTCATAAAAATGATAATAGTATTTTCTCATGTATATATCCCTATGTGTTCCAACATGAAAAAATAACAGTGACATATATATCAAACAAGCATCAAATTTATTATATGTCTTATAAAAATTAAAAACATGATTAGTTTAAAAAACAAATAGCAACTATAACCACCACAAACCTAATTTACTTATTAAGGCTTGTGGTGGTGAATAATTAAATTATTGGCTAACTAACCAATAAAACGTTTTAACTGTAAACGCAACATCTCATTTTCGCGTCGGAGTATTTCATTTTGATCCATTAGGCTCATCGCCATTGCGATGCCCGGCCAGTCAATTTCTAATTCATGGTAAAGACGCACGGCTCTTCTCACAATGACTACCGCTTGGTCGTCAAACAACCATTCATTAGTCGTTTCAATAGGTTGAATTATCCCAAGGCCGACAATTTCCTGTAATTCATCTTCAGCAATACCGGTATGAACGCAAAAATCAATAACGGTTAATGTGGTTAACTGTTCCATTATTTTCCTCCCCAATTTTTACGCGGGTCAAAGTGCGTATGGCTCTCAGCCAACTTCTGCCATAGTGCATCCGACTCTGCATTACTGCTATTCGGCATCACGATTTTTATAATCGCATACAGATCCCCAGCTGTGCCTTTATGTTTCAGCCCTTTGCCTTTAAGGCGTAATTTTTGGCCAGCTTGGCTATTAGCAGGAACGGTGATCACAATCGGGTCTTTTAATGTTGGAATGGTGACTTTAGTTCCGAGGGCTGCCTCCCATGGCGCAAGCGGCACGACCACTTCTAAATCATGGCCTTTGATATCAAATAATGGATGCGGTGCAATGCGGATAGTTATCCATAGGTCGCCATTTTCACCGCCATTCTCCCCCGCAGTGCCTTGCCCTTTTAAGCGAATACGTTGCCCGTCAATCACCCCTGCAGGGATAGTCACGTTAAGTGTTTTAGGGACTTCGTTTTCGATAAAACCAAAAGCGTTATAGACAGGTAAGTTATAGCTAATGGTACGTTTATGGGGTTCTTGGGTTTCTTCAAGGAAAACAGCCAGTTCAACTTCTAAGTCCTGTCCGCGGTGACTATGTGCTTGCCTTGTGCCACCACGTGCACGTTGGGAAAACATCGATGAAAAAATGTCATCAAAACCACCCGCATCAAACCCTTGCTGAGAATATGTGTGGCTTTGTTGACCTTGGTTGGCTTGGTTAAAATAGGGATCATTTCTGTGCTCCCACATTTCATCGTATTCCGCGCGTTTTTCTTTGTCGCTGAGTACCGCCCACGCCTCTGCAATTTCTTTAAATCGCGCTTCTGCATTTGGCTCTTTACTGACATCGGGGTGATATTTTCGCGCTAAACGGCGATACGCGGTCTTAATGGTTTTTAAATCATCGGTGCGCTTAACACCCATGATGCTGTAATAATCCTTTAGTTCCATAGTCATATCTCGTTCACTTATCTGTTGAATAGAATTCTTATGGTATTTACCCAATTGGGTTAAACATCACAACGACCTTGAATTTAACTTAGGACATTTACGCAGTAATTGGAATAGCTAGGCCATGATAAAATTCCACAAAAAACAGGAAATTTACGCTATTTCAGGCTAAACCTATAAGAGTGTCGTTTGATTAATAGGGGAACTCTATGGATGCGCTTGCCAATCGCCTGAACTATAAAGTCAACTTTGCCATCTCTATTGAGGATTTTGTTCGATTGATTCGCCAATCACCATTTAAAGAAATGGTGACAACCGATAATCTTACTCAATTAGATGCAATGCTGAATAACGCGGATTTATTAGTTAGTGCATGGGATGAGGAACAGGTGGTCGGTTTTGTCCGCACGGTAACGGATTTTAGTTCTTGCTGTTATATCTGCGAACTGGCCGTTGATACTCAGTATCAAAAACACGGCATCGACCGCCAATTAATGCGCCTCGTCGCTGAAGAGCTCCCCGCTGATTGCCAGATTTTATTTTTCTCCACCGACAGCAACCTCACCGAATATTTAAAACTGGGCTTCACCCAATCCCCAAGAGCATGGCACACCACGGCAGAGAATTTTTTGGTTAGATCGGCAGAACTGGATGAATAATAGAAAGTAAAATTACTAAAAACGTAGAAAATGATAGAGTGATAAGCAACTCATCTCGTTAGTAAAAGACTGACATAGACACATAAAAACAAATTTAATTTAAATGAGTATTAAAATATCTCAATACTGATGCTCTAAATA
This sequence comes from Providencia sp. PROV201, assembly GCF_028479545.1. NCBI lineage: Bacteria > Pseudomonadati > Pseudomonadota > Gammaproteobacteria > Enterobacterales > Morganellaceae > Providencia > Providencia sp. PROV201. The sequence continues at coordinate 206,200 of NZ_JAMPNW010000001.1, forward strand.
ATTCGTGCTACAGCTAGGCGGCTAGCTAGTTTAGCCCTAGGAGCATACATCAGTATGTGACTAGGGTGAACTAGTGAAGCCAACAACGCTGTGGTGCGAAGTATGACGAGCATCACTTCAATTTGCCGCGGAGGCGTTTTACAGCCTGACTATGAAGCTGACTCACCCTCGACTCCCCCACCTCCAGCACCGCCCCAATCTCCTTCAGGTTCAGCTCTTCTTGGTAATACAGCGTCAGCACCATTTTTTCGCGTTCTGGTAACTGATTGATTGCCGCCGCAATTTGGTCACGCAAGCTGGAATCTAACAACAGACTCAACGGGTTACCGCCATCGTCCTCATCCATTTGCGGCTCACAGCTTTCCCCATGAATTTCATGCCACTCATCATAAGAAAACAGTTGGCTATTATTGGTGTCCAGTAATGCTTGGCGATACTCCGCAAGGTGAATATCCAGCGCTTTGGCGATTTCCGGCTCAGTCGCACTTCTCCCTAACGATTGTTCCAGCGCACCAATGGCTTTGGTCATTTCACGCGCTTGGCGGCGCACACTGCGCGGCACCCAGTCACGGCTACGCAGTTCATCTAGCATCGAACCCCGAATTCTTTGCACCGCATAAGTGGCAAATGACGCCCCTTGGGTCACATCGAAACGTTCCAATGCATGCAGTAAACCGATGCCCCCCGCTTGAATTAAGTCGTCGATATCAACACTGGCGGGTAGTCTGACTTGCAGTTTCAGGGCTTCATGGCGTATTAGAGGGTAATAACGCTCCCATAGGCTATTTTTATTAATCACACCTTCGGCAGTATACAAATCACTCACAACCTGAATCACCCTTCAAGCTCTATAAAAGGTATTCATTATCTGTGTTGGTTTTGAATTCAATCCGTAGAGTAAGGCACTAAATATAGCTTTATTTGCCTTATCCTAAATAGGTAAAATTTGAATAACCACAACGTTAATGATTGTTTTAACACAATTTTTAGGGAGTTTTACTGGTAATACAAGTGAGAGAAGTTGTTTTATTGAAAGGTGATTTTGTCATTAAATTGCAGATTTGGGCTTTAGACTTTGTTATTGATTGTAGCTTTAGTTAGAAAACGTTAAATTTCCCTTAAAGAAAATGAAGTTATCAACAAGCTAGCTTAGCCTTAAATGTGAACATAGTATGGGACATGGATAATAATAGTGATAAAAATAATCCGTCCAATAAATTATATTTAAAGAATATAATTATCAAGCTAGTTCAACATTAATTAAATATTAAAATATTAAATTAAAAAATCAATAATTCAGTTAATTGATCATTTAATATTAACTCACTGATATGAAAAAAATTAGAATATATAAAAGTTTAAAACTTATTTTATTCAAAAAAACAAACCAATTCTTAGTTATTTATTTTTCCATACATTGTCATTCTAGCTTAATATTTCCCCATAAGCATGTTAATGCAGTAACCTCATAGAAATAAACCAAACTATTTTACATTTGACGAAATTGTTTAACAAATGTAATTTTAAATTTACTGATGCAACGGTGCATTAGTTTAATCACAAATTAAATTTTTTATTAAAGAGGTTAATTATGAAAATGATCAAACATAAACCAAGTACTAAACGCATAGATTTCTCTGTAATGTACAACGCTAAGTAATTTGATAAAAAGGAGGTTATAACCTCCTTTTATTAGGGGGTTATATTATATGGATTACTTCAAACTAGCAGCAAGCATTCCTTTGGAATATCTTATCATTCGGAATATATTACTTAGATATATTTCACAAGAGCAACTAACTATCAATGATAAAAAATTTCTTTATCCCTTAGAAAATTTTGATAAGAGTAAACTGTCCTTAACAGATAGAATTAGCCCTGATGACCAAATTAGATACTATCTAAGTGATAAGGTGTTTAGGAAAGTTGCAGAGTTAGCTAAAAAAATAGCCACATCGGAAATTAAAACAATCAATATTACAGCTAAATTCTCATCATACCCACTGATTAATTGTTTCATTCAAGCATTATATCGAATGAACATTTCTGTTAACCTGATTGTAGATTGTGCTAAAAATGAAGAAATATATTTAACTGAAAATGAAACCAAACTAATTAATGAATTAATAAAAGAAAAATTTGGTGATATTGATATTATTCAGCCCTATATTCTGATGATTATAAATTCTGGTGATATATACAGTGCAGATCACCTGATAGAACACTGTTTAGAGTACTTTGATAATTACGAAAAATCACAAGCACTTATAATCGGCACAATCAAAAACTGTATCAATAAACCTATTGAGGCAGAATATTACTACATTAAAAGTAAAGAGTCGGAAAACCCGTTAAGCATTATTAAGGCGAATTATACATTATCAATGCTATATCTTCGCCACCATAAATCGAATAAGCGTAATATCGAAAAAGGACGTCAATTCTTACAAGAAGCTTATAACATTATTCAGACAGGTAAGTTGGATTATTTAGAACAAGATAAAAAGAATTTTTTCACCGTGTTCAACCGAAATGGATATGGACTTATTCTTTTTAGAGAAGGAAATGCTGATGAAGCAATAAGGTTACTTAATTGGGGACTTCAACAGTTATCAGACAAACATAGTATGCACTACATGCATCGTTCCGTAATTATTTATAATATATGCCTGTGCTATAAACAATTAGGTAAATATGATGATGCGATAACATATCTCAATCAATTAATTGAAATTGATTATGCTTTTCCTGAATATCATCTTGAATTAGCAATATGTTTTTATGATAAAGGAAATATAACAAGCTATATAAAAAATATTCAAAGAGCATTATCTGTTAGTCCAATGCATAGCGATAGCCACTATCATATGAGCATAGCATTTTTATCATCTGAGGATTATATTTCAGCAGAAAAGCATGCTCGCCTTGCTTGGGAAATTTCAGGAGATAATCTTACAGCCTATAATTATGCTTATATTCTTTCATTAAATAGCAATTATAAAATCCTGGATCATCTTATGCAAAGAACAGGTATTTTTATGACCCCGGAATGGTTAATTTTACAAGCTGAAAAAATTGCTCAAAGTTCAGAGAAAGCTGCCTACAATTATCTCTTAAAATGCCAACATATTTTTCCAAACAATCCTTTAGTAAAGGAAAATATTAAAATGTTGAGTATGTAAGCATGACATACAAAATATATTTCTTTTATTTTTTCTTTCTTTTCCCGATGTGGATATCCAAAACACTACAACCCATCTATTGGGAACAGCAAGCGCAATTGAAGTTATTTTCAATTTCATACGTAATGATGGCGGTTGCGGGGGCGTGCTCACTACTTTATGCCAAAGGGCTATCCCGATTTGGTACTAAGACTGGTTTAATTGTGGGCTTTTTACTGTATGGATGTGGCCTTGTTCTTAGAGCCTATCCCACAGGGATGGCTATCGCCGTGACTTCAGGTTTGATGGCAGGGATGGGTGCGAGTATTATCGCTATTGCGCTAAAATCACTGATTTTTAATATTGATAAACAGGAACAAAATAAAGTCCTGCTGCACACTGATAATTTAAGCACAGTAGCACAAAGCCTTGGGGCTTTTATTGCTGGGGGGCTAGTCACAATTTTATCGATTATAGATCAATCCCCCTATCGTTCGGCTTTGTTAATTAGTGGAGGTATGGTACTAATCGCCATAATTGCCATCCCGTCATTAAAAATACCACTGAATAAAACACCATTAGCTAAGAATCCCCCCCAAAAAACCACTTCATTTTTCCCTTTTTTCAGTAAAGCAGATTTAATTTTATTTATTGCATTTATTATCAGTGGCGCCAGTTGGGCACTGATCTTACCCATTATTCCGGTGTATTTAAAAAACATGCACTTTTCAGATACAAATGTTGGCCTAGTGCTATCATTAGGTGTGATCACCGGGCTAGTACTCAAGAACCTTTTTATGTTTATTTTTTCTGACAAAGATAAACCTATCTCATTACTCGTTTTTTCTGGTTTATGTATGCTGATGCTCTATGGTATGTTTTGGTCAATAAAATTTAGTTCCCCGATTGTTTTCGCCATCTCGGTTATTGCCATGTATATGTTTAGAACCGTTTGCTCACTATTAATTAATTTGGTTGAGATGGAGATCGCCCGCAAAGGAAATGCCGAGCATATTTTTGGTTTAATACAAACCGCATTTTTGACAGGGGATATCTTTGGTGCAATTGCCCTACCCTATGCTTATGAGTCTGGTTTTCTGGTCAACACCCCTCTCGCTATTATTATTTTTATTCTGTTATCAAATATATTAATTTACAGCTGTGTCAAAATTAACACTAAAATACATGCAGACTTTAACTGAATGCTAAAGCAAGGTCTAAATAATTCGAGTTGTAGGAAGGCGGCAATCAAGGTTATCCCGATGAGCATACTAAAGTATGTGATTCGGGTGACCTTGTGAAGCCAACGCATCTACAACTTGAAGTATGACGACCGTTCGATAAAGAAAAGGCCAGCATTGCTGGCCTTTAATCAGGAATACAAGTCTAAATTAACGTAACAGACTTAAAACACCTTGTGGAACTTGGTTAGCTTGTGCTAACACAGCAGTACCCGCTTGTTGCAGGATCTGACCACGGCTCATGTTAGAAACTTCTGTCGCAAAGTCAGCATCTTGAATACGGCTACGTGCTGCACTCAGGTTGTTAACAGAGTTGTTCAGGTTATTGATAGTAGACTGCATACGGTTTTGGATAGCACCTAAAGAAGAACGGAATGAGTCAACTTGTTTTAAAGCATCATCAATAGCAGCTAGAGGCTCATCGGAAATTCCCATTTTAACGTCAGTAGCGGTTGATAAATCTACTTTAGCAGGATCTAACTTTCCTGTACTTGAATCAAAATCAGTTCGTTTAACTTCATAATATTTATCATCTTTTTTCAGATAAAACTCACCTTTAATAGCTTGTCCTGTTTTTTCATCCATTTTTTGAATGAGTTCTTCACCGGCCCCCAATTTGATAGCATTCATGTCTTTCTTTTCAGCTATAACTTCAGTTGCATTCGTTGCTGCCACTGGAGTTCCTACTGGAGAAGAATATTTAAGGTTTGTTGTCGTTGCTATATCTAATTGGCCATTATCTTTGAAATTATCTTCAGATAATTTTTTAAACTTACCAGTGCTTTCTTCATAATATAAATCACCATTATTATCTGCAAACACCTTACCAGTAGAACCTGTGTCGTCATATTTCACAGCTGCAGCTGGAGCACCATCAATTTTAACTGCTGTTGTAGCAAGGTCTTTAACTTGTTCACCAAGGCGGCTTTTCACGCTTAAATCTAATTTATCAATATTTAATGTCGAGCTATCGATTTTTTGCAAGTTTATACCTATTGTTTCTCCATCATTAGCACCAACTTGAATATTTAATGTGCTTGTATCTTGCAAGACTTTAACACCATTAAATTGAGTTTGTTCCGAAATACGGTTAATTTCATCCATTCGTAACTTAACTTCATCTTTAATTGATTGAATGTCAGAGTCTGAGTTTGAACCCGTTCTTGCCTGTACAGTCAGCTCACGAATACGTTGTAAGTTATCGTTGATTTCGTTAACCGCGCCTTCCGCGGTTTGTGCGATAGAGATACCGTCGTTGGCGTTACGTGCAGCTTGGGTTAAACCTTTAACGTTTGCAGTGAAACGGTTAGCAATTGCTTGGCCTGCTGCATCGTCTTTTGCGCTGTTGATACGTGAACCAGATGATAAACGCTCAATTGCCGTACCCAGTACGCCTTGTGAACGGTTTAAGTTGTTCTGAGTGGTCAGAGACAGAATGTTAGTGTTGATAACTTGTGCCATGATGTGATCCTTATTATTCAAATTAATGCGTTAAGCCAAAATGCTTAACTTGATGAATTTCGTCAGCAACTAGGTTATCGGCTACAAAAAAGTCCCCTTTAGGCTTTTTGATGAAAATTTTTATCTGCAAGGTTAGAAATGGCTTTACAGCCCGCTTTTAATGCCATTATTTTTAACACATCCATTTATTTTTATTAATTTTCTTATTATTTAATTTCAATAGGGATAATTACCTACCTTTCCAGTGTCAGCTCTCACCATCACTCTTTTTCAGAATAGTCTAAAATTTTGCTCCGTTTTGCCGATAAGACTGTAAATAAATTTTATTTCAGAGTTAATAACACAGGCATAGGCTCTAAATCATTCGGGTTGCAGGTAGGCGACAAGTGAAGATAGACCGATGAGCATACACAAGTATGTGATTCGGCTAGCTGAACGAAGTCAACACCCCTGCAGCTTGAAGGATGACGAGAATAGCGTAGGAGAAAACATGGCAGGAATATCCACACTCGGTATCGGGTCAAACTTAGATTTAAACGTCCAAATGGACCAGTTAGAAGCGATGGAGCGCCGTCGTTTAGAGCCACTGACCACGCAAAAAGCCAGTTATGATGCGCAAATTAGCGCCTTTGGCAAAATGCAATCGTCCTTAGAAAAACTCAAAAAAGCGGCTGAAGATTTAAAGAAATACGGCGATATCAGTACCACTAAAGTCAATGGTGAATATAAAGCCTTTGATGTGAAAACCGATGGTAAAGCGGTAGCGGGTGTACATGATGTGTTAGTCACTCAGTTAGCAAAAGCACAAACTATCGCCACCAAAGGCACACCAAACAATAGCAATAAAGAATTGCTGGGCAATGGTGCACCTGAGCGAACCATTACCATCACGCAACCGTCACAAAAAGAAGAGAAAGATAAAATCGTTATCAAGCTGGATAACGAGCACACTTCATTGATAGAAATTGCGGATGCCATCAATAAAACCGATAAAGGTGTTTCCGCATCGGTCATTAAAGACAAAGACAATATTTACCACCTTGTTGTCACTTCTAAAAAAGAAGGTAGTGAAAACCGTATTAGCATCAATGTGGATGGCGATGACAAACTGGCTGCTATTCTTAATGTTGAGTCAGTTATTGATGATAAAGGTGTGGTTACCTTAAATACCGATGCAGATAATGGTATGGTGCAAAAAGTAGCCCCACAAACCGCCTTACTGGAAATCGATGGTTTCAAATTAGAGTCACAAACCAATGAAGCCAAAGACCTGTTTCCCGGTTTAACCTTAACGCTGAAAAAAGAAAGTGAAGACGGTAAAGCTGACCACCTAATCGTTTCTGAAGATATCGAACCCGCCAAAGGTAAAATTAAAGCGTGGGTGGATGCCTATAACGAATTCCAAACATTAGCCAAAGAACTCACCAAATACACGCCAACGGAAAAAGGCACCGCGCCAGATAAAACCAATGGTCCACTGATTGGTGATTCCACTTTACGCATGATCCAAAGCACCCTGCGCACGCAAGTTCGGGCTCCTCAAGCAAGCGGGGACATCGACACTCTGAGCAAAATGGGGATTAAGCAAAAACTGGATGGCACCTTAGAAATTGATAATAAAGTGCTGGATAAAGTGCTCAAAGAAAACCCATCGAGCGTCAAAGTATTTTTTGCTGGTGACGGTAAAGAAACCGGTTTTGGTACTGAAAACTTTAACTACTTGAAAGACACCTTGGACAGCAAAGAAGGCACCCTGCACAACGCCACCGATGGTATCCAAAAGAAAAAGAAAAGCTTAGACAAACGTATTGAGCAGACCAATAAACAAATCGAAAACACCATGGATTTACACCGCCGTCAGTTCCAAAACTTGGACAAAATGATGACGTCACTGAACAGCACCAGTAATTCATTAGGCCGATTATTAGGCTAATACTTTTAGGTTAAAAACATGTATCAACGACACGCACAGCAAGCCTATCAGCAGGTCGACTTGGAGAGTGAAATCACCAACGCGACCCCATACCAACTGATCCAAATCCTGTTTAAAGGGGCGCTAAGTGCCCTAAAACGCGGGGAAATTTTTATGCAGCAGGGTAAGGTGGCGGAAAAAGGTAAAGAAATCTCAAAAGCTATCGACATCATTGACACAGGGTTAAAGCAGTCGTTAAATTATGAAGCTGGCGGCGAACTTGCAGAAAATTTAGCAAGTTTGTATGAGTACATGACAATGCAGTTACTTCGCGCCAACCTCGAAAACAACGTGGCTTATGTCCAAGAAGTTTACCAGTTACTCTCCGATATCGCCTCTGCGTGGCAACAAATCGGTGCAAATGTGGATGAAAGATAATCAGGTGGACAATAAAAATCCTATCGATTTACAAGAAATATACCGTAATGTCTTAGTATTAAGTGAAAATTTAGTTGCCTTAGCGCAATCCGGGGAATGGGAGACGTTGGTCTCCCGAGAGACAGAATATGTCCTTGCGGTGGAAAACCTCACCGAGTTAACGCAAGCGTTCGAACAACAGCAGCCCATCACTGAAGAGTTTATTCAGTTACTGCATAAAATTATCGAAAATGAACGTGTTACTAAAGAATATTTACAACAGCATTTAAACTTTTTAAGCAAAGAAATTAAGCAATTAGACCAAAAACGGGTACTCAATAATAGCTATGGCCAATTTGATGAGCCAGACACCCCGTTAGTCGTTCGTCCCATGGAATGAATTTAAGTGTCAGGCCAACAAACCTGACACCCTCTTCCCTTTCGGATCACAGCCTACTGTTGCTGTTTTAAACGTTGCTGCTTTTTCAGTTTTTTCAACAGCATATTGCGTTTTAATGGAGACAAATGGTCAAGAAACACTTTACCGTGTAGGTGGTCGATTTCATGTTGCATGACAATCGCTAAGAACTCGTCGCTATCCACTTCAAACGCTTTACCGTGCCTATCGAACGCTTTCACTTTAACGCGCAGGAAACGCTCTACATCCGCGTAGATTTCCGGTACTGACAAGCAGCCTTCTTGGTAGCTGGTTTCCCCTTCACTTTCGACAATCTCAGGGTTAACAAATACCATCGGCTCATCACGGTTTTCTGAAATATCAATCACCATAATGGATTTAGTTTCAGCAATTTGCGTAGCAGCGAGGCCAATGCCGTTATCGGTGCTGTACATGGTATCTAACAAATCGTCGATTAAGGTTTGTACTGCAGCGAAATCTGTCACTGGGCTGCATTTAATGCGCAGTCGTTCATCTGGAATTTCAATAATTTCTCTTACTGCCATAATTTAAACCCTATAAATTCGATTGCTTTTATTCAAATATCAATAATTCAAAATACTTTAAACTACAGTGACGACATGCAATAACCACGGTTTTAAAGCCGTTAACTGCCGTCACAGCCCTGCCAGTAAAGTATGGCGAACAGACAAAATATTATCGTCTTTCTATTTCATCAACAACATGCAAAAAGTGGCATTATTAACCAGATAGATAATTTTACTTTAAACATCAATAAATTAGCGCTAGCCTACTTAACTTATCTGCTTAAGCAACACAAGACACATAAAATTTTACAGAAAAATAACACGTTATTTGAAAAAAAACATCTAAAATAGAAAAAATGGTGCTTCTTTGTAGGCTTCCTGCCATTTTTAGCTTCACCCTCTGATGGCATTTCTTTGCTTATACTATTTTAACGTTTTACTATTTTTGCATTTTACAGTTTCCTCATCAGAATATATTTAGGCCACATTGAAGTTATTTTCAATTGAATTAATACATAAAAAATAATAAGCATTGCATTTTATAATTCATTCAAATAAGCAACCCTATATTCCATATGTAAAATAGATAGCACTGTATTTATTCCAGTCAAACACGAATATTCCGAACAAATATAATTTAAAAAATCGATTTTACCCGCCAGAGAAATGCCCCTATTATAAATAAGTTGAGAAAAACAAATCCCCTCTTCACTCTTCTTTAGATAACAATTTAAATAATACGGAAATTAACACATGGAAAAGAAAGCATTAGCTCGTCACTTAGTGGCTATATTACTCAGCGGTTTGTCTTATAATGCAGCAGCCAACACTTCATTTTCAAAGCCCGCACCAACATTAAGTGATATCAACGCATATGACATCAAAAACAACGTTAAAAGCATTGTTGGTATTAATGAAAGAATCAATAATATTGATAACCAAATAAGCCAGATGGATTCAAGTTTTAATAATAGCATTAATAGATTAAAGAAAAATAATAACAATAGGCTTAAATCAGAAACTACGAATATACGAAACGAGTTAGCAAATTTACGAGATACCGTAGATAATTCTATACTTGATTATTACAATGTAAACGCTGAAAAAATACAAAGTAACACTGATTTAATTAATGACCAAGTTACCTCAATAAACAAAGATAGAGAAAAAAAACACCATGCATTTGACTCAAAATTAAAAGAAGTCGAATTATATGTGCAAGGTGCATTAATTGGTGTAAATGCAGCCGACCAAGTCACTGAACAATTAAATACTAACATTCAGGATCTCGATAAAAAAGTCGTTGGAAATATCTCGTCAATCAAGACCCTAAAAAGTGATGCCGCAAAAACGCAAAAAGCGAACGAACTTAAATTCACAAAGTTAGAAAATAAATTTGACCATGGGGTCAGCCAGCTTGATAGCAAAATAGATAAGCGTGCCCAAGAAGCAAATGCGGGTATTGCATCCGTTGCTGCAATGAGCAATATCCCTTACGCAACAAATACCCGCTTTAGTGCCGGGGTTGGCGTGGGGAATTACAAAAATGGCTCAGCGATCGCTGCCGGGGCTCAATATCAACTAAAAGAAAATATCAACTTACGCAGTTCTGTTTCTTGGAATAATTCAGATGCTGCCGTTATCGGAGCAGGTGTCGCCTTCGGTTGGTAACTCTCTAACGCCTATTTTTCATATAACCTTATAAATTATTTATATAACATTAACCAATAGTACCAATGATATATTGGTACTATTTTTAATTGCCTTAATCGGCCAATATCTAAATTAACAATCTCTGAGTTAAAATTAACCTTGGTGATAAGTCACAATCGCGATTGGTGTTGAGTTAATAGTAACCCAAAGGTTAGACATGCCGATACGCGTGTTCGATGACTCACTCACTTTATTACAGCTGGTTTCAGACTGGCATTGAGTGAGAACTTCACTGGTAATTTGCGAGTTAAAGCCCAGTTTTGTCAAATAGCCCATTTCATTTTCTAGCTTTTGTTGAAAGTTAGCAAAATCGGGTTTGGGTGAAGCATAATCCTCGACCCCAACAAGTGTGGTTGCAACTTGAATGAGTACACCGCCATCAAAAGTGAGTTGGTTTTCATAGCTCCAATCATTAAACGGCTTTTGTTGCCCAAAAGTGCAAACAGTTTTACTGCCACTTACTTGGCAATCCCCCGCCTTAATAAAGCTGATGCTATCCATACTTTGACCCCAGTTTAAGCCAAATGGTGCGGTCGATGTATCATCACACCCAATCAACAACAGCGCAGCAGTCCCAGCTATCATCCATTTCATACTCTCACCTCACTCGCCAATTTACTTTATGCTACAGGGGGAAGGGGTTAAATTAAAGTAAAAAAACCGTCAACCAGTAACTCACTCACAAATTGATTTTCAAATTTCAAGTGATTTGTTTAACACGAGATTCACATATAATTAATCATTATCAATAAGATAAAGTTAAAACATATAATTCAGCGTATACTCATTGCCAGATTTCCGCTGGCTCTATACAATGCTCTGCTTTATACAGCCCCAGAGTCACGACAGTTACAGATAACCATCATATTATTAATCAGTTACCCCTCTAGCAATACCTAAAACCCCTAGAAGGCTCTCGAATAATAATATAGCTGAATCGTTACAACTTCACTTTATGATGAATTGATTTTGTAGCAGCTCGGTTTTTGTCACTGATGGTTTTGTCACTGATGAACAGGCTACAGATAATCATTTATTAACAGCATTATTAATAAATAACCATAACGTAAAGTATATATTGTGAAATTACTATTTTGTCTTTCTTTAACAACCGCCATTCTCTCTGGAGTATGGGCTTGGGTTGCAGATAGCTTAGGGTTAATCGGCTGGGCAGGCTTTTTAGGCTGTACGGCTTATTTCGCTTACCCTAAAAATGGGCTTAAAGGCCTAGGTGTGACCACATTAACTGTTTGTAGCGGCGTATTTTGGGGTTTAGTGATCCTGCATAGCGGTGACTACCTGCAACAATTACCTCACTTTGTAGGGTACTTTGTTACCGGTATAGTTGCCTTTTTGATGTGTATACAAGCGAAAAAACAGTGGCTTTCTTATATACCCGGTACGTTTGTCGGTACCTGTACTATTTTTGCCACGGAAGGTGCTTGGTTGGTGACTATTCAATCATTACTCATCGGTGTGTTATTTGGTTTTGCAATGAAGAAGAGTGGACTTTGGCTATTTGAAAAGTTCTCATCGGATAAAGGCTAAAAAAAACCGCCAATGTGGCGGTTTAAATAAATCAATGAAACCAAGGGAATTTCAAACGAATTCGATATTACATTAAATTTCCCCAGCGGCAAGATATAACATTTTGATTTAAATAATAATTAATCAGACAGCACTTTAAGTATTCTTACTTACATTTACAAATATAATAACGACAATATTGTTAATAAAATGATAATATCCTAAGATTAAACTCTATTTTATATTAACCAAGCTTATGTAACTGGTCAAATATCGACCCCTCCTATATTCATTAATTTAATTATATAATGTAATTCGGATTTTTCTGCATTCCGCTTTTATCAAAGATATCTAAAACCCTACCCTTTAAAATTCAGTGTAATTCACTTTTAATGATCAATAACCCAGCCTGTTAATCTGAAAATACAGGCAAAATAGAATGATAGGCTAATGGAATTTGCATTATCAAACCATAAAATTATGGGGGCTTAAAAGTGTATTCTTATTTTTCTGTTATACTTAAACAAGAAATATCTTATGACCTGCAATTGAATATAACGAAAGGAAGAAGATATGATTAAAAAAATTTGTTTTTTAGCATGTTCATTAGCTGTCGTATTCTCTTTAAGCGCATGCAATACCACCAAAGGTGTTGGTGAGGATATCGAAGCAGGTGGCGAAGCCATACAAAGAGCAGCCAAATGATGATTACCGCCATCCTTAAATATTAGCTACCTCGACTAAAACTGGTATATATACCAACCGGTGACTGTTTCACCGCTTGGTATATAAATTGAAGTACCAATAAATTCCTAAACCCGACTCTATTAAAACGTAGGACATTTTAATATTGGCTAACAGGATCACAACTTAATTATATCTCTCTTTTACAATGGAAACCATCCAGCTAGGAGAGCATAATGAACCCGAAAAATAAAATTAATGTGTTAGACCACATTTCACCTGAAATGCAGTCTGTAATGCAATTTTATGCAGAAAACCCATCCCCTTCCCCTATTGACACCAGCTATTACGGAATGCGACAAGCGTATATAGAAGATAGAAAATATTGGAATGCAGAAGCACCAATGATGCACAATATTTACGATATTCAAGTACCAACTCAATATGGCAATATTTTGACTCGACTATTTCAGCCGATTAAATCCCCATCAGCCACCTTATTTTATCTCCATGGCGGTGGGTTTATTTTAGGTAATTTACAGACTCACGAACGTATTATGCGCTTACTGGCACGATATTCGGGCTGTACAGTTATTGGAGTTGATTATTCATTATCCCCTGAAGCTCGCTACCCCCAAGCCATTGAAGAAATATCCACCGTTTATCAGTATTATCAACAAAATGCCGCACAGCATAATATCAATATGCAACAAACTGGCTTTGCAGGTGACTCAGCTGGCGCAATGTTATCTCTTGCATCTGTCCTTTGGTTACGAGATAACATTATAGAAAATGCTAATATTAAATCCGTTTTATTGTGGTATGGGCTTTATGGCTTGCAGGATTCAATCAGCCGACAGCTATATGGTGGGGAATGGGATGGGTTACAAAAAGAAGATTTAGAAAATTATGATAATGCCTATCTCGGGGAAAATGGTGATAGAAGTGCCCCTTATTACTGCTTATTCAATAATAACTTAACCTACGGCATCCCACCTTGCTTTATTGCTAGTGCGGAATTTGACCCGCTATTAGATGATAGCTTGGCTTTATTCCGAACACTCGACGCTAACAATATGCCTTGTGAATATAAAATGTACCCAGGTACTTTGCATGCCTTCTTACATTACTCACGCATGATGCAAATTTCAGATGAAGCAATTCGTGATGGCGCAAATTATTTTATCAAACAACTTTTATGATATTCATACAGTATTTATTGAAAATAGCACAGAGTTAAAACGAAAAAACCTCGCACTTGGCGAGGTTTTGAATTCTTAGCTTTTAGTTTATCGTTATTTTACGATAACGTTAGCTGCTGCAGGGCCTTTCGCACCATTTTCAATGGTGAATGTAACTTGTTGGCCTTCTGCTAAAGTTTTGAAGCTTTCGCTTTGAATTGCAGAGAAATGAACAAATACATCTTTGCTGCCATCTGCAGGTGTAATGAAGCCAAAACCTTTATCATCGTTAAACCATTTTACTGAACCAGTCATTGTATTAGACATAGAATTTCCTTTAATTTTTTAAAATTGCCATAAGGCATGTTGCGGTTTGTTTCTTGTGGTACTTATGGGAATTAATTAGAAGGAATTCGCAATGAAGTGGTATCTGAGATAACGCTTAATGGTGAACATCTTAAAACTGACTAACATAAATAGGCCTGTACTTCCAAACCAGTGAGCATATTAAGCCACACTTATAACTAAATGGCAAATATTATTTTTGCAATCCATTTGCCACACCAATACTTCACGCATTAATTGTAAATAATACAGATATCACTTAATCCAATAATATTACAAATATCAAGCAGTTAGTTACCTCGCTATAATATGCGTTGTCATGCTTAGTACCTATCAAAAACACCGTAATCCGGTCTTTCACCTCTCATTACAGCTCGCTGTTGTTCATGAACCGCTTCTCTATCGGCTTTTATTTGTTCCGATGAACGGGTGTCTTTATGTGGTTTAGGCCATGTTGATTTATTAGGTTCAAAGGAAGGCGTGAATGTACAGCCTGTAATTAAAAAAAGGCAAAATAGTGCGGTAATTAATTTCATAATGATTGCTTGTGTTTTTCTCGCATAAAATATTAAGTATATGTACTTATTGATCATACCAATACTTTTCAGTGTTCTAAATTATTATTTTGATATTTCGTTGATAAAATGAGTATTGATGACTCACAACAATATATAAAGTAGGATTTAAGATAACAAAAAAGCCGCATTACGCAGCTTGCAAATTTTGTAATCCATTATAGTTATAATTGACTGTTTTTCTCAGTTGGATCAAACGGAAGCCCGCCAGCAAATACAAATGATAACCCAACAATCACGAATGAAACCATAACAAAACACTTATCAATAATTTGTTTCATACTGTTCTTCCTATGCTTTAGTACCTAATTACAATATGCGAACTGATTATTATTGGCAATAAAAATGCCCCACCACTTCCCCAAAAGAGTAATAGCAAGGCAATCAATTTATCATATTCAAACTGATAGCTAAATCACACAGGCATAGACATAATCTCTTGATACGCTGCCACCAGCTTATTACGTACCTGAATTCCCATTTGCAAACTTAAACTCGCTTTTTGCATATCAACCATCACGTCATTCAAGGAAATATCTTGCTTTCCTAAAGTGAAGTTTTCAACTTGCTTCGCTGAATCATTACGCGTTTTATTAATTTGATTTACCGAAGCAACCAGATGGTCAGCAAATCCAACTGGCTCAATTGCTGGTTTAATTGGGTTAGTGGCTTGGGTTGCCACGACATTTAATTGTGAAATAACCCCTTCAATCGCTTGAACTGTCATTCGATTCTCTTCTTATTAATTACTGTGAATTTTTCACTAACCTATATTGGCCAGCTTACCCTATCACACCCTTTTTAACTTGAAGCCGATAAATAACACCAATTTTATAGGCTGATTCCGTCATTAGAACCCTCAAAAACAAGAAATAATAGCAAAGTGAAAAAGTGACGTTACGAAGAGGGAAATAACATTGTTTCACCAAAAGTATTTTCATCCGTCTAGTAGTCTGCCAAGCAGGGAATATTTATGAGTGCCGCATCTAAAGACACGGGGGAGGCCAAAAAGGGTTTTGCCTCTATAGTTGAAAGGATTAAAGCTGATCCTAAAATACCGTTAATGATTGCGGCAGCTGCGGCTGTTTCAATTATTGTCGCCCTTCTCCTCTGGTTACGCAGCCCTGACTACCGTGTACTTCTTAGCAATTTAAGTGCTAAAGATGGTGGCGATATTGTTGGCCAGCTAACTCAGATGAATGTGCCTTATCAAATTGCTGATAATGGTAGCGCTATTTTAGTTCCTGCAGATAAAGTGCATGAATTACGTTTAAAACTCGCTCAATCAGGTTTACCCAAAGGCGGCAATACCGGTTTTGAATTATTAGATAAAGAACAATTTGGTATCAGCCAATTTAGTGAGCAAATCAACTACCAACGCGCATTAGAGGGTGAACTCTCTCGAACTATTGAATCACTAAGCCCAGTACAAAGTGCTCGGGTGCATTTAGCCATTCCTAAACCAACATTATTTGTACGAGAGCAAAAGCTACCAACCGCTTCAGTGACGGTTGGCTTATTACCGGGAAGAATGCTTGATGAGGGACAAATTAGCGCCATTGTCCATATGGTATCGAGTAGCGTAACAGGCCTAACAGCCAGTAATGTCATTATTGTTGACCAAGCGGGTCGCTTACTCACCAATAACGATAATAGCCAGCAATCGGCGAACAGCGCACAAATTAAAATGACCAAAGAGATGGAATCCCATCTTAAACAGCGCATCGAAGATATTCTATCCCCTCTCGTAGGGCGCGCTAATATCCACGCACAAGTCACCGCACAAATGGATTTCTCAAAAGTTGAACAAACTTCAGAGGAATATAAACCCAACCAAACACCAGATAGCGCCGCTATTCGTTCCCGCCAAAACAGCCAAAGTATGCAAAATAACAATGGCGGAACAGGTGGAGTGCCTGGTGCGCTTTCTAATCAACCCGTTAGTGCACCAAATGCACCAATTGAAACCAATAAAGACAATAAAGATGGCGCTCAAACTGCAAATAACCGTAATAGCGTTTCGAACTCACAAAGCGATGAAACGACGAATTACGAGGTAGATCGCAAAATTAGTCATACCCAACGGCAAATTGGTGTCGTCGATAGGCTCTCGGTCGCAGTTATTGTCAATTACCATTCACAAGACAGTGAAAATGGCCCAGAAATGAAACCATTACCGCCAGAGATGCTGCAACAAATTGAAGCATTAACACGCGAAGCAATGGGTTTTTCCACTGCACGAGGTGATTCTCTCAATATTACGAATTCATTGTTTACCAATGAGACACCTATTGAAGAAGTGCCTTCGTTACTTGAAAGCCCACAATTTATTGCCCAGCTTCTGGATTACGGAAAAATACTGCTTATTGCCATTATTGCTTGGTTTATGTGGCGTTTTGGTATCAAACCACAATGGGTTAAATACCGTAAGACACAGCAAGCCCAAGCCGAAGCTGAGGTTTTTGTTGCCACGCAACTGAAAACTCCGCTCGTGGTTGATGAAGCGATTGATGAAGAAATGGATGAGCAAACACGCCGTCGCCTGACTCGTCAACGTGTTAGTGCTGAAATCCAAAGCCAACGCATACGTGAAATGGCAGAAAAAGACCCACAAATCGTGGCAATGGTTATCCGTCAGTGGTTAGGAAAATCCCAATGAGTTTAAGTGGAACAGAAAAAAGTGCCGTGATGTTAATGACGCTCGGTGAAGATCAGGCTGCAGAAGTCTTTAAGCACCTGAATCCTAAAGAAGTTCAACAATTGAGTATGGCAGTGTCAAACATGCGCCAAATTTCAAATAACGAACTGGCAGAAGTATTAACGGAATTTGAAGAGTCAGCGATCCAATTCGCGGCTCTCAATATCAACACGAATGACTATCTGCGCTCTGTATTGGTGAAAGCACTTGGCGAAGAACGCGCTGCAAGCTTACTTGAGGATATCTTTGAAAAACAAGAAACGACTTCAGGGATCGAAAGCCTCAACTATATGGAACCCCAAACCGTTGCCGATATTATCCGTGATGAACATCCACAAATTATCGCCACCATTTTGGTTCATTTGAAACGCAACCTTGCAGCGGATGTCCTCGAATTATTCGAAGAGCGCCAACGCAACGATATTATGTTACGTATCGCCACCTTTGGGGGTGTCCAACCTGCTGCATTAGCGGAATTAACCGAGGTATTGAACAACTTACTGGATGGCCAAAACCTCAAACGCAGCAAAATGGGTGGCGTGAGAACTGCGGCAGAAATCATCAACCTGATGAAAAGCCAGCAAGAAGAAAGCGTTATCGATGCAATGCGTGATTACGATGGTGAACTGGCTCAACGCATTATTGACGAAATGTTCCTATTCGAAAACCTTATCGAGGTGGACAACCGCAGCATTCAACGTATTTTGCAGGATGTTTCGACAGACTCACTGGTTATTGCCCTCAAAGGCAGCAACCAAGCTCTGCGCGACCACTTCCTCAACAATATGGCCGCTCGTGCTGCAGAAATCGTGCGCGACGATTTGGAATCGCGCTCTCCTGTACGTATGTCTCAAGTGGAAAACGAACAAAAAGCCATTTTGCTTATCGTTCGCCGTTTAGTCGAAAAAGGCGAAATCGCTATAGGTGGTGGAGACGATGTCTATGTCTAAGTCAACAATTCCAAATGACCAATGGCAACCTTGGCAACTGCGTGAGCTTAATCAATGGGACCTCAACTCAGGTATCCCCGCACTAAGCGATGTCCCTGAGCCTGATGCGCCAAAAGTCCCGTGCCTTGAGCCAAAAGAAGTGTTAGAGCAAATTAACTTGCTCGATAACATAAAAGAAGATGCTCAGCGCACTGGTTTCCAACAAGGGCATGAAAAAGGCCAGCAAGAAGGTTACCAAGCGGGCTTTGAGCAAGGCTTGCGAGCTGGAGAAGAACAAGGGCGTGAGCAAGCGCTCGCTATGCAACAACCCGTGATTGAAACATGGCAAAAATTGCTGTCTGAATTTAATTATTCACTCGATACCTTTGATACGGTGGTGACCACAAAGCTGCTGCAGATAGCTTTAACCGCAGCGAAGCAAGTGTTAGGACAATCTACCGTTTGTGATGGCACTGCTTTGCTGGAAGAAATCAGCCACTTACTGCAGCAAAAGCCAATTTTTGCAGGGCAGCCTGAACTGCACGTCAACCCAAATCATTTTGAATTGATTGAACAGCATCTCGGTTCCCTGCTCAACTTAAATGGTTGGCGCTTAGTGGCAGATCCTAAATTGCATCTCGGTGGTTGCCGTGTCGTCGCAGAAGACGGTGAAATTGATATGACAGTAGCGACACGCTGGCAAGAGTTGTGCCGTTTATATGCACCGGAGAGCTTTTCATGACTGCACGATTGGGACGCTGGATTGCCTCGTTGGACGATTTAGAGTCGCGGATGAAAGGGATCCCGATGGTGCGTCGTTATGGCCGCCTCACAAAAATCACCGGCTTAGTGATGGAAGCCGAAGGCATTAAAATGCCTTTAGGGGCAACTTGTTTTATTGAGCGCTCAATTAATGGCGGCTCAGACGAAGTAGTCTGTGAAGTCGTCGGTTTTAACGGCCCAAGAATGCTACTTATGCCATTAGCTGACCTCGAAGGGATCGCTCCTGGTGCGCGTGTTTATGCACAATCAACCGGAGATGACGGGCAAACCAGCCGCTTACTCCCCATTGGTAATGAATTATTAGGCAGAGTGCTTGATGCCCAAGGCAACCCATTAGACGGAAAAGGCCCATTAGAGGTAAAAACACGCGCCCCCTTAATTACCCCACCAATTAACCCATTGGAGCGAACACCTATTAGCAGTGTATTGGATGTCGGTGTTCGGGCAATCAATGCGTTATTAACAGTTGGCCGAGGCCAACGTATGGGCCTATTCGCTGGCTCTGGTGTAGGTAAAAGTGTATTACTCGGCATGATGGCGCGCTTTACTCAAGCCGATATTATCGTGGTTGGGTTGATCGGTGAACGTGGTCGTGAAGTTAAAGATTTCATTGAAAATATTTTAGGGGCTGATGGCTTAAAACGTGCTGTTGTCGTTGCTGCACCCGCCGATGTGTCCCCTCTATTGCGCATGCAAGGCGCCTCTTATGCCACTCGTATCGCAGAATATTTTCGCGATAAAGGCTTAAGTGTGTTGCTGATTATGGACTCACTTACCCGGTACAGTATGGCACAACGTGAAATTGCTTTAGCCGTCGGTGAACCGCCAGCAACTAAAGGCTACCCACCTTCTGTTTTCGCCAAATTACCTGCTTTAGTTGAACGTGCGGGGAATGGGAAAAATGGTGGGTCAATTACGGCCTTCTATACCGTTTTAACTGAGGGAGATGACCAACAAGACCCGATCGCCGACTCGGCTCGTGCGATTTTGGATGGTCATATTGTCCTTTCACGGTCACTGGCTGAGTCAGGGCACTACCCTGCGATTGATATCGAGGCATCCATTAGCCGAGCAATGACGGAGCTCATTCCTAAAGAGCATTACCGAAAAATTCAACGTTTCAAACAGTTAACCTCCAGTTACCAACGTAACCGAGACTTAATTAACGTGGGTGCGTACGCCATGGGCAGTGACCCCATGTTAGATACGGCAATTCAATATTATCCGCGAATGTCGACTTTTTTACAGCAGGATATTGATGAGCGATGTGACTATCAAACCGCATGTGATCAGCTCACTCAAGTAGTTCCCAACGAATAACGAGGGGATAAATGGCCAAAAATAATGCCTTAACAACATTACTCACCTTAGCCGTCGAAGCCTCAGAAGAAGCGGCTAAGGTGTTAGCTCAAGTGCGCCAAACCCATACACAAATGGCGCAGCAACTGAATATGTTGGAAAACTACCAATCCGAGTATCGTCAAAAACTCAACCAAACCTTACATACGGGTATGGAATCGGATAAGTGGCAGAATTATCAGCAATTTTTGGTCACATTGGAACTGACCATCGAACAACAGCAACAGCAACTAAATTTATGGGAACAACGCGTTAGCGAAGCTAACCGTCATTGGCAAGAAAAACAACAGCGTGTCAATGCGTTCGACACATTAATTCAACGTGCTGAACATACTGAATACCAACGTCAAAACCGCTTAGAACAAAAACAAATGGACGAGTTTGCTCAGCGAGCGACTTTACGGAGACCTCAATAAATGGACATCAATGCCCTGAATGTGCCAGCCGCATCATCGACTAAAAATGGCAATATACAACAAAATGAATCGCGCACTGATGAAAATCAAGCCCCTGCACTCCCCTTTCAAGCCATGCTTGATAACCAGCAACCGATTGAAAAACAAAATGCCGCCAATCAACCAGTCAATGAAGAAGCGCTTAACAAAGACATTGTTGACAACAAACTGGCAATAGCGAGTAAAGAAACTGTTGAACAAACCCAAGTTGGGCAAAAAAATGCTGAAAACACAATTGAACAACTGAACTTTAGCCGTAACTTGCGTGCCGATAGCGTGCAAACTGCACTTAATACAGAGTTATTGACAGGCAAAGATACCAACAAACAAGCATGGCTAAATAACTTGAAACAGTCATTAACTGGCCAAGTGCAAACGGTGGCGAGTACGGCAATCAAAACTGAATCCCATCCAGTTTTAGGCGCATTTACTCAAAAAATGCAGCATCTAACGGATAATACAAATGGCATCATTAATGAAGATGATGGCAAACACCTTGAAAGCTCACAGCAACAAATCGCAGGCGAAGAAGACAGCCCTGAACTTGGGGTATTTATTAAGAATGAAAAAGAAGAACGCCGTGACCAGTCTCTTTTTCCCCTTGATAACCAACGCGATATACGTGGCAAAAATTTAACTGCTGATTTTATGCCATTGAATAAAAAAGTGAGTGATAAAGACCCAGTATTAAACCTACAAAATGTTTCCAGCGAGGCCCTAAACCAAACCACGAAAAGCGCATTTACACTACAAACTGAAACTGGCGCTTTTACTACCACATCCTCACAGCACACAACAACTATGCCAGTTAGTATGATGCCAACGGCAACGACCGCACAGGCCGCTGCAATGAATGCGCCCACGGCAACACCAACTATGCATTTAGCTAGCCAATTAGGCAGCGAAGCGTGGCAGCAGCAATTAAGCCAACATATGTTATTTTTCTCTCGCCAAGGGGTGTCTCAGGCACAAATTCGTTTGCACCCAGAAGAGTTAGGCTCGCTCAATGTGCATTTACGTATCGAAGATAACCAAGCCGTGATGCACTTTGTCTCCCCGCATAGTCATGTGCGAGCCGCAATGGAGTCCATGATGCCTGTGCTACGTAGCGCACTACAAGAAAGTGGCATTCACCTAGCTCAAGGCTCTGTCGGTCAAGATAATTTGAACCATCAGTCAGATAACCCGCAACAAAGTACCCACCAACACGATGGACAAATTCAAGCAACACATCCATCCATGGGAGCTGTTGGTATTAGCGAAGCGAATACAACTGTTTCACCAATAACAGCAGCATCACGACAAGGTGGCATTAACACTTTTGCGTAAAAAATAAACAAATTGCGGTAATTTCCTAGCTAAAGCGCCGAGTTACCGCCTTTTTGTTTCGTTTTTCACTCCTTTAACTCTTGGCAACCAAGCCATAATGCTAGAGATCATAACGTAAAAACCCATCTGGGTTTAGCACCCAAGAAACAGGAATTCAGCTAAATGTCGTCGAGCAAAAAATCAAACAGTTCCAACAAAGGGTTGATTATTCTATTTGCCCTTCTTGCCCTTGCTAGTGCAGGGTTTGGGGGTTATACCTGGTGGACGACACAACAAGGCGCACAAACGGATAGTGAAGAAGAAAAGCGCCCGAATATGCCACAGCCTATTTTTATGGAATTAGAGCCATTTACCGTCAATTTAACCGGTGCTGCTGATACGCCTGATCGCGTGCTCTATATCCATGTGACTTTACGACTCGCGAATGAAAAATCGCGTAAACAGCTTCATGAATACCTCCCTGAAGTACGTAGCCGTTTGTTACTGCTGCTTTCAGAGCAAAAAGCAAAAAATATCGAGACACATGAAGGTAAGTTGCAGTTAATGAAAGATATTAAGCAAACCCTCACCCCTACCCTGATCCCGGGGGATACCGATCAGGATATTTCTGATGTGTTATTCACTACTTTTATTCTGCGGTAATATTCATGAGCGATAATATTTTATCTCAGGCCGAAATTGATGCGCTGCTTAATGACGATGCACCATCAAGCAGTACGCCTGTACCAGAGACGCAAGGGAAAGATAATGTTCGCCCTTACGACCCGAATACTCAACGTCGAGTTATTCGAGAACGAATGCAGTCTCTCGAAATCATCAATGAACGTTTTGCTCGCCAATTCCGTATGGGTTTGTTCAATATGTTACGTCGCAGCCCAGATATTACGGTGGGTGGGATTAAAATCGAACCTTATCACGAATTTGCACGTAATTTACCTGTCCCAACTAACTTAAACTTAATTCATATGCCGCCATTACGGGGCACAGCATTGTTTACCTTTGAGCCTGCGTTAGTTTATATCGCTGTCGACAATCTGTTTGGTGGAGATGGCCGTTTTCCTGTACGGCAAGAAGGTAAAGAGTTTACCAATACTGAGCAACGTATTATCAATCGCATGCTCAAGCTCGCTTTAGGGGCATATCGCGATGCTTGGAAACCCATTGCTGATATTGAAGTGGAATATGTGCGTTCTGAAATCCAAGTCAAATTCACCAATATCACGACGTCCCCAAATGACATCGTAGTCACCACACCGTTTTTAGTGGAGATAGGCAATACCGTTGGTGAATTCAGTATTTGTATTCCAATCGCTATGATTGAGCCATTGCGTGAGCGCTTAATTAACCCACCAATGGAACAAGGTCACCAAGAAAACGAAACTTGGGTAACCAATCTTGTTACCCAAGTAAAACGCTCCGAACTTGAATTGGTCGCCAACTTTGTTGACATTCCAATGCGAATTTCTCGCTTACTGCAACTGCAAAAAGGGGATGTGCTCCCAATTGAGAAGCCTGACCGCCTCATCGTTAATGTTGATGGTGTTCCCGTATTAACCAGTCAATACGGTACTCAAAATGGCCAGTATGCATTGCGTGTAGAACATTTGATTAACCCTGTATTAAACACTCTAGATGAGGAAAGTACCAATGAGTGAGGCGAAGAACTCTCCTGATGCATCAACCAATCACGACAGTGAAGACCTATGGGCTGAAGCGCTGGAACAGCAAAAAAAAGCGGAATCCGCCTCAGCTGGTGCACAGGCTTTTGATAACTTTGATGGACAAAACCCATTAAACCAATTGTCCGACATCGATATGATCATGGACATCCCTGTGCGCCTTTCAGTGGAGCTGGGCCGCACTAAAATGACCATAAAAAAATTACTGAGCTTATCCCAAGGTTCTGTGGTGTCTCTGGATGGCTTAGCGGGTGAACCATTGGATATTTTAATCAATGGCTATTTGATCGCACAGGGTGAAGTGGTCGTGGTTTCAGACAATTACGGTATTCGTATTACTGACATCATTACGCCTTCCGAACGTATGCGCCGTTTAAGTCGTTAAATAACAACATGAGTCGATAATAATGGCAATATCCAATCAAGCTGAGCAGGCACCGACATCTGTGCCTTTTTTATCAACAACCGTTTCCTCCAGTGAACCTAATGCACCGGCTATTGACCACAATGATAGCTTGACGCAAATATCGGGCGCTTTAGGGGGGATCATTTTATTGATATTAGCCGGGGCTTGGTTGGTGAAAAAATTAGGATTTGCCCCAAAAAAAATGGGCAAAGAGCAAATCGTAAAAGTCAAAAGTCGCTGCTCACTGGGTAATAAAGAACGCGTTGTGGTTGTCGAGGTGAACAATGAGTGTTTGGTATTAGGTGTCACCTCACAAAATATCAGCCTCTTACACCTATATCCGTCAGAGCCTGAAAACACAACGGCATTGCCAGTTGAACCACTCACATTTCAGTCTTTATTAAAGAAAAAACAAGAGGCTGCAAAATTTGCGGCTTCAGTTACATCTATACATAAGTAATCGGAAACGCTCATGTTATCTTTTAAATCTCTATTTACGATTACTGCCCTCTTGTTTTTATTGCCAAATTCCGCCTCTGCGGCACTGCCTGCCATTATTAGCCACTCAATGGCAGATGGCGGTCAAACTTGGTCTTTACCCGTTCAAACGCTATTATTTTTAACCTTACTAGGCTTTATTCCCGCCTTATTGTTAATGATGACCAGTTTTACCCGCATCATTATTGTTTTAGGTTTATTGCGTAACGCACTCGGAACGCCCTCCGCTCCTCCGAATCAAGTCTTACTAGGCTTGGCACTATTTTTGACCTTTTTTGTGATGTCACCCGTTGCCGACCAAGTTTACCGCGAAGCCTACCAGCCGTTTAGCGAAGACAAAATTAGCCTCGAAACGGCTTTAGAGAAAGGAACCGCCCCATTAAGAACCTTCATGTTAGGACAAACGCGCGAATCTGACTTAGCCCTGTTTGCAAGGATAGCGAAAGTGGGTGAAATTCAAGAAGCGAAAGATGTTCCGTTACGTATTTTAGTACCCGCTTTTATTACCAGCGAACTCAAAACCGCATTCCAAATTGGCTTTACCATTTTTATTCCATTTTTAATCATCGACTTAGTGGTGGCTAGTGTCTTGATGGCATTAGGGATGATGATGGTTCCCCCCGCAACAGTTTCATTGCCATTCAAATTAATGCTGTTTGTATTAGTCGATGGCTGGCAATTATTGCTTGGCTCATTATCGCAAAGCTTTTTTAATTAGGATTATTTTACTCGGAGTAGTCATGACACCTGAATCAGTGATGGCGATGGGAACAGAGGCGATGAAAATCGCACTGATGCTAGCGGCTCCCTTGTTATTAGCCGCTTTAGCCGCGGGTTTAATTATCAGCTTACTGCAAGCCGCCACACAAGTGAATGAAATGACATTGTCTTTTATTCCTAAAATTTTGTCGGTCATTTCCGTGATCATTATTGCAGGTCCCTGGATGCTGAATTTGCTCATTGACTATATGCGGTCTTTGCTTAGCAGCTTACCCTTTATTATTGGTTAACAATGCTAACCATTACCAGTGAAACACTCACACTGTGGCTAAGCCAAGGTTTCTACCCTTTCATACGCCTTTTGGCGCTGCTTGGTACAGCGCCCTTTTTTAATGAAAAACAGGCAATTACCAAAGTTCGCGTCGCATTAGCTTTTTTTGTCGTCTTGATTGTTTCCCCCCAACTTCCGGTCGTCAATATCCCATTGTTTTCTGCTATGGGGCTATGGGTTATCGTGCAACAAATGGTGATTGGTGTTGCGATGGGGCTCACAATGCAAATGGCATTTGCTGCCGTACGTCATGCAGGGGAAGTGATTGGTTTACAAATGGGGTTATCGTTCGCCACCTTTTTTGACCCAACAGGTGGACCCAATATGCCGATTTTAGGTCGTATATTTAACGTCATCACCCTTTTATTGTTTCTCGCTTTCGATGGGCACTTGTGGCTTATTTATATCGTGGTCAATTCATTTGAACTGCTCCCAATTCAAACCGCACCATTAAATCGCGATGGTTTTTGGGTATTTGCTCAATTTGCTAACACTATATTTATTAATGGGTTAATGTTAGCTTTGCCGTTTATCACCTTATTTTTAATTCTAAACCTTGCTCTGGGTATCCTAAACCGCATGACCCCGCAGTTGTCGGTGTTTGTCGTGGGGTTCCCCCTCACCTTAACTATCGGTATCAGTATGTTAGGAGTGATTATCTCTATCCTCCCCCGCTACACCGAGCGGCTTATCCACCAAGCTTTCGAGCAGTTATCGTTGATGTTTAATTTGTTTGTTTGAGTATCGATACTTAATCAATTAATTAGTAAAACCATTTGGTCATTCTGATTCTTAAAGTAAATATATAAAAACTTATTTCGAATTCAAAACTCATTGACTTTTCCTTTTATTAAATCGACATATAAAACCCAATACTTGTTTCAGGCATTATCATAAAAAGCCGCCTGCGTGGCGGTAATCATACCCATTACTTGTTTCGTTTCTAAGCTGTCAATTGACAGTTATCTATCTACTTAATTAATACGGTACGGAGAGAAATCTAAGATGAATTGTTTTTAACGTAAAGATTAAAAGTTAATATGGGATGACTAATTAAAAGTAAATAAAGTTTATCTTAAAATAGCGTAGACAATAATAAATAATGGGTATTTTCTTATAAATTCTAAGCTGCCTATGTGGCGGTGAACATTCCGCAAGAAGATGCTGCAGCTTGGATTATTTTCTAAGCCGCCTGTGTGGCGGTGAACCAGTAAAAATATTCCTGAAATTGATTATGAGCATTTCTAAGCCGCCTGTGTGGCGGTGAACATGGTGTGCCTAATGTCAAAGTTGAAATGTGGTTTCTAAGCCGCCTGTGTGGCGGTGAACTTAGGATCTGTCCAGTCGTCACCTTCATCCACTTTCAGTCGTCACCTTCATCCACTTTCTAAGCCGCCTGTGTGGCGGTGAACACAATAAAGCCATGCAAGATTTAATTGATGCTTTTCTAAGCCGCCTGTGTGGCGGTGAACAATGCACTTTAAAACAAAAAACAAGTAATAACAATCAGTTAAGGGTATTTATCGAAAAATACCCTTTTATTTACTGATAATTATAACTTACTGATTTATTAACCAATTTTAAAAGAGCAAAAGACAAAGGTCAAAAATGTGGAACCGTTGCTAAACAAACTGAGTCATTAGTTGCTTGACTAAGACCATAGCAACTAAACACCCCAACTTGCTTTTGTGTAGCGTCTATCCTTTTAATAAACAAAGGAAAAGACCGGCTTTCAGCTTGCTTATCTCTGGCATGTAAGCTTTCAACCCAAATAAATGGCAAGCGATTAGCCGCCTTTGGCTTACTCGCAGACAACGTCTTTAAGCACTGTTCTAATGGTTGTCCTGATTTTTCAGACCATAATCGCGCTTTTTGCTGCATATCGGCTTCAATTCGACTCTGACCTTTTACATGCTTTCGAATATAGCTTACTTGGACATGCTGTTCAGGTACGGTTTGAATCGATTTAATATGCACGTAATCCATTAACCGTGCTAACCACTTTTGCACATTTAACAGCTCAAGTTCAGCTGGTGTTTTCGCATGTAAACGGATTTTTTTGCCTAAGCGAAAGCCTACGCTGCCATATTCAGGGAAGGCAACTGCAATCGTGCTATGCCCCTGAGACGTCTTATTATCCGCCAGCGCAATATGAATTTGCTGATAAACTTTTTGCCAGAGGAAATCCAGTGGAACTGTTGAGTCAGGCAATAAAGTGACTTCCTGATAATAATTCATAGCCCACCTTATTTGTCGCTTTCACCAAACACGCCACCGCGTACTAAAACCGCCATTACATAGTGTTCATCTTCAATGCGTGGTAGTTTTTCACCCCGCGCCCATTTATCAAAATGGGTATAAAAATCCTGCTTATCTTTTGGTGTCCGATAAGCCGTTCCAAGGTTAGTCACAGCACCGTAAGGTTCGATCGCGATAGCCCCTGCGCCGCTTTCACTACCATACGCGGGATACCATGTATCAATAGAACGCAAAGCATTACCAATTTTTTGTGAATGCATCGCTGCATGTCCATTTACATGGTACAAAATTTTACTTTTATCCCCTTTGCCTTTATCCATCACCAATTCTTCGCTCGGGTACACTTCTTGTGCTTTACCTAATTGAGAATAGGTAGTAATTTCTAATAGTAAAGCGCCTTGGGGATGTGCTAAGGCCGCCGCAATCTTTTCAGCTAACTGAGTGATTTTTTCATCTTTCGCATCAAATTGATGAATACTGTATTGTGTCGCATCAAACACCCATTCCATTGATTGGCCTTTATTAAGGACTTTAACTACTACCTCGATTTGTTCAGCCCCCACACGGTTGCGCCATAAAAAGCGCCCATTGGCGATATTTTGGGCATAACGGCGGCCTAGTTCTTGGAAGCCTTGTTTTTCAATGTAATCTTTAGCCGCTTGCGCATAACTTTGTTTGAACAATGCGTTATTACAAGCCGATGGCGTTTCAACGCCTCCAAGCACTTTTAAGGTGAACTGATGAACCAAAGTGTCTTCCTCAGTCCCTAATGCACAGGCATCCACTGTTTGTAAATTGGCTTTCTCCACTTCTGAATTTAATTTTAAAGGGTCACTTTTCACCGCGCCTTTTAAGCGGTTTGAAATCGTCCCTCGTACAGATTTTTCCTGTAACGACAATGGTGAAAATTGCGATTTATTATCCCAACATGTACCGTAAAAATAGCCATCTGATGGAACCAATTTTTTTTCAAATGCTAAAACCGATGCAACATCATTATTCTTCGCCATTATTACTCTCCACTCGAAATAAAGTTAGCTGCCACTTGTTGGCATAAATACAGGTTTTGGGATTCAACAAACTTAAATCCCCACAAAATTTCATGAATGTTATTCACGCGACTCGCTAATACAAACTCCCCTAACGTAACGACGCTTTCAGCAAACCGATGTGGCACTTCTGAGTCTCGCTGGTTTTTTGCTTGCCCTAACGGGGAGATACCTTGATATCCAGTTGCTATTGGAACAATCCAGCCTGCCGTTTTACGCTGAGTTCGCCATTCAAATGACGTCTTGTTCCCATTTTCTTTTCCAGTATCAACACAATGGTTTTCCACGACCACATGATCCAGCAGAGCATCTATGGCATCTTGCCCATTATTCATTGCGCCAATCATTAAGTCGCGCCGCTCAATCAATGCATAGCCAGGCATGACGCTATTGAGTAACTTTTGTCTATATTTCCCATCCGCATCTTCCGATGGCAAAATATGCACCGATGGCTTCCCTAATGACAGAATATCGCCCCCAGCGAGTTTCATGGTCATCACTAAATCATGGATAACATCTAGTAGCGGTGAATATTCAGGAAGCCCTTCAATCACCTTATTGTTTTTAATGCCATATTTAATCAACAAAGAAACGTCTAAGTGGCAACGGGCTTCTTCGATAAATGCAGAGCGCGAGCCATCACTATTTAATGGGTTGCCTGTTCCCACAATGGAACTAACATAATCATTAGCCCCACGATAAGTTTGTAAGTCACAGTCATGGCTAATGATGGCGATGGAATCGAGAATAATATTTAGCGAGCCATCGTCACCCAGTTTGCGCTCTAGGGCATGCATAAAACCTAACCAAGCCGTCATGGCTGGAAAACCAATGGTATAAGGGCTAGATAACGCATTTGCATTGTGAATTTTTAAATGCGGCAGTTTAAGTATATAAGTGGAACTCATCGTAATAGCTCCTTATTAATGGCAATAACGTCCGCGATAGCCGCAAGTTCATCATCCCCTAAACTTATCGCTTTTTTCCCCAGTACTTTTTTGTAATGCCGCATAAATTGCTGGGCAATAAGGAGGATCACCTCCTCTAACCATTCGTCTGAGTTATTGCGCCGCTGTTGGTCTGGAAACAACCAAGTTTGTTGTACTTTAGCGAGTTCGGCTGGTAATTGAATGCCATATTGTTCAAATTCGCGCCGTACTTCCCACATGGTTAACATAACGTAATCGAGATATTCTTGAATTCGTCTATCTCGATATTCAATAAAACGGCTGCCACGCAGCTCTTTGGGTAGTGAAATCAAGCCATGAAATGCCTCTAAGCTTTCTTTTACTTGCCAAGGACTTAACGTGTTTGAAAAGAAATCATGAGTGGGTAGACGTAGCTTTCGTTGCGCTATTTTAGGCGGAAGTGAGGGTAACAAATGCGCTTTACCTGCATTTTGATTATTGAGCACGGAAATATTTTGTGGCTTAGTTCCCCCGTAACCAATGGTTGTAAGACCATAAATTTCTTGATAGCCAATGTCGCTAAATTCCCCTTTACGTTTTAAGTCTCGCAGTGCTTTAGTCTGTTCAGAAAATCGAATAGCATCAATGCGTTTACGCAGTTCGAAAACTAAGCCTGATGGGGTTAATGGTGATAATAAGTGATATTCGCTATCCTCTAGCCAAACAGGAAAATAAACTTGTTTGATTTTTGAACTCGTCGCTACCGTATCATCTGACACAACCATAGCCAGAAAACCGTCCCGCAGGACTTGATATTTTTCATCGCCTTGTTTAAGCAGGTCTTTTGCTAATGACGTTTCATCCTCAATATGCGCCAATAATGTTTTGTTATCTTGCAACTCAAGGGTAAGGAATTTATACACGTCAAGCGCTGCTGCATTACCTAACGCGTCCGTCTCAACAACAACATTCCCTGTTCGCAAAAAACCGTCATTTGCCTGAGCAGAACTGGCCAGTATTGCAGTGACATAACCATTTTTGTTCTTTCGAGAACTTGGGTGGCTAAAGGTGCAAGGGTGAGTGGATAACGATATTTGCCCTGCCCGCTTTGCCGCATTCGGCAACCACTGTGACAATGAAAAAGCCGCATCACATTCCTGCTGCAATTGCAGAAGTTCATTATCACTCATCGACGCCTTTACATTTTTTTTAAGCCATCCCTCTTTGCGCTCCGCAAAAAAGGCCTCTATTGCTGGATCTAACATAGTAAATGGTCCTTATGACTGAATTTTTTACTCGGAAACATTAAGTGTGCTGAGTCCCATTTGGTCGTTATAATAAAAATGAACTCCACTTTTTTCGCGTGGTGAGAAACTGATTTCGCCATAACGTCGAGAAAGTTGTTCCGCTGACTGGTATTCATTTTCACGGCTTTCTAAGGATTGCTGATAATCACGCACTAGCCATAATCTCTGTTTTAGTGGCTCGGCCAGTGGCTGAAAACCTATCCCATATTTACCATCAACTTTTACCCAACCACTGTCTTTATCATATTCACAAAAATACGGGTTATTTTTTGCTGATAAAATCAACGATAAACACATTGTTGGTTCACTTTTTCTAAATGAAAAAAACTGCTGAGAAAGAGCTGTTAGCCCCCAAGCCCCACAGGTATATCCCCAAAGCGTGTTAGGTGTATTTAACGGAGTCTCTATTGCTTGAAAAAGCAGGCGTGAATGCGTTGTTGTTTTGGGTTTAAGATCGGTAATATCGCCCATCAATCGCTCGATTGATGCATGCTCTAAACAAGCCAAACTGTTTTTTTGCTGGCTTTTCCAATTCGGGATTTGTTGAATTCTAGGGATCGCATCGACAGAATTTTGCAATTGCGGCTCATCCACCAGCTCACACAGGTCATGGGTGGATAGCCGTAGGTTTAGATTGCCATTTTCATAGCCCGGTTTATAAAAAACATCTTGCGGTTTTTCTTCAATAAATCCTTTCCAGTTATATTGCAACAAGGCAATATTGGGACTGCTAATTTCCCCCTCTCGGTGCCGACGCACTCGCCCAGCCATTTGGATAATAGAGCGATAAGAAGATGGTTCAATTACAGCCCAATCAAAGTCGTGGTCGCGGCCGACTTCCTCAACAGGCGTTGCTACTAAAATAAAAATAAGCTGTTTCGCGTTACCTTGCTGATGAACATGGTCGATATGTTGACGAATGACGGGGTTTTGGAAAGCCTCCGGGGGCTCCCCTATTTTTTCTTTGCGCTTCAATACCGCATCAAGGTGTTTTTCTTGTTCATGACGTAGCAGCAGCACTTGCTGACTATGGTAAGCCATCGTGCGAATTTCTACTCCTTCCGGCCATTCGCTCGCTAATAAATAATGGGTTAATGCAACGCAAACGGGGATATTGGCAACACGTACAACACCAAAGGAGACTTGCAGTTGGGTTTGCTTTTCAGTGCAGAAATGCATTTGGTGCAGGCCTAAGATCCCCTGCTGAATATGAGAAAAATATTGCGTTTGTCGATCAGGGCCTTGTTCTTTTTGCATCGGCACAATAAACGCTTTGCGACGCGCTGCCTGTGATTGCAGCACTTTAATGCGTTTTTCAATAAAAGTATGGTGGTATTGACGGTAATGATTAAGAGTAATGTCATCATCTACAGCCGTGATGGTTGCAATTTGGCATGAACGCAAACATTTATCTTTCTTCCCGTCATATTGCCCCTCATCCACCCATACGCACCCCACTTGCAGTGATTTTTGTTGGCTAAGTGCATGTATTCGCCAACCTAATTGGTAAGCCTTAAAATAGAAAAGTGCTAATGTTGGGGGAATAGTAGCAGATGAAATCATCACCTTACGACCCAAGGCCCCAGCTAGATAGACTAAACGCCCAATCGCTTTCGAGTCATCCCCCGTAAAATCATCAATCTCATCAATCACTAAGTCAGATGACATTAACCGCAGGTAAGGGAGGATATAACGCCCACCTCGCGTGGTTTCTGTGGCACCCATTATATGGTCTATGGTGCAGGCTAAGATCGGCGCGTACAGCAACGCTCTGTCTTTTGACCTTGTTAATACCGTAGAGAGCTCTTCTTCCGGTAAACTGCCTTGCCAGTTTAGTTCTAACCTTTCATCATCAAAAAGGCTTTCTTGGGACTCAGAGCCTGACTCCACTGACAGAGGCTGTTCTTCAATGTTATTTTGTTGTTCTTGATGGAGTTCTAATACCGCTTTTGAACCAATCAGCACAGCAAGGTTATCATCTTCGACGCCTAATCGGTCTCGATATTCATCCCCTGTTTGTAGGGTCAGTGTTCGCAGCCCTAACGCTAAAATAAACCGCAAACTTTGTTTATCTTCCGCTAGCGCCTGCATAATTTTGGCATTAGCGATTGTCTTACCACAGCCGGTACTCGCCATATTAACAATAAAATACCCTTGCGTTTTATCTTGTTGTTCTTCTCGATATTGATTAATGGCGTTAACTGCATCTTCCTGCCAGCTAAATTTCCCTGTGGCATGTTTATTGTGTTTAAGTTCGTTGATGTCACTTGCGACAGGCGGCTCAGTTGCGAAGAATGGTAAGTATTCCGTGACGTTAGCCGCAATATTAGCCACATTCACTAAGTGTTCATCGAGCCGTTGCTTATATTCAGTGTGCCCATGCAAACGTTGGGTATTGGCATATAATGGAATATCTGACTGCCATGTCGGGTCAGCCTCTTTTGATGAATAATTATGATCCCCTAGCATCAAACATAAGCGCGCCTGTTCCGCAACCAACCGCCAGCAGCCATTCTCTAACGCTTCGTTTAATAGAGGAAGTTGATGTTTAAGGTGTTCTGCCGCCTGACTGAGTGCTTGTTGCCATACTTTTGACTCGCTCAATAAGCCATATGGGAATTCAAAACATTGATGAATTCGCTGTGAATAATCAGCTTCATTATAGTAATTTTGGTAGCCCCACTGTTTATCCACTGTCTCTAACAGTTCTGCTAACGAATCATAGGCTTTATCTGCATAGAATAAACGTTCTTTATCATTCGCTAAAAACGGTAATCTATGATGAGAAACAATCAACCACACCAATAACGAGGCCGCATCAGGTAATTGGCTGAATGGTGTTTCACAATGATTATTTTCCTTTACCCACGTTTGTAATTGCAGCTCATGCCATGAGGAATTAACTAGTGCATCAAGCCAGCTTTCGTCTTGTTGCGGATCACCTTGGCTTTTTACCAATGCACTGAATAATAATGAAGAAACCCATTCATGACGTAGCGGATCCCCTTTAAAATGGTTTTTACTGTGCGGGTTTAATTTGTCTTGAAATAACTGAGAGGCTTTTCCCCAGTCATGAAGCAAGGCAGCTAAACGCGTTAATGCATTGATTAACGGCAGATATTTCCAATTATTTTCACGTTCACTAGCCAATAAGGACTTTTCTGTTCGGTTAACCGGAACATACCCCTGCGAGTTAAATTTATTTTTGTTGCCAACCACCCAAAGTAACTGGCTGCGCGAACGAGAACGTATCCAATGGCAGCTTACCGCCGTATTACGGCTGGCACTACGACGCAACAATTTTTGAACCATTTGCAAACCCTCTTGTGTGATCAAGGTTTGCCATGTGTTATCACCAATTCGGTTAGCAAATGCATCTAACACTCGCCGAGTTCGTTTTAATGCATGCTTTTCACATTGAGAAACAAAGGTAACCATCATAGGGACGTCACCTGTTGTGGATTTTTTGTTGCTAGTAAAGCCAGTGACTTGACGGTATCGAACATAAAATCAAGGGATTGATGGTCAACAAAGGATTGCAAAATTTGCTGGCGAAACTCTTGCTCACTCGACCCTTCTTTACCGCAAATAAATGCCCACGGCAAAACAATGGCATCTTTAATTAAATCAGCAATATCAAAGACTAAAGCCCCACGACGAGTTTTACCGTGCATTACCGCAAAGCCATGAGGAATACCTAATACCCAAAGGCAACTCGCCGCCAATCCATAAGCCAAATAATTACCATGATTTAAAAAGTCATTAGCCTTGTCGGTGGCTTGGTGCTGACGCGTAAAATTCTTTTGCCCCGTATTATTCGCTGCATACTTATATAAGGTTTTAGTCAGTTGGGCTTCGGTGAGTAATAATTCTTGTGTATCTTGGGCTGCGTCAGTGCGTTGGTGAAAGATGTTTAATGCGGATTGGATAGTGCTGTCGTTATAGGTAAAACCTTCATTTTGTAGCTCACGTGAGCTTTGCCATACTTGTTGTAAGTACTTGATGCGTGACCGCTGTAATATCTTAGCCACCGCTAAACGTTTTTCATCATCAAACCAAAAGGATAGCCAGCCTTGTAGATATTCCGTTGGCCGATACTCCCCTTGTGGCGTTAGCCATTCAACTTCGGTGGACATATACAGTGGCGCTCCCCCACCACCACAGAAGCCAACGAGTACCCCTGCTTGGGATAGCATTCGCATCGCCGCCTGAGTGACGGAGGTTCCTGTTCCCAGTAATAAAACTGTAGTATTCGCAATCGGGATATTGAAATAGAGGTTTTCGTTTTTGGCTTCGGTAAAATAGAGCACTCGGCCGTCTTTTTGCATCACTCGGCAATGTTCCAAGTAATACATATTGGCACGTTTTGAATGCAAAATAGTTTTTAAGTCACTCGGCGAGAAATCATCCATAAACGCTAAATTTCGTCCTTAAATAATAAGATTTTTGAATCAATTAATCCTATTAGAATAAGCTTTAACTTACGAAACAAGCCTTAACCCATGACTAAAGTCCAATTTGCGAAGAGTTTCACAAAATGGTGAGTAAAAAATACCTCTTTGATAACTTTTTTATGCGGTTTATGTGGTAGTAAACTGTGGCGGAGTCAAAACAAGGCGGGTTTAGTTTCTAAGCTGCCTGTATGGCAGTGAACCCACATTCAATAACAAGCTGTATGAGAAAAACTTTCTAAGCTGCCTGTGTGGCAGTGAACAACCAGTCGGTTAATAACTCACTTTTTTCAGGTTTCTAAGCTGCCTGTGTGGCAGTGAACCGTGCGGTTTCCCATTCTTCATTATTTCTTCATTTCTAAGCTGCCTGTGTGGCAGTGAACTATCTCTTCAACATCATTAAACTCGTCGCTGATTTCTAAGCTGCCTGTGTGGCAGTGAACTTTAACCAAAGTAGAGCAAGGAAGCGAAGAGTTTTCTAAGCTGCCTGTGTGGCAGTGAACTAAAAATACTCGGAGCTACACAAACAGGTAAATTTCTAAGCTGCCTGTGTGGCAGTGAACCTTCATCAACATTAATATAACAGTGTTTTTTTTTCTAAGCTGCCTGTGTGGCAGTGAACATAATAGAAAATGGTGACATACTCTATATTAGATTTCTAAGCTGCCTGTGTGGCAGTGAACTATAACTTTTGTAGATTAAAACAAATAAAAACAACGTGCTAACTTTAAAAAATGAAAAATAGCTTTATTTTCAGTACTGGTTGTAACTTATTGTTTAGTTAATGAATTTTTAAAGAGCAAAAATCAAAGGTCAAATTAGGGTAAAACAAACGCAAATTTATGCAATATGAAAAACACAAATAGTGAACTCAAACTTTGAAGTAGTGACTAAAAAAACCAAACAAAAAAACCGCGCTTGGATCACTCCAAAGCGCGGTGAGTAAAAATAATATTAAATAATTAACGGCTACCGAAAAGTGACATGCTATTTAAGTCTTTAAAAATACTTTGTGAAGCTTCAAACATCGCTTTTTCTTTATAATAATCTGTGGTGGTGCCAGTCCAGTTAGTTTCTAACAACTCACTTTTACGGGCTGCGTTTTGAATTGAGCGCGTGTCAGCTAAAAAATTCAATTTATCAATTTCTTGTAATTGTAAACCTTGCTTAGCTTCAATATTGGAAATTTGATCTAATGCAGATTTAATGGCACGGTTCGCTTCACCTAACTCAGATTGCGCTTGGTCTAAATCTGCTTGAGGTGCGCCTTGCAGTGGTTTTTTCAGTGACTCAATACCCGTATTTAGCGCTTTGAAAATATTGACAACCCCGTTACTGTCCGTATCAAACACTTGCGCGCCAGTGAAATAAGTCGTCATCTCACGGTCACTCGCCACATTCTGCATAATCGCTTTGTCGCCACCGTGATACAACACATCACCGTTAGCATCAATTTCAAATGGTGGTTTATCTGATTTAAAACCCGCGAAAATATATCGGCCATTGCCATCAGTCGAATTGCCCAACGCCACTAACTGCTCTTTCAGCCCCGTGAGTTGCTCTGCCAAAGTATTACGGTCTTTATCGCTTAAACTACCTTGGTTTGATGCCTGAATAATCGTGGTATCGATTTGTGTCGTCACATCTGTCATCTGAGTCAAAATGCTCATCTGCAACGTCATTCCTGTTTTAGCAAATCCACGACTGGCAACATACTGTTGATTACGGTTTTCTGACTGGTTAATCCGCACCGCTTGCGAAGACGCTTGCGGGTCATCAGAAGGCTTGCTTACACGTTTACCAGACGCTAATTGGCTTCCTGCATCCATCCAACGCGCTTGAGCGCTGTTCATGTCTTGCAAGCGTTGGTGATAAATCATATTGGTACTTAAACGCATCGCTAAATCCTTATTCTATCGCTAATATTTAGAATGCACGCATCAATGCGTTAAATAAATCATCCACCGTTTTTAGCACTTGCGCATTGGCATTGAAAAACTGTTGGATTTTCTGCATCTGAATACTTTCTTCATTCATATTCACGCCAGAAATAGCTTGCTCTTGTTCATAGAAGCTTTCTGTCATTTTGTTCTGTGTTTCAGAATCAATTTGCGCTTGCTTGGTTTTGCTGCCCACATCATTAACTAACGTTGCATAGAAATCAGAAAACGTGGAGCTACCATCAATGAGTTTTTCGTCTTGCAGTTTAACCAGTTGCTTAATGTTTTCATTATCACCTGGGCCGCTGTCTTTACTTCCAGCAGCTGCGAAATCAGATGCATTGCTTACCAAGACCTGCATACCGTTGATCACACCACTCACTGGCTTCACCAGAAATGAGTCGCCTTTTGACATACCCGTGCTATTGCTGATTTTGATTTCTAAACCATCAAATTTCAGTGTACCCGCAGTATTGGAATCTACAGGAACTTTAATGCCTTCGGGTAAACGTGTGACATTCCATTCATTGCCGTCAAAACGCATTTCGTAGTTATTGCCTGTAACTTTAGACACATCGCTATAACTGAGATCAAAATCTGCTTTGCCACTATTATGGGTGTTACTAACAACGCTGCCTTTACCCATTTCAAAGAAGTCTTTACCAGTGTTACCGTTGGCATCATAACCTTTGCTATGAACTTCATTGAATTTAGTCGCGAAAACCAATGCTAACTTATTGAGTTTTTGATAAGCCGGGTCCATGACTTCTTGACGAGAACGCAGGATACCACTGAGCTCCCCACCACGGAATGATTCATCAGGGATTTCACGCGCTTGGCCATTCGCCCCCACAAAACCTATACTAAAACGGCTATCATCTTTAGAAGACGGAACCGCTTCCAGGCGATTCGCTTTCTCACCGGTGACTAACGGTAAACCATTAGCAAACGTCACGTTATAGTTTCCGTTTTGCTCAATAACTTTCACACCAACCAATGAGTTAACTTCATTGACTAAACGGTCACGCACATCTAATAAATCGTTTGGCTCTGAGCCACTTACTGAACGGATCCGCGAAATTTGCTGGTTTAAACCGGCAATTTTTTCAGCGTAGATATTGATATCTTTGACTTTATTTTCTATCTGATGATTCGTATCGCGTTCCATTTCCTGCAGACGACGATCTGCTTCTTTAAACTGGCTCAATAATGCATTTGAGTTGCCTAAAAAAACATCAACCAACGTCTTATCACTGGCATCACTGCTGGCCGCATCTAACGCGGTGAAAAAGCTGCCAATGTTACTTGAGATATCTTCAATATCATTAGTAAGCAAATCATCAACTTTATTACAGTTCTTAACGTACGCCTCATAGTCGCCGCTACGCGCGCGGGATTGGCTGTACTGCGCATTGACAAATTCATCAAACTCACGGCGAACATGGCTGAAATAAGTGCCGTTACCAAAATAGCCATTAGGTGTCATCGTACCGGGATTCTCCCCGAAAACAGCACTTTGGCGATGATAGTAACCTACACCTGCGTTGGCTAAGTTGTTAGAAATCACACTTAACCCGCCTTGTGCAGCGTTCACACCACTGAGCGCATTATTCATTACATTGTTCAGCATAAGCTTTTCCTGTTCTGGATGCTTATCGCCGCCATTGGCTGACACAATAAAAGCGATAGCAACACAAAGTATTTAGAGCATATTTGGTTATCGGAAATTCAGCGTATTTATTTAGCCCAAACTCGCAATAATTCCGTATTTTTAGAAAATATCGTTTAAGTCTATGGTATATGCCTGAACCGCCCTTGAAGTCGAGAGGCTACTTGTCGGTTGATGGCCGCGTATTTGATTAATCAAAGTGATAAGCTTGTCCGAGTAACCGGGGTCTGTGGCATATCCAGCTTGATGTAAACGGCGTGCGGCAATCTCTGGTGTCGGTGCTTTTTTGACATCTTTATAACGCGGGTTTTCGGTCAATAGGTTGATATAATCGGCAATCGCCTCTTCATAAGAGCCATAAACGCGGAAATCATCACGCATTTTGATGGTTTTGCCGTTAATCACTTCTGTTGTCATAATATTCGTGACAGGCCCTTGCCAGTTTTTTCCCGCTTTTATCCCAAATAGGTTATGGCTGGTTTTTCCATCTGATTTCAGAATTTCACGCTGCCCCCATCCACTTTCTAATGCCGCTTGTGCCAATACCAGAAAATGTGAAATACCACTGTTTTGGCTTGCGGCTTTTGCGGGTTCAATTAAGCGGCTAATAAAATTACTGCTATTAAGTGATAAGGCTTTGATTTTTTGGAATGGCGCCGATAGAGCATCGCCCATTGGTGCAAAGTGGCGCATCATTTGCTCCATATTAAATGGCGGTAATGATTGCGCTGTTTTCTCATCTAAAGGCAGAAGGCCGCTGGATGCAGGCTCACTCGAGGAGTGCTGGTCTCGCGTAAGCTGCTGGTACATCATTTCCCCAAAACCTAAGCCTTTTTGCGACAGATCTTGGGCGATTTGCTGGTCATACATACTGGTAAGCATGCGCGTTTGGTCGCTGGAAAATAAACCATCTTGCGGAAGTGCGTCACGCATACTTTTTAGCATCAATTGAACGAATGTTGCCTCAAGTTGCTGCGTGACGTGGCGCAGCCCTTGCTCCGAATTTTTATTCAGTTCACCTTTTAACTGCCCCAGTGACTGTAAATCAAATGCGGCACCTTGCAATAGCTGCATGTCACTCATTAGATGATCTCCAGTTTCGCACGTAAACAGCCTGCACTTTCCATCGCTTGCAGTATCGACATCAAGTCGTTTGGCGTTGCACCGAGTGTATTCAGCGCTTGAATGACTTGGTTTAATTGCACACTGGCGTTGACTTTTTGCAATGCTCCGCCCCTATCTTGTACTCCGACACTGGTGTTTCGTGTCACCACGGTTTGCCCACCCGCAAATGGGGTGTCCGGCTGGCTCACTTGAGTTTGCCTTTCTACCGTGACCGCTAAACTACCGTGTGCAACAGCACAGCTGTCTAGTGTGACACTGCGGTTAATCACCACAGAACCGGTGCGTGAATTGAGGATCACTTTCGCTTCAGCCACTGGCGCACGCACATTCAGTTCTTGCACTCGTGCTAAAAAGCGCACTTGGTCGCGATTATTGGCAGGAACCAGTAATTGCACTGTCCGCGAGTCTAACGCAGACGCGGTTCCCATACCGCCCATACGGTTAATTGCATCCGCAATATCTTGTGCCAATGTGAAGCTATCTTCGTTTAATTGCAGGTTAATCGCACCACTTTGCCCAAAACTGCTCGGTAACTCACGTTCGATAGTTGCTCCACCGGCAATACGACCGCCATTGAGTTGATTGACCTTAATACTACTGCCGCCGCCACTGGCACCCGCACCACCCACTAAGATGTTACCCTGAGCCATCGCATAAATTTGCCCATCAACCCCTTTTAAGGGAGTCATCAACAACGTACCACCACGTAAGCTCTTCGCGTTACCCATTGAAGAAACGACAATATCCACGGATTGCCCTGTACGTGCAAAAGGAGGCAATTTGGCGGTGACCATGACCGCAGCTACATTTTTCAGTTGCATATTGGTACCTGGTGGCACCGTGATGCCCATTTGCGACAGCATGTTATTCAAGCTTTGGGTCGTAAACGGCGTTTGCATGGTTTGGTCACCGGTCCCATCAAGACCCACAACTAAACCATAGCCAATCAACGCGTTATCTCGCACGCCTTGAACGGTAGTTAAATCTTTAATACGCTCACTGTGTGCTGAAAAAGCGAAGCAAAAAAATAGTGATAGCAAAATTAATACGTTGTTTTTCATTAAATTATCTCGGCTGTTTTCTCGCTAATGTTTAATTAATAAGGCGAAACATTTAAGAAAAAGCGTTGTAGCCATCCCATGTTTTGCGATTCGTTAATATAGCCGTCACCCACATATTCAATGCGTGCATCAGCGACTTGTGTCGAGCTCACATGATTGTCTGAGCCGATAGTGCGCGGGTTAACCACTCCTGAGAAACGAATCGACTCCGTTCCCTGGTTTATCGCAATACGTTTCTCACCAACCACATGTAAGTTACCGTTCGCCAATAATTGGTCTACAGTGACAGTGATGGTGCCTTTAAAGGTGTTGTTGGCATTGGCACCGCCTTTGCCGCTAAAGTCACTGTTACCTTTAATATCTAATTCTGTGTTTTTACCGCCAATCCACCCTTGCATAAAACCCGGTAAGATCGCAGCTAAGAAACCTGTTTTCCCACTACGATTGGCATTCGCTGAGGAGTTTTTGCTCGCACTCACGTTTTCTTGCAAGTTAATGGTCAAAATATCGCCAACATTACGAGGACGCCTGTCTTCAAACAATGGTTGATAACCATAGTAAGCGGGTTGAGCGCTTTGAAATATCGAGCCATTCGGTGCGGGTGCTGTCGGTGCTGTTGGGATTGCCGTGGTTTGGGTGTCCACTAATGGACGCGATTTGATTTGTGCACAACCGCTGGTAACTAAGACCAAAATGGCAAGTAACCCTGCCTGTTTAGGTGTTATGAAACGTGTTAGCAACGCTGCTTTTTGCTGTTGAGAAATCGTGCCGCTTTCAATCATCATGTTACTCTTTTGCTGCTGTGTACGTTTTATCATCACGAAGAGGTCCCTCTCATTAATAACTCATCACTATCGCAATGAGTTATTTCTACGTATTTTTACCCATTACAATTGCGTTAATCGCTGTAACATTTGGTCAGAAGCGGATACCGCCTTACTGTTGATTTCATAAGCACGTTGAGTTTGGATCATGTTGACCAACTCTTCTGCCACATTGACGTTAGAGGTTTCTAACATGTGTTGATAAAGTAAACCTGCGCCATTGGTACCCGGTGCGCTCTCATTTGGTGCGCCCGAACTGGCGGTTTCCATATACAGGTTTTCCCCCATACTTTCCAAACCAGCATCATTAATGAAGGTGGTTAATGTAATTTGGCCAACTTGCTGCGGTTGAGTATCCCCATACACAGTGACAGATACAGTGCCATCTCGCGCAATCGTCAAACTGTTAGCGTTATCGGGGATCATAATCGCTGGGACAATTTGGTAGCCACTGGATGTCACTAATTGGCCATCTTGATTACGTTGTAATGCCCCATCTCGCGTATAGGCATCTGTACCATCTGGCATTTGCACATGGATAAAACCTTGGCCTTTAATCGCGATATCTGTCGTTGTTCCAGTTTTATTTAATGCACCTTGGGCGTGAATACGCATAGTGGCAACAGGGCGTGACCCCGTTCCCATTTGCAAACCCGATGGTAACGACGTTTGTTCAGAGCTCATAGCACCCGGCTGGCGAATATTTTGGTACATTAAATCTTCAAAAACAGCGCGTTGGCGCTTGAAGCCATTGGTACTAACGTTGGCTAAGTTATTCGAAATAACATCAAGGTTAGTTTGTTGAGCATCAAGCCCTGTTTTAGCAATCCATAATGAGCGGATCATAATAATTCCTTACTGTATTTAGCTAACAGCGAGCAGTTGGTTCGCCCGTTGTGCATTTTCATCAGCACTGCGGACAACTTTCATTTGCATTTCAAAGTGCCTTGCATTAGCAATCATCGAAACCATAGCTTCTGCCGCATTGACATTACTGCCTTCAATCACCCCCGCAGTGACAATTCCGCGTTCACTTTGTGGCAAAACATTGCCATTTGCCGCTTGCCCTTGTGGTGATAAATGAAACAAGCCATCTTCGCCACGGAGCAAGTCTTGAGGCTGTGCTTCAACCACTTTCAAACGCCCAATTTGCCCTAACATCGTTGGTGGGTCAGTGGCTAAAAGCGCGGTAACTGTCCCGTCTGCACCAATGGTTAATTCTGCATTTGGCGGAACGTTAATTGGCCCACCATCACCTTGTAAGCGACGTTCGCCAATGACAAGTTCACCTTCACTAGACACTTGAATATTACCGTTACGGGTATAAGCTTCTGTGCCATCTGCTAACTCAACAGCCAAAAAGTGCTTATCATTCAACGCAACATCAGTTTGTTTACCCGTATAATTGAGCGGCCCTTGGCTCATATCAGCACCGGGAGTAGAAGCCACCACCAGTGTTCTGGTTTGCTCGCTGTCACCATTTATCGGTACGGCACGCATTGCGGACAATTGCGCTTTAAAGCCTGCGGTTGACACATTGGCAATGTTATTTGAAACAATCGCTTGGTTTTCCAGCGCATGACGCGCTCCTCCCATCGCGGTATAAATGACGTGATCCATGGCCACCCTCTTGTTTTATCGTAAATTAACTAGCGTCTGTAACATCTGATCTTGTGTCTTGATGGTTTGCGCGTTTGATTGGTAATTACGCTGCATCACAATCATGCTAATTAACTCTTGGCTCATATCCACGTTAGAAGACTCCAACGCACCGCTGGTTAATTTACCGAACTGGCCGACACCCGGAACGCCGTCCATCGGGTTACCTGACGCATTAGAAGAGGCCCAAACGTTGCCACCTTGGGAGACCAGACCATTTGGGTTTGCGAAAGCGGATAATGCCACTTGACCAACCACACGTTTTTGTTGGTTAGAATAGTTAGCGGTAATCAAACCGTTATCTTCGATTTTAAAGGTGGTGTATTCACCGGCTGGATAACCGTCAACATCAATCGCACTAACGGAAGACTCGCTGACTTTTTGTTGGCGAGTC
This sequence comes from Providencia sp. PROV201, assembly GCF_028479545.1. Classification (NCBI taxonomy): domain Bacteria; kingdom Pseudomonadati; phylum Pseudomonadota; class Gammaproteobacteria; order Enterobacterales; family Morganellaceae; genus Providencia; species Providencia sp. PROV201. The sequence continues at coordinate 251,195 of NZ_JAMPNW010000001.1, forward strand.
TTACTTAAATCAACGTTTAATATTCCATTATCAGCGCCATTTAACCCGTTATACGCGAAAGCAAATGTGGCTTTATCTGCGTCTTTTAACTTACCATTACCATCAAACTCTAGTTCACCCAGTTTTTTAGCTTCAGTTTCGTTAGCGTCTTTCGCATAAGCGGTCCATTTGTTATCTGACTCTTTAACAAAGTACACTGAAATTTCATGGGTATTACCCTGACTATCGAAAGCGGTCATTGTGGTGCTAAAGTTATACGTTGCTGAATCATCAGGCTTTGTGATGTCAAATTTCTTATCTTTAACTTTATCTTCAGAATTAAGGTTTATCGTCAGTTTCGCTAACTCAGATTTTTTCGCATCCATCATATCCGTTGGGATATTCAAGCCTTCAGGTACACCACCACTTTGGATGGTAACATTGCCTTTTTCATCAACACTCGCGGGGTAACCTGTGACTACCATCCCTTGGTTATTGACTAAATTACCGCTTTTATCGCGTAAGAATTGACCATCACGGCTGTAGTAAGTATCACCGTTTTGGTCTTGTACGCGGAAAAAACCATTACCTGAGATGGCAACGTCTGTCGCTCTATCCGTGCGCGTGATTGGGCCATCTTTAAAATTTTGGGTCACTGCGGCCACATTGACACCTAAGCCAACACCTGAGCCTGCAAACATATCGGCAAATGAGGTCGTCGCGCCTTTAAAACCATTTGTTGCGGAGTTGGCAATATTATTACCAATTGAATCAAGCCCCGCTGAGGCTGCATTTAAGCCACTGACTGCTTGTGAAAAAGACATATTTTCTCCATGAGTATTGGGGGTAAATTAAGAAGATGGATAAACTTTGAAAATGCTGCTCAGCGGGACACTTTGCCCAATGCCAACATCAAGTAATGGTGCGTCAGAGCCTGGGGTCACACCGTTAACACGGGTATACCCCAGTTTGGTCACTTCGATTTCAGCCCCTGAACTGACGGCTTTCACATCAAAGTAATATTTTCCTGTTGTATCCGTGACCAAGTTGCCGTTGTTATCACGACCATCCCACGCCATATCATAGATATCGGGTTTAACTTCCGTATCATAGGTAATGGTTCGCACAACCATTCGGTTTTTATCGCGAATAGTAATTTCAACGTTGTCCGCCAATTTCGGTAAAAAGAACCCAAACGGCGAGGAAATATATTCAGATTGCGGCTCTTCACCGCCCTCTTCACCTGCAATAGCACCTTTGTTACTAAGCCCAAACATTGAAGGGCTATTTGGGCTGATGCCCTCGTCAGGAAGCGGGTTTGATGGCTTAGTCACATTGCTGTCTTCGCCTGTGCTCTCTTTCTTGAGTGGTGCTAAAATGATTTCATTGCGCGGAATAAGCACACCTTTTCCGACAAGCTGAGTGGCTTGTAATGACTGACCTGAACCAATTTGTTGGGAAATGCCACTCACGCTATCGCTGAGTTTATTCATGCTTTCAAGCGTGGCAATTTGTGCCAATTGACTGGTTAAATCCGTATTTTCCATTGGTTTTGTTGGGTCTTGGTTTTGCATCTGCGTGACAATCATTTTTAAAAAAGTGTCGCGCATATCGTCACTTTGACTTTTCTTTGGCACATTGCTCGCAGCCGGCTCAGGGCCAGCTATCGAATTGTCCAAAGAGTCGTACATTGTGGCTGCAATTCCCATGAAAACGCTCCCTTACTGGCCTATTGTGAGTGTCTTTTGCAGCAAGGTTTTTGCTGTATTCATCACTTCTAAGTTGGCTTGATAGCTACGGGAGGCTGAAATGGTATTGATCATTTCACCAACCATGTCGACATTCGGCATTTGCACATAGCCTTTTTCATTCGCTGACGGGTGACCGGGCTTATATTCCATACGGGGTGGCGTAGGGTCTTCTATCAGCTCACTCACACGCACGCCTCCCACTTCGTGGCGCCCTTGTGGTGCCATTTGAAAAACGACTTGTTTTGCACGATATGGTTGACCATCAGGCCCTGCAATACTTTCTGCGTTTGCCATATTGCTCGCACTGACATTCAAGCGTTGAGATTGCGCGGTCAATGCAGATGCAGAGATATCAAAAATACTCAGTAAAGCCATGAAGATTACCCTTGCTGTAAGACAGCCAGCATACTTTTGACGCGGCTATTGATGAATGTAAGGTCGGCCTGATATTTCAGGGTGTTATCTGCGAATTGGCTGCGTTCAATATCCATATCTACCGTATTACCATCCATTGAGGTTTGGTAAGGAACACGATATTTCAGGTCAATATTTGGCGCTTTGCCCCCTCGCCCTTCGATATGTCCTTTCGACGTAACAGCGAGCGTCACGCCTTTTCCCCCTACCACACCTTTATCCATGGCTTGTTGAAGTTGACGATTAAAGTCAATATCACGTGCTTGGTAGCCGGGGGTGTCGGCATTAGCAATGTTTGAAGCTAATACGGTCTGCCTTGCTTCGCGTATTGACAAAGCCTGTTGCTGGAAAGCAAACGTGGCGTTTAATTTATCAATCATAGTGGGCCTCAATGGAAATAACGCGATCCTTGAATTTGAGCGTTCGTGAGTAAAAATTAAAATTCGACCCGCATATCTTAGCGGCCTACTAAAAAATCTAATGGCGAGATAAAGGCAAAATAATTGACCTATTTGGCTCATTCATTATTACGGAGCTGCGTAAACTGCAATCGTGAAAAAGTTTGTTTGTTGGGGGGAATACAACGGGATGTATTACGCTAAAAAAATGCCATTATATATGGTAATCAGTTTGTTAGGGCTTACTCCAGCGCTTTCTGAAGCGTCGTTACCCCAAGATATCAACCATTATTTTCGCCAAATTCATGGCAAGAAAACGCACATTTCAATAGAAATTAAAACCCCAATTGAGCGTTGGCCAACTTGTGAGCACCCTCAAATCAACCCACCTATTGGTGGACGCAATATGGGTAATGTTTCCCTCCCAGTACAATGTGGCAAGAAAAAACAGTTTATTCAGCTAACGGTGAATGTTACAGGCCAGTATTACGTAGCCACACGTAATATAACCAGAGGGGAATCTATACAGTTTGTTGATATCGGAACTAAAAAGGGCTTATTACATAAGCTACCAGCAGGCGCAAGCACCGATAAAATCGCACTTCGCGGAGCGATCGCCCTGCGCAATATTCCAGCCGGACAAACATTCACAAAATCAATGACAAGACAACCATGGGCAATAAAAGCGGGGCAAACGGTATTTGTGTTCGCCAATGGTGATAATTTCTCAGTGAAATACGAAGGCAGAGCGATTAATAACGCCACTGCCGGCCAAAATACCCGAGTGCGCTTGTTAAATGGGCAAGTTGTGAATGGGGAAGCGCTCGAAAATGGCAGTGTTCAAGTGGCATTAAAATAAAAACAACCCCACTTGTACTCTAAATAATTCGAGCTGCAGCTAGGCGACAAGTGAAGAGAGACCGATGAGCATACACAAGTATGTGATTCGGCTATCTGAGCGCAGTCAACAACACTGCAGCTTGAAGTATCACGAGTATATACTCTAAATAATTCGAGTTGCAGCTAGGCGACAAGTGAAGAGAGACCGATGAGCATACACAAGTATGTGATTCGGCTATCTGAGCGCAGTTAACAACGCTGAAATTTGGAGTATCACGAGTATTTACTCTAAATAATTCAAGTGGCAGCTAGGCGACAAGTGAAGATAGACCGATGAGCATACACAAGTATGTGATTCGGCTATCTGAGCGCAGTCAACAGCACTGCAGCTTGAAGTATCACGAGTATATACTCTAAATAATTCGAGTTGCAGCTAGGCGACAAGTGAAGAGAGACCGATGAGCATACACAAGTATGTGATTCGGCTATCTGAGCGCAGTTAACAACGCTGCAACTTGAAGTATGACGAGTAATGCAATATTTTGTAACACTATACACACTAAAGATTCATCAATATAAGCCGATAACTCACATATGAAAAAAATCGGGAATAGGAAAACACATTATGGCTATTGAGCAAACATCTGCAATTTCTGCGTTGACTCAGGTGACAAACCGCGATCCACAAGATGCGGCAGCCCCGATGCGGGACAAAAAAGTGTCCACTAATGAAGTCGTTAAAGAAAGTTCTTTTGCTCCTAGTGAGCTACAAAAAAAATTATTGCAACCACAAGCAAGTGATATTAATAGTGCTAAAGTTGAACAAATTAAACAAGCAATCAAAGATGGCACCCTAACTATGGATGCTGAAAAAATTGCTGATGGCATTTTGCGCGATGCTCATGAATGCATGTTATCAATGAAATAAATAACCACTATGACTGACGAATTACTGATATTACTTGAGCAACAACTCGCCCATTTGCAATCATTACAAATAGTGATGAAAAATGAAGAGCTATTACTAGGTTATCACCGTGTGCCGCCTTCGCCTTTTCAGGAAACCACTGAACAAAAACGGTTTTTAGTTGCTGCGATCGGCCATGGTGAAACAAACCGCCTAGCGTTAGAAGCACAATCTGAGATCAGTGCACCTTATGAAGGCAATGATGCACTAGCAGGTGTATGGGAAGCCATTAAAAGCTTAACAACTGAGCTAAAAGAGCTGAATTACCGTAATCACCAAATGCTACAATTGCATATTGAGCTCAACGCTCAACGCCTCAATTTTGTGAAAAAACATAATAACCAATCCACTTATGGTGCGGATGGTTTAGAGTCAAAAAGCCCTGCATTAGGTAAGAAAATTTCGATCTAAGGTGTGTTTTATCCTGTCCAAAACACACCCGTCTTATCTAGTATTCATTTCATATCCCGCTCATAAAGGGTAAATACAGACAAAATCTCTGTAACAACCTCTTTTTATCATCCCCCCTCAATGATAAGTTAAGTAAATTTAACTATTTCATCTGAGATAACGTTTATCAATTAGACTATATCTCTTAAATACCACGGGGATAGATATGTTTAGGGCACCACCCATAAATGTAAACTCACACATTATAGATATTAGTATCGAACGTTTTTTTAACTATCGAACCATATTCAAAACAACAGATATGAACGAATTGCATGGCATTTACTGTTGGAATGAAGAAATTTCCACTAAGTTTATGTACTTGATTGGTATAATTGAAATCACGTTAAGAAACAAAATCCATAATACTCTTAGCCATTTTTATTTTACAAATCAATTAACTGTATGTAATAAAAAATTATCTGGTAATGCTCAGTCTTGTAATTGGTATGATTATCTAGGTCTGACACGCAGTAATAAACTTTTCAACGCTATTGATTCTGCGAAAAAGAAAAATGGCAAATATATTCAACCACCCCCTGCTCCACATAAAATAATTTCAACTCTAGAGAATGGAAAATGGGCGCATATTTTAAAAATTAATAAAACCAGCAATGGTGAAATTATTCCATGGGAACAAATATTTCCTAAAATTTTTCAGTATTACCCGTACTCTATCCATCAAAAGTCACATCCTAAAGATATAAAAAATCGACATAGAATCATTCAACGGCTGCTGCAAACAAATAAACTGCGCAATAGATGTGCTCATTTTGAACCTATATGGAAATTTGGTAACTTAGTTAATGAGTTTGATAACTCGATAATCAAAAGTGCCCCTGATGATATCACTTCAACGTTAAGCCGACTAAAGTTAGAGTATCGTCATTTAATCGACCTACTTGGGTGGCTATCTAGCGATATGCAATCCTACTACCTACATAGCTTTACTCATAAAGATTTAGTTCAGCTTATCCACATAGATGGATTAACCGCATTTAAACTCGCATCAGGTACAAAAAAGATAGCTTTGAGTAAAATCGGACGAAAGCACAATTTGAAAAAAGTCCTGCGTGATGGGCAATCTGTGTTGCTAACAGATAAAGGCAAAATTGTAGGGCGTTTTTTAGCCAGTTAAGTACAAAGAGGCCGCTCTTACTAGAGCGGCCTCTTTGTACTTTCTTTGCGTTTTGACGAGCATTCAAATACACGCCTTCGGTATAAGAACAATTTAGCTTCAAAACGACTACAGACTTATACTACATAACTCCTCAGATAGAAGCAAGATGATTAACTACCACTAATCATCGACGTCATTCTTATCTTACGGTGGTCCGTCATTTCTAAATTCGACATAACCACCAGCTGCGGCAGGCTGCGACGCAAGAAACGCGATAAAATCAAACGCAAACCATGGTTGACTAATAATACCGTTGGTGCCCCCATCGCCTCTTGGTGTGCCACGGCTTGCTCCGCTTGAGTTTGAATAAACTGTGCCAAATTCGGCTCTAACCCACCGCCGTTCTTCGCGGCTTGCAGTAAGATCTGCTCAAGGCTAGCCTCTAAACCAATTACTTGAATTTCTTCTGCATGACCAAACCACTGCTGTGTGATTGCTCGGCCTAATGCAATGCGCACTTGAGATGTTAAATAATCGGTATCTTTATTTTCCCCGTTTTCCCCGGCCATTTCAGCCAAGGTTTCAATGATGGTGCGCATATCGCGGATCACCACATCTTCCATTAATAAATTTTGCAGTACACGGTGCAAAATCGTTAACGAAATCGTATCTGGGATCAAGTCATCAGCCAGTTTTGGCATCTCTTTTTTCACACGGTCATACAGCATCTGTGCTTCTTGGCGGCCAAATAAGGTGCTGGAGTTTTGCAGTAAAATTTGATTAAAGTGAGTTGCTACCGCAGTACTCGCTGATACCACCGTATACCCTTGAATTTGTGCTTGTTCACGTAAATCATCATCAATCCAGATTGCGGGTAAACCAAACGCAGGCTCTTTAGTGATATCCCCCTGTAGCGTCCCCGCGGCATTGCCTGGGTCAATAGCCAGACTGCGCCCTGGCTGTGCTTCACCACGTCCAACTTCCGCACCCTTAATCAGAATTCGGTATTCACATGGGGAAAGCGCTAAGTTATCGCAGATATGCACCACAGGTGGTAAGTACCCCACTTCTTGAGCAAATTTCTTACGTAAACCACGCAATCGCCCTAATAACTCGCCTTGCTGTTCATTATCGACTAATGGGATCAACCGATAACCCACTTCCATCGCCAATAAATCTTCTAATTGCACGTCATCCCACGTGGCTTCAACCACTTTATTGGCTTCTTGGAAATGCTGCGATTGGCTATTATCTCCCATGGCATTTTCCGGTTGCTGCGATTTACGCACTAAATACCAACCAAGGGCAGCCAATGCTGCGGTAAACAGTAAAAAGACAAAGTTAGGCATGCCCGGGATCAAACCGATTAAACCGAGAACACCCGCACTCAACCACATCACGCGAGGGTTATTGAATAGCTGGGTGACCATCTGTTCACCCACATCTTCATCGGTTGCGACACGAGTGACAATAACCCCTGCAGCTGTTGATATAATCAAAGCAGGTATTTGCGCCACAAGCCCATCACCGATAGTCAGCAAGGTATATGTACTCGTCGCATTCCCCAAAGACATATTGTGTTGAGCAACACCAACAATCAGCCCACCCACTACGTTGATCACCATAATCATGATCCCCGCAATAGCATCCCCACGGACAAACTTACTCGCACCGTCCATTGAGCCATAAAAATCAGCTTCTTGCGTAACCTCTGTACGACGCTTTTTGGCTTCATCATCACTGATGATACCCGCGTTGAGGTCCGCATCAATCGCCATTTGCTTGCCTGGCATTCCATCAAGAACAAAACGTGCACCCACTTCAGCAATACGTCCGGCTCCTTTTGTGATAACCATAAAGTTAATCAATACGAGGATAATAAACACCACTATACCAATTGCAAAATTCCCCCCCACCAAAAAATGGCCGAATGCTTCGACGACTCGCCCGGCAGCATCTGGGCCTGTATGGCCTTCCATTAGGATGATCCGGGTAGAGGCGATATTCAAAGAGAGTCGCAGTAAAGTTGCAAACAGTAATATGGTTGGAAAAGCGGCAAAATCCAACGTACGCTTGGTAAACATCGCCACTAATAACACCATAATGGAAAGCGCAATATTAAAGGTAAACAGTAAATCCAATAAAAATGCCGGTAATGGCAATACCATCATCGACAAAATCAATAAGATAAGAACCGGCCCGGCCAGTATTTGCCACTGCGTTCCCTGTAAATTTTTCGGCAATTTTAATAATGAAGCCAAATTAGCCATCGCGATTGTTATCTCCAGCAAAGTCCAGCGTCGGTGGCACTGGTAAATTTTTCGGTTTTTTTGGTCTGAGCCCACCTTCACGGCGCCAACGACGCAGTTGGTAAACCCATGCTAAAACTTCTGCAACCGCCGCATATAATGCAACAGGAATGCTTTGCCCTATCTCCGCGTGGCGATATAGCGCACGAGCAAGCGGCGGTGCTTCTAACTGTAATATTCGGTGCTCTTCACCAATTTCTTTGATGCGCTGAGCCAATACGCCAGCCCCTTTCGCTAATACTTTTGGTGCCCCCATTTTTTTGTCATCATATTTTAGGGCAACCGCATAGTGTGTCGGGTTAGTGACAATAACATCCGCACTTGGGACATCCGCCATCATTCGGTTACGCGCAATCGCACGCTGCTGTTGGCGGATTTTAGCTTTAATTTGAGGGTCACCCTCTTGCTGCTTGAATTCATCTTTGATTTCTTGGCGGCTCATGCGCAATTTTTTCAAATGAGAGCGAAACTGATAAAAAACATCAAAAGCCACCATTGGAATAAGCAAAAACACAATTAAATACCCTGCAAAAATGACTTTCTGCAATGCATTACTTAGCGCCGTAATAGGTGATTCCATGACTAAATGCAGTAATGAGGGCCAACTTTGCCAAAGAAAAATAAATGCCCCTAACCCCACAAATAACGATTTCAAAATCGCTTTAAATAACTCCGATAACGCATTCATAGAAAAAATACGTTTTAGCCCTTTGATTGGATTTAACTTTTTCAAATCAAATTTAATCAACTTGCTATTGAAAATGAGTCCCCCCACTAACGATGACGCAGAAATACCCACTAACGCTAACCCGCCGATGACGGGTAATAAAGCAAATAACGCCTCACTCACAACGCGCCCTAAGTAACTGAGCATCAAACCTGTATTTTGCAAGTAATGGCTATCAAATATAAAACCCTGCCGAGCAATTTGCCGTAGCTGTGTCGCCAGATGCCCACCACTTAGCCATAGCAAGCTCACGCCTGCTAACATCATCATTAGCGAGCTAAGTTCTTTTGAACGAACGATTTGCCCATCATCTTTGGCTTTTTGCTTTTTATGGGGTGTGGGTTCTTCTGTTTTTTCTACATCACTCTCGTCGGACACCGCGGTTCCAAAATTTAATGAAAATACGAGTTATCGCTATAGCATGACAGAGTGTAAAAAAATCAATGGTGGAAAATAGACGCAGTTCAAGGGGGTTATTTGCCTATTGAGCAATAAAGCGGCAATTTTGCAAAGGGCTTCGCAAACATGAGCACCCACTGAAGATAATCCTATATTTCGTATTAATAAAGAATAAAATCCCTATATGAGCAATAAGCATGCTAAATTACATGTGTATGAACACGTGTAATTAAGGAAATCCCATGAATACCACGGCTCAAAGAATGAAAAAAACCGTCAGTGTCACGGTGGCGCCTGAACTCTACGAACAAGCTAGGCAGGCAAAACTTAACCTATCTGCAATACTAACGTGTGCCTTGCAGGCTGAATTAAAACGCCTAGAAGCGCAGAAATGGAAAAATGAAAATAGAGAAGGTTTTAATGAGTTAAATAGGATCAATGAAGAACATGGATTACTCTCAGATAAATACAAGGATTTTTAATGCAATATTGCCTCTATCAAAATCGAGAAGATACGGTTAAATACCCGTACTTACTGGATATTCAAAGTAATATTATTGATATATTGAATACTCGCTTAGTCATCCCGTTATTCGATAGTAGGCTTGTTAAAAAACCATTACCTGTACGCTTAAATCCACAATTATCAATCAACGGGCAGGTTTTCATTTTAATGACTCACCAAATGGCTTGTGTTCCTCTTTCATTACTAGGAAAAGAAATCGTTGATTTGACTCACCAACGAGACACGATTAAACACGCAGTTGGCCTGCTTATTAATGGCTTTTAACGACAAAAGGTTATTATGGATACTTGCCACCTTGTTGCCCCAGATATCACTTTAGAAGATGCCCCAAAAGAAGCCTCACGTATGCTTAATTGGCTGAAACAGCAAGGTATTATCGACCCTGATTTTCAAGGTATCGAGTATGGTGAAGTGATTTATCGTCCTACCCCCGCTCACAAAGAACCCATTTTGTACGTAATTAATGATGAAATCGTGCCGACTCAGTTACCTGAAGGTACTTTGAAAAACTATTTATCTATCGTTACCGAACGCACTGTGTTCCATGCAGGGGGAAATGGTCTCGGTATTTACTGCCCACAGTGTGCAAATGAACAAAGCGAACAGAGTCACGCATGGGGTGATGCGGTATCCGACTGGTATGAAGGAAAACTAGAAAATCTCGCTTGCTTTCATTGCGATTTTCATGCCCCTCTATCAAAGTGGCGGTTTGATCCACAATGGGCATTCGGCAATCTAGGTTTCAGTTTTCATAATTGGGATATACGCGATGATTTTGTTGACCAATTTGAGCAAGTTCTTGGCAGCCAAATTATCACGGTTTATCAACATGATTAGCAATTAAATTACCCACATCAATACTAATTGGCATACCTATTATTATTTAGATGAGAAATCTAATGTAATCCGCATTCCCACCGCTTCTGCATATTTTAATAATGTGCCTAATTTTGGGTCGAACTGCGCTTTTTCCAAACGGGACACGTTCTGCTTCTGAGTTTGCATTTTTTCCGCAATTTGAATTTGTGTTAAATTATTGGCTAAACGCGCTTTTTTGAGTTGGTTGATTAACGCCTGTCTCATCTGTAACTCAGTAGAACACTCATTAACATCTCCATCATTTTCTTGAACTATTTCTTTTTGTGCTTTTTTTTCTTTAATCACGAAAGTAGAAATTAAATCGTTATTTATCATTGCAATCCTCTCCTTGTAACGCAAATACAATAAAACTACCCTAACCCTATGTAATTAGAGTAGTTGAATTAAAAACTTGTCGGCGATTAGAAGCCCAGCTCATCAAGCAAATCATCAACTTGAGACTGTGAGGCCATCACATTCACGCCTTCTTTATTGATTTGCGGGCCATTGAGCAAACTTTCGTTTTGCGTTTTCGCACGCATTTCAGGTGGCGTGTTTTCCATTAACAGTGCTAGCAGTTGTTTCTCTGCTTCTTCAACTACTTCCATCATTTTTTTGATGACTTGCCCTGTTAAATCTTGGAAATCTTGCGCCATCATGATCTCCAACAGCTCTGCTTTAGTCGTTTCGCTGTCTTGGATCACTTGTCCTAAAAAGGCTTCTGTTGACTCACGCAATTGCGCAGGAACCGTATCTCCAGCGGTTTCTTGCCATTGTTGCTGCAGCTCCTGCGCATTCTTATTCATGTCCACTTGCAGTGGTTTGATGACATCAATGCCATTTAAGGTTTTCTCTGCCGCTTGCGCTGTCATTTGTGCGATATAACGCAGCCTGTCTTTACCGTCTGGAATACTGGCCACCGCCTGTTGAACGCTTTTTTCTAGACCCAATTCGCGCATACTCTCACGCAGGGTTCTCATTAGCGTACCAATGCGCGTAATGACTTGTTTTAAATCATCATTACCATTGCGAATACCTTCCATACCCACTTGTTCAGTCATGAAAATCTCCTTTGGCGCGCACTGTTATTGCAGACCCATTTTTTCAAATACTTTATTCAGTTTTTCTTCTAAGATAGCGGCAGTGAACGGCTTAACGACATAACCACTCGCACCCGCTTGCGCTGCAGCAATAATATTTTCTTTTTTCGCTTCGGCTGTCACCATTAATACGGGGATATGCTTCAAAGCATCATCACCACGAATGGTTTTAAGCAACTCAAGGCCATCCATGTTTGGCATATTCCAGTCAGCCACGACAAAATCAATGCTACCTGTACGGATTTTCTCTAATGCATCAACACCGTCTTCCGCTTCTTCTATTTTGTTAAATCCGAGCTCTTTTAATAAGTTACGGACGATACGTCGCATTGTAGAAAAATCATCGACAACCAAAAAACTAAGATCTTTAGCGGCCATAACCACTCCTTCAAAATACAATTGTGAGTTCCTGCCTCGGTTTAAACCGTGACAGAAGAAAGTCTTGCTAAAACACTTGGGGCAATCTTGAGGATATCTTGCACTTCATCCGCAGCCCCCATTTCAATCGCCGCACGAGGCATACCAAACACAACACAACTACTTTCGTTTTGTGCGTAAGTAATTGCTCCCTGCTTACGTAAATTTAATAGCCCTTTTGCACCATCCATCCCCATTCCTGTCAATAAGATCCCAATACATTTTCGCCCAACACATTGAGCAACCGAATCGAACAGCACATCAACAGAAGGACGATGGCGGTTAACAGGTTCGCTTTGTTGTAAAATGACTTGAAATCCCTTGCCTTTATCAGCAATCAACATATGCGAATCGCCCGGTGCAATATAGGCATGGCCTTTTTGTAATAACTCGTTGTGTTCGGCTTCTTTTACGGTCAAAACACAGAGCTTATTCAAGCGATCAGCAAAAGAACGTGTAAAACCCGCAGGCATATGCTGAGTAATCACTACCGGAGGACATTCATGAGGTAACATTTCCAGAAATTGACGTATCGCCTCCGTGCCTCCAGTCGATGCGCCAACCGCAATCACACGGCTATTGCAAACATAAGGAGAGAGCGCTTTGGCTTGAGACGCTGGTTCACTGATCTTTTTTTCTGGACGAGCAAAGCGGCTCCGTTGCGTAATTTTAGACATTGCTGCCGCACGGATTTTTTCACCAATAATATCGCGATAACTCATCATCGTTTCACGAATACCAATTTGGGGTTTTGTGACAAAATCCACAGCACCTAATTCCAACGCTTTTAACGTCACCTCTGAACCTTTCGACGTTAATGTTGAAACCATTACCACAGGCATTGGATGCAAACGCATTAATTTTTCTAAGAAATCAATACCATCCATTCGTGGCATTTCCACATCTAACGTGATCACGTCCGGTTCATGCTGTTTAATTAAGTCACGTGCGACATAAGGGTCTGGTGCAGTATCGACCACAACCATGTCTTCATGACTATTAATTATTTCACGCATTAATTGGCGCATCAGTGCTGAGTCATCCACACATAGCACTTTAATTTTTTTCATTACCCCCTCCTCGCAGCTTGTAAGCTGTAGACGGTTTGCCCTTTAATAACGAAACTTTGCGATAGCTGTGATAAATTTTCAGAGTGCCCAATAAATAGCAAGCCGTCTGGCTTAAGCAATGTGGCAAAGCGCTCTAACATTTTGATTTGCATTTCTTTATCAAAATAAATCATGACATTACGACAAAAAATCGCATCAAATCGGTGCTGCATTTGCCAATCATGATCACTCAAATTTAAATAACGAAATTCAATCATTTGGCGTAACGCAGGCTTGACTCTCGCATAGCCATCAAACTCGCCAACGCCTTTCATAAAATAACGTTGTCTCTGTAATGCCGTTAAAGACTTCAGCTCTTCTATGCGATACACACCTTGTTTCGCTTTTTCTAGCACTTCCGTGTCAATGTCACTGGCAATCACTTTGGCATTGATAGCGTTGGGCCCAAGAACATCGCTCAGTGTCATTGCTATCGAATACGGCTCTTCTCCTGTTGAAGATGCGGCACACCAAATATTAATGGCGCTATTTTTACGAGTGCGAACAAAGTCTGCTAACGTCACAAAATGATGTGGCTCACGAAAAAATGCTGTTAAATTTGTCGTCAAAGCATTCACAAAAGCTTGCCATTCTGCATGGTGAGGTTCACGCTCTAACATTCGTAAATAATCTGAAAAATTGTCGATATTACAATCACGTAACCGCTTTAATAGCCGGTTATAGACCATATTTTTTTTATTCATGGTGAGGACAATGCCTGATTTTTTATGAATAAATCGACAAACCCGACCAAACTCATCATCAGTCAGTGGTTCTACCTGTGGTACAAAAAGCATCGTACTTGTCGTCCTATTCAATAAAAACCCAGAGGCAGCCAGTTATTTGGCTGCCTTTTAGGATGGATAACCTAAGGAAAAATAACCTGTTACGGTTATCCACCGAAAATTCAGAAACGAATTTTCACAATACTTAACGCCGATTACGATTTAAATGGCTTTCGGGTAATTCAAAGAATGCAACGGTATCGACTAAGTTGTTTGCTTGGTCTTCTAGTGCCGCTGTCGCACTGGTCGATTGTTCAACTAATGCCGCATTCTGTTGTGTCACTAAATCCATTTGGCTTACTGCTGTGGCGACTTGCTCAATACCACGGCTTTGCTCATTGGAAGCAGACGCAATATTACCCATTAATTCAGTAACTTGGTTAACAGCTGCAACCAATTCACTCATGGTTGCACCCGCCTCATTAACCAGTTGAGAGCCTTGGCTCACTCTGCCAACAGACTCATCAATCAATGTTTTAATTTCTTTTGCTGCTTCCGCGCTGCGCTGAGCCAATGCCCTGACCTCACCGGCAACCACAGAAAAACCACGCCCTTGTTCACCCGCTCGAGCGGCTTCAACGGCGGCATTCAATGCTAAGATATTGGTTTGGAAAGCGATGCCATCAATCACACTAATAATGGCGCTAATTTTTTGTGAGCTATTGGAAATCGAGGTCATGGTGTCAATCACATCTTCAGTGATCTCTCCACCTTTCGTTGCGGTTTTTGATGCACTCACCGCCAGTTCACTCGCTTGGCGTGCGTTATCCGCATTCTGCTTAACAGTTGCTGTCAACTCTTCCATACTAGCCGCAGTTTCTTCTAGTGATGCCGCTTGCTGTTCAGTACGTGATGATAAGTTATTATTTCCTAAAGCAATCTCACGGATCCCTGTATACATTTGATCAGTATTCGAGCGCAATGCTGTCACTGAAGTCACTAAAGACTCCTGCATGTCTTTTAACTTACCAAATACTTCACCAATTTCATCACCGGTTGTGACTTCAATTTTTTGATTTAGTTTGCCATCCGCCACTAGTGCAAAGTGATCTCCCATACTTTTTAGCGGGTTAATGACTTTACGTTTCATCCAATAGTGAGCAAATGCGATAACAGCGATGATGATGACGATCACTGAGGCGAATGAACTCCACGCAAACGTGTTATACATTCTTGCTGCTGCAAGAGATTCATCGTTTTCCGCATTCAGTAATTCAAGGTACTCCTCGACAACTTGCTCTAACTGGTCCTGGTTTTCTTGGGCAGGAAGTTCAATATAGGCGGCAATGTCGTTGTTATCTAAATGTGTTTTTAATGCTTTGAGTGTCAATACAAATGCTTTATACCGGCTCTCAAGTGCTGCGAGATTTTCTTTTTCACTCAAAAGAGGTTGGTTTTTAAACCTGATGTAGTCTTTCTCAGCTTCTTCGAGTAATTTATCAAAAGTCACTCTCGTTTCTTCAATCAATGGTTCGTTACCACCCACTTTATGCAGCAAAGCAATTTGCGTCAGGCTATTGCGTGCTTGCATCAGGTGTTTACTGGTTTCTTCAAGCATCGCCCGCTTATCAGACCCCAAATCAATACGCTCTAAAGATTTTAATTCACTTACAACAATCCCAACAGAAACCCCGCTAGACACAATCTGCATCCCACAAAATAAAATGAGAAGTAGATACAAACTCACCGAAATTCGGATATTTTTACCAAACATAGAAATCCCCACTTGTGCCAGCTAAGAGAACTGAGCCTCTGAAACATTGCCTTGTTTTCTAATGCACAGAAACGCTGCAAAACCGAGGCTTTGCAGCGAAAAACTGAGCTTAACCCTTAGAAAGTTTCCCAATTGTCATCATCTTTATGTTCTTTCGATGACAGTTTTGTCAGATCCGGTGTTTTAACGATATTTGAAACCGTTCTTGCTGCCGGCTGAATATTGCGTATTTCACTTTGTTTTAATGGTGGTAAACGGAAGATAGAGATCAGTTGCGACAGTTTCGCCACTTGTTCTTCCAAGACATTAGCTGCCACCGCAGATTGTTCAACCAACGACGCATTTTGCTGTGTAACTTTGTCCATTTCTGCAACAGCGATACTGACTTGTGCAATCCCTTTGCTTTGCTCATCGGATGCGGTCGCAATGTGCGTCATAATGTCAGTCACCCGTGTGACAGACTCGACAATCTTGGTCATCGTTTCACCTGCATCTTCTGCTTGGCGAGCACCTGTCCCTGTTCTTGACACTGAATCTTCAATTAACGTTTTAATCTCTTTAGCGGCATCAGCACTACGCTGTGCTAAGTTACGCACCTCATCAGCGACGACGGCAAAACCACGTCCGTGCTCACCGGCCCGTGCCGCTTCGACAGCCGCATTGAGCGCTAAGATATTAGTTTGGAAAGCGATGCTATCGATAACTGCGGTGATATCAGAGATTTTCTGTGAGCTATCCGCAATATTTAGCATGGTACTGACGACATTCGATACCACTTTGCCGCCTTCTTTCGCTATCACTGAAGCTTGGTTTGCAAATTCACTGGCTTGGTGGGCATATTCGGTATTTTGTTTTACGGTTGCAGTCAACTCACTCATACTGGCGGAGGTTTCTTCTAAGCAAGCGACTTGTTGCTCAGTTCGTGCCGACAAGTCATTGTTACCTGCAGCAATTTCAGTTGTACCTTGGTAAATAGTTTCGCTACCATCTAGCACACCACGAACGGTATTAATCAGTTCCTGCTGCATATGTTGAACACCATTGGCCAACTCACCAATTTCATTATTGGCAATCGTGGTCACATTCGGTGTTAAATCGCCTGACGCAAAGACTTTAATACGTTCAATTAAGATATTGAGTGGCTCAATAATACCTTTACGAACATAGCGATAACTGAAGAAACCAATTAAGGCGAGTAAGATAGATAACGTCACCAACATATATAACGATTGGCGATAGTTATTATCTGCATTGACGACTTCGGCCTGGAAATCAGCAGAAATGTCCGCAAAATACGCATTAAATTGCTCTTCAAATTTCACTTGGTGCCCTGAGGTTCTGTGTGCATAAAAACCTTCAAGATCGCCTTTTTCCGCAAATTCACCTAACTTGATTAATGCGTCTCGATAGGTTTCATAGGTGCTAAACAGTTTTTCAAATTTGGCTTTATCATAATCTGAACTTTGCATCAGCTTGTTATAGCGGACATAAGCATCATCAGCAGCTTTAAAGTTACGTTTAGCGGCTTTAATCAAGTCTTCTGTCGTTGCATCGTCTTGAATTTTACGACCTTCAAGTAAATAGGCATTGATAGAGCGGTTTAAGTTTGCCCGAGCTTGTAACAAATTGACCCAGCTTTCTGTTAATACTTGTCTTTGGCGTTGTAATGAATTCAAATAACTGATGCTATCGCTGTTATCGCCCAGTTTGGTAAACATCAACCCACTGGACACCAGTTGCAGCAAAATAAAGATAAAAATGACGGACAAAAGTCCCGATACGATTTTAATTCGACTGTACATGACGTTTTACTAACATAATTTTGTTGTATTTTGGATATCGGTAATCCAACCAAAAACTTTAGTTAATGACTTATTATTATTTGAACAATTATTGGGGCTGAGAGTTACTCAGCCATGCTGTCAATCAGCGCCATTTCATCGCTAGTTAATAATTTTTCGATATCGACTAAAATCAACATACGGTCATTTAATGTTCCGAGCCCTGTCAAATATTGAGTCGATAATGTCACGGCAAAATCAGGCGGTGGCGCAATTTGTTCTTCATTCAAAACCAGCACATCTGAGACGCCATCGACCACAATACCGACGACACGATCTTTTAAATTCACGACAATAACGACCGTGTTATCGTTATACACCACGTTTTCATGGGAGAACTTCACCCGTAAATCAATAATCGGAATGATGACTCCACGTAAGTTAGTCACTCCTTTGATAAAATCAGGGGTATTCGCGATACGAGTTACTTGTTCGTAGCCACGAATTTCCTGCACTTTTAAGATCTCAATGCCATATTCTTCTTCACCCAAGGTGAAAATAAGGTAGCCTTCGCCGTTTTTTTCTTCTTCGTGTTTATTTAAATCATCATCTAACATAGACATGGTGTATGGCCTCTATTTAGTGCACGACAGGTTGAGAAACCTGCTGTTTCTTTTTAATCAAAATGCTGTTATTCATTTTTTGTAGCTCAGCCACATCTAAAATCAATGCAACAGAACCATCGCCCATAATCGTTGCTGCAGAAATACCAGGGATCTTGCGATAATTACTTTCAATATTTTTTACGACGACTTGTTGTTGCCCAACTAATTTATCAACTAACAACGCAAAACGGTGGCCTGCATTTTGAATAATCAGCACAATACTGTTATCTAGATTTCGCTCGGCTTCTTCGATGGAAAATACTTGGTGTAATTCAACAAGTGGTAAATATTCACCGCGCACAAGCAACATTTTTTCCTCGCCAGCTAAGCGATAAATATCCTCTTGGCGAGGTTGCAAGGTGCTGATAATGGCACTCAATGGGACGATAAAAACATCCTCCGCAACTTTCACAGACATACCATCCAAAATGGCTAGAGTGAGCGGTAATAAGATGCGGATAATAGTCCCTTTGCCTTCGGTAAAACCGATTTGAATACGGCCGCCCATGTCTTGGATATTTCGTTTAACCACATCCATTCCAACGCCACGTCCCGAAACATCCGTTACGACTTCTGCCGTTGAAAAACCTGGAGCCATAATCAGCATCGCAACTTCATCATTGCTCATACCATCATGCACACTCATGCCTTGTGATTTCGCTTTCGCCAAAATACGTTCACGGTTTAGCCCAGCACCGTCATCACGAACTTCAATGCAAATATTGCCACTTTGGTGTGCTGCCGCTAAGGTCAATGTTCCGGCTTCTGGCTTACCATTTGCCACACGAACTTCAGGCTTTTCAATCCCATGGTCTAGGCTATTACGAACAAGGTGATTCAGGGGGTCGACGATGCGCTCAATCAAACTCTTATCCAGCTCAGTTGAGCTTCCTTCGACTTTCAGCTCGATTTTTTTACCTAATTTGGAAGCTATATCGCGTACCATGCGTGGGAAACGGCTAAACACGTAGTCCATTGGCATCATGCGAATTGACATAACGGATTCTTGCAAAGCGCGGGAATTACGCTCTAACTGTACGATTGAGCTTAACAAATCACTGTATTCGTTCTGATCGACATGTTGACTATGTTGGGTCAACATGGATTGGATAATCACCAATTCCCCCACTAAGTTGATCAACTGGTCAACTTTCTCTACGGCCACACGAATGCTGCTCGAATCCCCTTTCGGTTTAGCGACTGCCGTTTTTTTAGCTGGGGTAGCTGACACGGGTACGGTAGGTTTTACCGAGGTTTGTGGCGTATCTTGCGATTCTGTGACGTCACTTACCTCTGTTTCAATTTCACTTGCTTCAACTTTATCGTCATTTAATAACGTTTCTTCTTTCGAAAAAGCGCGGCAATCTGCAAAGGAAATGGCTTCATGGTTAATTTGCGATTCATCCACCACAAAACATAGTACTCCACTAATATCATCAATATCCGTATTAGTGCCCACCCATGCTTGCAAACTATTTGCTGTTTTTTCAGTGTGATATAAATGCCCAAATAAACTGAGTTCATCCGCCAGTAAATCAACTTCATTTTCTTTGAGCTGATTTAACGAGATCATAAAGTAGTGTGAATATTCACCTTGCTCCGTGGAAGTTTCTTTAACAACCGTATTCTCAACTTTAGGCTCAGGTAGCGCAGCATCTATCTCAGCAACCTCTTCTGCTCTATTTTCAACCCGGCTAAGCACCTCACAAATGCGTTTGAAAGTGTCTTCATCTGGCAAAGAATCATTTTTATAGGCATCTAACTGTGATGCCATGACATCCTTAGCATCGAGAAAGACATCAATTATGTCAGGTGTGAGCGTTAACTCATCATGACGCGCCTTGTCTAAAAGATTTTCCAATGTATGAGTCGTATTCTGCAACTGAGTGAAACCAAAGGTTGCAGCCCCTCCTTTGATTGAATGGGCACTGCGGAAGATGGCATTTAGTTGCTCGCTATCCGGGTCAAAAGGATCAAGATCAAGTAAATGTTGTTCCATATCCCTGAGCAACTCATCAGCTTCATCGAAAAATGTTTGATAAAACTCGGTAATATCCATGGTTTTTATCCAATTTCGCTTAAGTTTCACTTAACGCTGACTGCCGAGCAACCCGGCAGACAACTAAACAAGTTATGTAATAAATTCAAATAACAGCAATTCATCACGGTATTTTCACCGCAGCGACAACACCCACGGCCGTTTCTGGCATGGGCTTTTGCGGTTTATTGAGCACATCATTAATCGGCTTCGCGCCATCGTATTCACGGAGAATTTGTTTAGTTTCTTCATCATTCAACACAATGATGCTTATCCGACGGTTGATCGGGGCAAAGCCATCTTCTTTATCTAAATGAATGGCTGAAGCCATCCCCACAACGCGTAAGACTTTGTTTTCATCCATTCCACCGCGGATCAACTCGCGGCGCGAAGCATTTGCACGATCTGATGATAATTCCCAGTTGCTATAATTAGCCCCGTTGGCATAAGCCAGATCATCGGTATGCCCAGAGACACTAATTCGGTTTGGTACATCATTAAGAAGTGGCGCTATTGCACGCAAAATGTCGCGCATATAGGGTTCAACCGCTGCCGAACCCACTTTAAACATCGGTCGATTTTCACTATCAACAATTTGAATACGTAGCCCATCATTAATCATGTCAATCAGTAAATGGGGCTTTAATTCGTTCAAACGCGGATCTTTTAAAATAGCCTGCTCAAGAGACTCTTTTAATTTTTCAAAACGATAATTTGCATTACCATCAATAATATTATTAGGTTCAGGCATCACATCCCCATCACGAAAAATAGGGTCTTTCCCCCCACCAGGGATCGGATTTGTGGCATCGCCACTTTTACTTCCTGGGTTGATAGCTGTACTTAAGGGGGTGCGAAAATATTCAGCAATTTGTGTTAACTCTTGAGGACTTGAAATTGAGATCAGCCACATCACTAAAAAAAACGCCATCATCGCTGTCATAAAATCGGCATAAGCGATTTTCCATGAACCACCATGCCCGTTTTGCTGATGCGAACTGCGCTTTTTAACTCGAATAACATGAGGTGTATTGGCTGCCATCCGTTAGTTACTCCTCTGTTGTTTCTTGTGAGCGAGCACCTACTTTCACTTCTCGAACTTTATCCTCGAGTTCAACAAATGAAGGCCTATCTGCGCTGAATAACACCTTGCGGCCAAATTCAACCGCTATTTGAGGAGCGTAGCCTTGCAATGCTGAGAGGAAAGTCACTTTAATGCATTCCATCATTTTCAGTTGTTCACTACTACGCAACCTAATCAGTGCAGCTAAAGGTAAAATAAAGCCATAAGCCACTAAAATACCTAGAAATGTCCCGACCATTGCATGGGCAATTAAAGCCCCCAACTCACCCGCAGGGCGATCCGCTGAGCCCAAGGCATTAACAACCCCCAGAACAGCCGCAACGATCCCAAAAGCTGGCATAGAGTCACCGACCATATTTAAACCTGAAGCTGGCACTTCATTTTCTTGACGAAAGGTTTCTAACTCTTCATCCATTAAAGCTTCAATTTCATGGCTTTGTAAGTTACTACTCACCATCAGACGTAAGTAATCCACGATAAACATCATGGTGGACTCATCTTTTAAAATACGGGGATATTGGGAAAAAATTTCACTTTCACTTGGATTATCAATGTCTTTTTCAAGTGCTAGCAGCCCTTGTTGGCGTGATTTATTCAGTAATTGAAATAACAACGCCATTAAGTCCATTGACATTGTTTTATTGTAGGAGGAACGACGGAAGAGTTTTGGTAATACTTTGCACAAGGCGACGATGGATTTGCCACTGTTACCAACAACAAAGGCACCTAAACCTGCACCTAAAATAATGACAAATTCAGCGGGTTGATAAAGCGCACCTAAATGGCCACCGACCATTAAATATCCGCCAATAACCGCAACTGTAACAATGATATACCCGATGAGTATTAACACAATATTCCCTTTCACTCCGTTGGTTAACAGATGGCAGTCAAAGGGAATATTAGGAGTGACAGGCAAAACCTTTGCCTGTTAACCAAATCAATCCAATTACATTACCGCTTTAGTAATGCCATCCTGTCGATATACCGTAATATCGGCTAGATGCTCGGAAAGTTTACGTTTTTTTATTGCCCGTGATGGCGGTTGGCATAAACTGCAAGTGAAGCTATTTTCAGGAATATGTGCGTAGGTAATAAAAGAACCATGGCAACAACTACATTGTGAACTTTGTAACATACCACTTTCCACAAAACGGACTAGGGTCCAAGCACGTGTTAAAGCCAACAAAGGCTCTTCACCGGGTTCTGGTATACACTGTTCAAGATATAATCTATATGCTCGTAATATGGCATCAACACCGCGACATTGGCCACTTTTAAGTAAAAATTGATAAGCATTATAGAACATGGATGAATGAATATTCTGTTCCCACGTCATAAACCAATCTGTGGAGAAAGGCAACATCCCTTTTGGTGGAGGGCAACCTCTCAGCTCTTTATATAAACGAACTAAACGGCCACGACTGATTTGAGTTTCACTTTCTAACATTTGAAGGCGAGCGCCTAAAGAGATCAATTCCATGGCTAGTCGAATATCATTCGCTTCTTGGACAATACTTTTTTCAGCTGAGGTACTCATCTTTTTCTCGCTATTTCGGTGTCGCCCTCATTATGCGTTTGCAATAATCGGGTCGAAAGTAAAATACCTGTATGAATTTGTTGTAATTCATCAACTCTTGAATCACGGGTTAGCTTTTCAATTGTGTCACTATTATCAAATCTAAACTGGCAGATTAGCTGGTTTGTCTCTGCTAATTTGACTAATTGAGGAAGTGTAAGGTCTGCTAAAGTAGTTGCCATTGCATCAGAGATACCTAGACGAAACATCGCAGAGGCTTTCTCTTGAGAGATGAGTTTTTGGGCTAATAGCAAATATGAGAGGTTAATATCGTATATATGCTTCAGAAAATCTGTCGTCGAGCTCATTTTTTTTCCTTTCCGAATATTATCAACATCTGTGCGATCTGTGTGCAAAAAGAACAAATATGAATTTGAAAGTATTGTGTAATCAAATTATTAAATTTAAAAAGTAATTAAATTGGGTAAATGTAATTCCATTATTTTCCCATGTCATCCATTCAAAAATACCCAATTTGGAGTATAGATACACTAATTTCCAAACCTAAATTAAATATATTTCCTGAATACCTACAACAATAAGGAGTGACCAAAAAATTAGCGATTTCCATAAGAATCAGAAATTACTGATGTCATTATTAGTCGCCAATTATTATGCACCACTAAATTAACTATTCAAGGTACTTATGTTTCTTTTTGTACCAATGAGATGATTACCCATCAATTCATTAAATAATCTTCATTATTTCTTTATCTTCTATCACCTTATCCTAAATATCAACAACATTTTCAGTCACCCTAAACAAAATGACAGGATTTTAATCAAAGCAACAACTCTTTAGATGCGATAACTAAGCAAAAAAAACCAAGCACAACATCAAAAACAAAATATTGATCCAAATCAATTTTTAGCATTAAGAAACTGAGTTGCACATAAGTGCATTAAGCCGTTATCGGCATTATTGGAATAAAACTTAATCATTAATTTTCAATAAGTTTAATCTATACTCCAACCATCGTTCAAAATTATTCAATCGTAGTTATCATAAAAACACTCATTATATTGTCATACATATTAAGTGTTCGCTTCTATTTTCATTAGATTCATTAAACAATGATTTTAATACCACCATATGACAATATTAATAAAATTTATAAAATTCACATCATTGACCAGTAATAAAAATCTATTTAGCTTAAATGCATCTGTTAGATCATTTTACTTATTTGGTAATTTAAGTAATTATCTTGTTATTAGTTCATTAAAGTAATTTTTTTGATTAATTAATATTTACTTTTTTATCTAAAATAACTGAAGTCTCATTTTTTTTAATAAAAAGATCAACCTACGCCAATCTGCCACTTTTGAGTCGAGAGCAAAAAATGAAGGTTTCAATTGAGAACATTCCGCTTTCCATATGTTTTTTATATCTCTTTTAAAATATTTGATCGGCACTTAAAATAGAAAGAACTAAAGATATTATTACTTGCCTTCATGCCTATCGTTTTTAGCTATTTTCACGTAACACCTCAAATTTAATTAATGTTAGTTATAGTAACCATTGATTACTATATACTTTTATTTTAACAAAATACCCTAAACAGCAATCAAACTTAAGTAAAATCGCTTAATCGAATAATGAAAAATTAAAAATTAAATTACTTTTAGTTAAAATAATTCAGTGAGGAACCTGCTTATAAAAGAAGCTAATTTATTACAATTTTTATGGTCAAAAAATTTTTTCAATTTGCGATAGCCCTCACACTTGTTTTCTTTATTTCTCAATAATTTCCGAATAAAACGATTCTCACATTGGTATATTTATGTTAAGAAGATCACATTAATCATTTCCAATGACGATCAGTGAATAAAATACAGGGCCAATAGACATAGAAATAAAGGAAGAAATGACTAGTTAAGTGAAGTGATAAACTTGTTTTCCTCATACGCCAATGCAACACTTAACACACTGGAATATAATTTGAAGGAAAAACATGTTCACTTATCAAGCAGCAGTTGAATTTATTGAGGAAGAAAATATTTATGAAATCAATTTTAGCGATTTTCCTGACCTACAGGGTGTTAGCTATTGTAAAGAAGACGTTGAGTTAGAAGCCCAAGAAATTCTGCTAGCCACTTTTGCGGAACATATTGAGCTCAGGAAACCAATTCCACTCGCAACGCAAACAAAAAGTGATGCAACCTTTACTGTTTATTTACCTATAATCTGCTGCTTAAAAATTGCTTTGCATAACGCTATTCTCAACTCTGCAATACAACGTGTCGATCTCGCTCGCAGGTTGAACATCAACGCACAACAAATAGAACGCTTACTAGATATTCATTACGCATCCAAAATTGACCTTTTAGAACAAGCCTTATATCTATTAGGCGTCGAAGCTTCAATCACTGTGACGCAAAAATTGCTTGATAACAGCTAAGCTAGCCATAATTCAAAGCCAATATAATGAAAATCTCATGGAAAAAACTAGGATCCCTTTACTTATTTCTTACGTATACTAATAAGTGCTAATGTAATAGCAGAGACTTGAGTTAAATTTAGCCCCTAATATCTCAAACTCTGCAGTTACAGTAATCCCTGTTTATTCAGTGCATTACAGAATAATAGTACCCTATTTCAAACCGCCTCTTTTTAACTGCTCAAAACTCAATCAAATTTTACGTTCCCAACCAAAATCAACTCTCCCTTCAAATAGCCTCTCAGTTTTTTAGTTCGGCGCTCTAATAGCCTGTGATTTTATCCTGCCATTGAGTGCTAAAAAATTAAGCGGTACTTTATATTCCGTTCCTAAACTAGCTAATTTTTCACAATAATAGTGAGGTAGTAACGCAAAAAGACTAATCAATATTTGACAGGTATTTACCCATTCTATAATCCTTAAAATAATTCATTTCAAATTAAAACCTCAATGAGGTACAATTAATTAGTTTTTAGATAGGGTATATGTATGAAGAAAGAAAATAGTTTAATCTCAAATATAAAAAATAGCGAGCAACCATACTGGCCTACACTAAAATTAATGTTAAGCTCATTAATTGTTTTTAATTTTTATTTAAATTTAGTTGATAAAAACAAATATTCATTGCTTATTAATGCTTTTGACTTAACATTAATACCTATGTTTGTATTTATAGTCGCATTTATAACAAAAAATACAACATGGAAAGAGTTACAATCTCACCTTCTTCCTGCTTTTATAATTTACTTTACGTTTCAAACAATCGATATGCTCCCACTCTATTTTACCGGTGAGTTAACGTTAAAAACATATCTATTTTCTCCTCAGTACGGAGTTTGGTTTTTTTTAGCAACACCTATATGGCAAGCTATCTTTTTATTACTACCAAAAAGCGTTAAATCAAACAAATTCAAGCTATCTACAATCTTAGCTAAATCACTATTAATTTCATTAATAACAAAAACTTACCTTATACCGATCTCAGGGTTTTTCTCGGTTATTTTATACTTTCCTTTTTTTGTAATAGCTTACTTCATTAACAATGAAAATATATCTTCGCTAAGAAAAACTCCTATT
Source organism: Providencia sp. PROV201 (assembly GCF_028479545.1). Lineage (NCBI taxonomy): Bacteria > Pseudomonadati > Pseudomonadota > Gammaproteobacteria > Enterobacterales > Morganellaceae > Providencia > Providencia sp. PROV201. The sequence goes on from NZ_JAMPNW010000001.1 coordinate 277,723, forward strand.
ATTTCTATTTTCTGCATAACAACCTTAACTATTTTATTCCTTAATTATCGAGAGACTTTCTTTGAATCAGTATTCAACACAATTAGTCCATATTTATTTCTCGTCTCATTTTCTGTCTATGTTTTAAATTTTGCAATAAGCCTAATATTAGGTTTGAGCATTATTTACTTTTCTTTATCAACCCATAAATATGCAAAAGTATCAAACAATGCCTTAGGTGTTTATTTGATTCATCCTATTATTTGCTTTGTTATATTACAAACTTTAAATTATTTAGGCATAGAACTTAGCTTGCCCCTAATAATAACAGCGACTCTAGTCACAATTAGTTTAGCACTTTTATTAGCGTCAAACTCAATTATTCATTGGTTTATTGAGCCAGTATTTCGCTCTAATAAATTGAAATAATAAATTCATGAAGGATGTAATAGCACCCTCTTAAATGTCAAATATATTATTGGCATAGATAATGTGAACAGAACCTTTACAAAACTTGTAACCCATTTAATATTCATTTGATAGTATCCCATTGAATTCATCACAATGGAGTGTTTTATGCGCAAATATATTGCACCTTTAGCGGTAATCTCAATCACACTATCTACGTTCGCTATGGCCAGCTCTATACAAACCTCATCAGAATCTGTACAGGTAAAAGATGGTGTTATTAGTGCCCCTGAAGTCACCATTAAGTTAAACGGAACACAATCAGACAAAGGGTCACAGGAAAAGATTATCGTAGAAGCTGATTCTATCGAAATTGTCGATGGGGAACTGCGAGCAAAGGGCGCTAAATTATATGAACAGAATAAGGAAATAGAATAAGTAACTTATTGCCTGGGCAACGACAGCTCAGGCAATAAAAAACCCGCCGGAGTATTTTTTTATTCCAACTTCGTATTCTTCTTTATACTCATTCCTTGTTGCAACACATAGCCACTTATCTGTGGATTTGCCATTTTCACTTCTATGTGCCCTTATTTGTTCTAGAATTTTCCCTTGCCTCTATCAGCTATGCAAGAAAGGGGCGATTAGAAAAGTATTGAGATGATTCTGCGATATGCATACTTAGCACCAGATCACTTAAGCAATTGCAAGTAAATCCTAAAAAATTGTTCGACCTAATGAGCCATAGCAAATGGATTTACCGCCGTATCGGTTCGGTTTGGATTGGCTATCAAGATAAAATCCAGCAAGACTTACTTGAGCATAAAGTTTCTGTAGTAAAAAATCGCACTGGTGAAGATAAGCAAGTGTCACAAGTTCGTGTTACTGCCAAAGGTTTATCTAAATTAGCAAAACTGTTAAGCGTGGAGGTAATGGCATGAGCGCATTAACCGTTCAAAATTTACCGCCTGTTCAACATAACGGGTTTCGTGTAATCACCACCGAACTCTTAGCTAACGTTTATGAAACTGAAATTAATAATATTCAGCAAAATTTTAAACGTAATAAAAAACGCTTTATCGAGGGCAAGCATTACTTCAAGGTTGTCAGTGACGCACTCAATAATTTGCGACTGACAGTGAGTCAGTTACAAATATCAGCCAAGGTTAGAAGCCTTATCCTCTGGACAGAATGCGAAGCTTAACCCTACCTAAGAGTATGAAGTTACGCGCAGACTGGCAGAAATGAATGGTGTTATTTACGCCAACCTCATGAGTCCGCAAGGAACTAAATCAGGCAAGCTATTAGCCTAACCACCCAGCCCAAGGACGGGCTAGATTTGGTTATCATTTTGGACTTCTACCGTTTGCATCAATCAACTTCCAGACCCCGCTATTGTATTGAAATGTCATTGTGAATTGATTATTTACCATCTCAGACCAGTAATCCAATATGACGGTGTTTCCTTCAATATAAATAACATTTAAATTGTGAGGAAAGTCAGATTCTTTGTTTCTGTGATAAAAATACCTTTGAACTTGATTATCAAAATCTGGAATAGCTTTGCTAATTTCTACTATAAAACCTTTTAAGCTTTCAAAGTTGTCTACTTGCTCTGGCTCTAGCCCAATAACAATGTCGTGCTTTTGGGATACAGTAACCTCATCGTAATTGAGAATTACATCACCCAACGTTGTAATAAAATCTTCAGCTTGATACCTATTTATTCTTTTCATCTCACCATCCTATCAATTAGTTTCAGTAATGCTAACTTAGCGGGAGTGCGAATTGAAGCAAAGCACACTTTCAGATTATGCGTTTAAGTGATATTTTATTTTCTCTAATTTAATAAGGGTGACTGTATGGGCGTAGAATTTCATATAACTCGTTCTGAATGCTGGTTTGATAGTGAAAGTAACCCGAACAGTAGCGATGAATGGCTACTTATCTAACTCATGGCAAGCCAAAGAACTTGATGAGACTGGCGACTCAGCGGCAGAACAAATAGGGTTGATAGCTGACGCAGCTTACTTGATGGCGATTCAATGTTAAAGGCTAGGGGTGATTGGATAGGAGGCTCAAATCATGCCATTCATATAGCCAATCTTAACCACCAAATCAAACACTACAAACGGGTCACTCAATGTTTGCATATACCCCATTCCATTGAACGTAGTGAAATTAATAATAAAAGTAGCGTAAGGTGACATTTTTATACCTGAAGAAAAGTAAAATTATCAATCAATAATAATTTACAAGAATTTTTTCTCAATCAGACAAAAGCTAAATACCCCACCACAACACATTTCATATTGCTATTAATAGTGAGGAATACGCATATTTAAGGAATAGAAAATGACGATTCAAGAATCAGATGAAGCATGGAGCGCTTTTTTTGAGACTGAAAAAAGCGAAAGAAGGTTATTGTGAGAGAGGGAGTTATTTACGGGCTAAGTAATGAAGACTATCACAATGATGAGGCTATAAGCTCAACGTCAGTCAAAGCTATTAGCGTTAGCCCTGCCAATCTGTATTTTAACCCATTTAAAGGAAGTAAATCGGCGCAGATTGGAACGGCAATTCATGCAGCATTACTCGAGCCAGAGGTATTTGAAACTGATTTCATACTTGAGCCAGAAATAAAAACTCGCGCATCCAAGGAGTATAAGGAGCTAGCGAAAACCTACAACGCTGACAGTATTCTAATAAATGGCGAAGTAGAAACAATCACACCGATGATTGAGTCTGCAAGGATGAATACCGACTTTATGGATTACATGGCGGCAAAGGAAAAATCAGAAGTATCCATGTTTGCCACCTGTCCGATTACTGGATTATCACTAATAATGAATGCCAAAACGTGATAGCTAAGATGAAAAACAGGGGGTCACAAAAAGGCTTTCCCTCACAGTCATCAAAGTATTCACACTTGGCATTTATTCGCTCACTACTAAGAATAGCTGCTAATGAGTTAAGTGGCTGACTCGAGAACAAGCTACGGCGTTAATTTATAATGCCGCCGATTACCTAAAGCCAGTTATTACCTTTGCATTAGCTACTGGTCTACGAAGGGGGAATATACTTAGCCTTGAGTGGAGTCAGGTTGATTTAGTGAGAAAAGTAGCTTGGATTAACCCCGAACAATCCAAAAACTATCGCGCGATAGGTGTTTCGCTCAATGACACTGCTTGTCAGATTATTCGGGATCAGATAGGCAAACATACTAAATATATTTTTGTCAGAGAGCGTAAGCAAAATGGTGTTATTGATTTAGTGCCAATGACGGTTAACGCAAACAAGGCATTTAATTCTGCCATGAAAAAAGCTGGTATTGAAGGGTTTCATTTTCATGATTTGCGTCATACTTGGGCGAGTTGGTTAATTCAAGCTGGTGTGCCATTATCAGCATTGCAAGAAATGGGCGGATGGGAAAGCATAGAAATGGTAAAACGATATGCCCACCTATCACCCATTCACTTGCAAGAACACGCCAAAAACATCGATGATATTTTAAATCTGAATGGCACGAATATGGCACGCAAGATAATTTAAAAAATCACAATCACACCTAACTCATTGAAAATCTTGGTGGGTTGTGGGGGGCTCGAACCCCCGACCTAATGATTAAGAGTCACCTACTCTGCCAACTGAGCTAACAACCCGATACAAATTATTTAACGCCTAACAATTGCTACAGTCAATATGATTCTGCTATTTTTATTACCTAAGTTAATTTTAAGTTGCGAATGTAAAATTTAAGAAAACTAATGCTTGAATAAACATCACTTCGTTCCTAACAAGATAACTTTTCCTTACTCTAATTGAGATTTGTGTCACAATATTTCACGCAAACATAACCACAAAATTAAAAAAAAGACTGTGGCTAATTATCACAAACCACTACGGACATCTTTAGTATGGAAGAAAATGCGAATTCACTATCAACACAACCCAATACTGATCGTAATCAACTAAAACGTAGCCTTAGTAACCGCCATATACAACTTATTGCAATTGGTGGTGCAATTGGTACTGGCTTATTTATGGGTTCTGGCAAAACCATTTCACTCGCAGGCCCATCGATTATCTTTGTATATATGATAATTGGCTTTGTACTATTTTTCGTGATGCGCGCAATGGGTGAACTGCTACTTTCTAATCTGAACTACAAATCATTTAGTGATTTTTCTGCTGACCTTATCGGCCCATGGGCAGGCTTTTTTGTCGGTTGGACATACTGGTTCTGCTGGGTTATCACCGGTATTGCCGATATCATTGCGATTACAGCCTATGTGAGCTTTTGGGCTCCTGATTTTCCTGAATGGGTAACCTCGTTTATCTGTGTGGTCACCTTATTAACGCTCAACCTAGTTTCTGTCAGGCTATTCGGTGAGCTTGAATTCTGGTTCGCCATGATAAAAATTGTGGCCATTGTGGCTCTCATTGCTGTAGGCGGCACATTAATCGCCATGAATTTCCAATCCCCTACTGGCCATACTGCATCTTTAAGTAACATTTGGAGCGATGGTGGAATGTTCCCGATGGGGATCAGCGGCTTCTTTGCTGGCTTCCAGATTGCTATTTTTGCATTTGTTGGAATTGAATTAGTAGGTACGGCGGCTGCGGAGACACGTGATCCTGAGAAATCTTTGCCAAAAGCTATCAACGCAATCCCTATCAGGATCATTGCATTTTATGTCTTATCTTTAATTGTCATTATGGCTGTCACTCCTTGGCGAACCATATTGGCCGATAAAAGCCCATTTGTAGAAATGTTTGTCCTGATAAGCCTACCGGCAGCGGCAAGTATTGTTAACTTTGTGGTTCTAACTTCTGCGGCATCTTCAGCAAATAGTGGTGTGTTTTCCACCAGCAGAATGCTGTTTGGGCTTTCAAAAGAAGGTGATGCACCAAAACAATTTAGCCAATTGTCTAAAAAAGCAGTGCCTGCTACCGGGCTAATTTTTACTTGTATCTGCCTCAGTTTTGGTATTGTTCTGATCTATTTTATTCCTGATATCATGCATGCATTCACGCTAGTCACAACCGTGTCTGCTATTCTCTTTATGTTTATTTGGAGCATGATTTTATATAGCTACTTAAATTTCCGTAAAAAACGCCCTGAAATGCACAAAGCATCTCATTACAAAATGCCTGCTGGAATTGTGATGTCATGGTTAAGCCTCGCCTTTTTCGCCTTTATGGTCGTGCTATTAGCATTTCAGCACGACACAAGACAAGCCTTAATTGCCACACCAGTTTGGTTTATTCTATTATTTATTGGTTACCAATTCGCCAAGCGTAGAAAAAACCATTAATGATAAAGCGTAAAAAGGCCGAGTAACAATACTGTTAGTCGGCCTTTTGATTTTATAAGCTCGCTCGATTAGCTTGCTTTATATTCTGCCTCAGCCTCGTCAAAACGAGCTTGAGCTGCTGCACTCGGCGCTTTAGTCATTAAACTCACAACAACAATAGCGATTGTTGCTAATAAGAAACCAGGAATGATTTCGTACAAATCAAACCATTTGTATTTCATCCAAACTAGCACTGTCACAGCGCCAACTAGCATTCCTGCAAGTGCCCCCGTACGGGTCATTCGTTTCCACATTACAGAAATTAAAACAACAGGACCAAATGCCGCACCGAAACCCGCCCACGCATTACTCACTAAAGCCAAAACTTTATTATTTGGGTCACGAGCAATATAAATGGCAATTGCAGCGACCAACAACACCATAAAACGCCCTACCCACACTAACTCTTTTTGACTCGCACTCTTACGGATAAAAGGCTTATATAAATCTTCCGTTAACGCGCTTGCACAAACTAATAACTGGCAACTTAACGTACTCATTACCGCTGCTAATATGGCTGATAATAAAATACCAGCGACCCATGGGTTAAACAAAATCCCCGTTAACTCCATAAATATGCGCTCATTATTTTGCATGACCGACCCCGCTAAAGCCGGGTTATTTTCAAAATAAGCGATACCAAAGAAACCAACCGCAATTGTTCCACCTAGGCATAACACCATCCATGTCATACTAATACGTCGAGCAGAACGAATAGTACGCGCAGAGTCTGCTGCCATAAAACGCGCTAAAATGTGAGGTTGCCCAAAATAGCCTAATCCCCAACCTAGTAATGACAGAATTGCGATAATATTCATGTCTTTAAACATATCAAGATATTCAGGGTTTTTAGCTTTAATGACTTCAATAGAGGTATCTATTCCCCCTAAAGAAAGGATCACAACAATAGGTGTTAGAATCAATGCGAAGATCATTAATGAAGCTTGAACTGTATCAGTCCAACTCACCGCTAAAAAACCACCTAAGAAAGTGTAAGCAATGGTCGCGAGTGCCCCTAACCACATCGCTTTCTCATAACTCATATTAAATGTGCTTTCAAATAATAAACCACCTGCGACCACACCTGATGCACAATAAATCGTAAAGAAAACTAAAATAACAACAGCAGAAATAATACGTAAAATCTTACTATTATCTTCAAAACGGCTCGTAAAATAATCAGGTAATGTTAGTGCATTATTATTTTTTTCTGTTTGGACACGTAAACGCCCTGCAACAAATAACCAGTTAAGATATGCACCGAGACTCAAACCGATAGCAATCCAACTTTCAGAAATCCCGGCTAAGAAAATCGCACCCGGTAACCCCATAAGCAACCAACCGCTCATATCTGAGGCTCCAGCGGACAATGCAGTTACAACACTGCCTAAACTTCGTCCACCCAGAATATAATCGTCAAAGTTTTTAGTTGAGCGATAGGCTATATAGCCAATTAGTAACATGCCAGTAATATATACGACGAACATAATGATCATCGGAGTGCTTACAGTCATCCTGTTTTCTCCATTGAGTAGCTTTAAAATTATTAGTTATCTTTATAAGTTGCCGTTGATAACTTGTAACTTCATGGTGTTGCACTTTATTGCACATATTTAATTTATCTGCACTAACACCAAATAGGTTGTGATTGTTTGTGTTGCACTAACTTAATATCTTAACTGCCCCATCCTAGACAGACTCATATTAAATTAACAAGAAATTAACTATTTTTTATTGCATAAATAGAATCCATATCACAAATGTTAAAATTTAAACTAAAATTCACAATCAGATGTTTAACTGTCCCGCCAAGAAAAATAAAACGTAACCACATGTAAAATATAATAATTAAATAAACACTAATTTAATTGAAATTATTAAAACTTAAAAAACTCGATATGTTTCACATTTCCTTTAGAAATCACACTTAACAATGTTGCACAAAGTTGCAACATTAAGATAATGTGGTGTAACTTTTTTGATTAAAATGACTCGTGACCTAGAGGAATTAAGATGAGTAGCACTACAACTATGGGTGTGAGACTTGATGAAGCAACTCGTGAACGCATTAAAAATGCCGCTCAGCGTCTTGACCGCACATCACATTGGCTTATCAAACAAGCTATTTATAATTACCTAGAACAACTCGATAATGGCCAAGCCTTTCCAGAGCTATCACCCGGTATCGATGTAAAAGAAAATCAAACTTCTGATGAAGACACCACTGTTGAATCTAACTATCAACCATTCTTAGATTTCGCAGAGCACATTTTACCACAATCTGTAAAACGCTCTGCAATTACTTCTGCTTACCGAATTCCTGAAACACAAGCTGTGCCAATGTTATTGCAACAAGCACAACTCCCTACAGAACAAGCTGAAGCCGCTCATAAATTAGCGTATTCAATCGCTGAAAAACTGCGTAATCAAAAAAATGGCATCGGCCGTTCAGGCTTAGTTCAAGGTCTACTTCAAGAATTTTCACTTTCATCTCAAGAAGGTGTCGCATTAATGTGTCTCGCAGAGGCCTTATTGCGCATTCCTGATAAAGCAACGCGAGATGCGCTTATCCGTGACAAAATTAGCAATGGGAATTGGCAATCACACCTTGGCCAAAGTAGCTCAATGTTTGTCAATGCCGCAACTTGGGGATTGCTGTTTACGGGTAAGCTAGTTTCTACACATAATGAAGCAAAACTATCAACCTCACTTAATCGCATCATCAGTAAAAGTGGTGAGCCTCTAGTGCGCAAAGGCGTTGATATGGCAATGCGCCTTATGGGAGAGCAATTCGTCACTGGCGAAACTATCTCCCAAGCACTCGCTAACGCACGCAAACTCGAAGATAAAGGCTTCCGATATTCTTACGATATGCTAGGGGAAGCCGCATTAACGGAAAAAGATGCGCAAGATTACATGGTGTCTTACCAGCAGGCTATCCATGCTATTGGTAAAGCATCAAATGGCCGCGGTATCTACGAAGGCCCGGGTATTTCAATTAAGCTATCGGCACTGCATCCACGTTATAGCCGTGCACAATACTCTCGCGTGATGGAAGAGCTTTATCCACGCCTGTTATCCCTCGTATTACAAGCACATCAATACGATGTGGGGATTAATATCGACGCCGAAGAAGCTGACCGCTTAGAAATCTCTTTAGATTTGCTAGAAAAACTCTGCTTTGAACCACAACTTGCGGGTTGGAATGGGATAGGCTTTGTTATCCAGGCTTACCAAAAACGCTGCCCATTTGTGATTGATTCAATTATAAATTTGGCTGAACGCAGCCAACGTCGTTTAATGATCCGCTTAGTAAAAGGTGCTTATTGGGACAGTGAAATCAAGCGCGCTCAAATGGATGGACTAGAAGGTTACCCAGTTTATACGCGTAAAGTGTATACTGACGTTTCTTATATTGCCTGTGCGCGAAAACTCCTATCGGTTCCCAATTTAATTTACCCACAATTTGCAACGCACAACGCACACACCCTCTCAGCTATCTACCAAATTGCAGGTAAAAATTATTACCCTGGCCAGTACGAATTCCAATGTCTACATGGAATGGGCGAGCCACTTTATGAGCAAGTTGTTGGTAAAGTCGCTGATGGCAAACTAAACCGCCCTTGCCGTATTTATGCACCTGTTGGTACACACGAAACTTTATTAGCCTATTTAGTGCGTCGATTATTAGAAAATGGCGCAAATACTTCATTTGTAAACCGTATCGCTGATGCCACTATTCCTCTCGATGAATTAGTTGCCGACCCAGTCAAAGATGTTTTAGAACTGTCAAAAACTGAAGGGCAAATTGGCTTACCGCATCCAAAAATTCCATTACCACGTGATCTGTACGGCCTAGAACGTGTGAATTCAATGGGGCTTGACCTATCAAACGAACATCGACTGGCTTCGTTATCAAGTGCCCTACTGAGTACGGCTATGCAGCAAAAAATCGCAGAACCACTGTTAGGGGGTGATTTCCAAGCTTCGCAAGCGTTACCTGAAGCAACACCGATTACTAACCCGGCTTGTCATAAAGATATTGTCGGCCACGTTCGCGAAACAACAGAACAAGAAGCTGAACATGCATTAAATACGGCTAACGATGCAGGTACTATCTGGTTTGCAACCCCGCCTTCTGAACGAGCTGCTATCTTATTACGTGCGGCTGATCTCATGGAACAACAGCTACAGCCGCTGTTAGATATTTTAGTGCGTGAGGCAGGTAAAACCTACAACAATGCGATTGCAGAGGTTAGGGAAGCGGTAGATTTTCTTAATTACTATGCAACCCAAGTCAAAAATGATTTTGATAACAATACGCACCGTCCTTTAGGGCCTGTGGTCTGTATTAGCCCATGGAACTTCCCATTAGCAATATTTTCAGGACAAATTGCTGCCGCTCTCGCAGCAGGTAACACCGTACTCGCGAAACCGGCTGAACAAACACCATTAATCGGTGCTATCGCAGTATCTATTTTGCATCAAGCGGGTATTCCTCGCGATGTACTGCAATTTTTACCGGGTAAAGGTGAAACCATTGGCGCTCAACTCGTTGGCGACACTCGTGTTCGAGGGGTCATGTTTACTGGGTCAACAGAAGTCGCAGGGTTACTTCAACGTAATATTGCAGGACGCCTAGATGCACAAGGCCGCCCTACCCCTCTGATTGCAGAAACTGGCGGGTTAAATGCAATGATAGTTGATTCTTCTGCACTCACAGAACAAGTTGTCACTGATGTTGTCGCATCTGCATTTGATAGTGCGGGTCAGCGTTGTTCGGCACTGCGCATTCTATGTATCCAAGAAGATGTCGCAGATAGAACCATTCGTATGTTAAAAGGCGCAATGGAAGAGTGCCGCATGGGGAATCCAGAGCATTTATCAACCGATATTGGCCCTGTGATTGACCGTGAAGCAAAAGAGAATATCGATCAACATATTCAGAAAATGCGCAGTAAAGGGAAATCTGTTTTCCAAGCTGCATTTGAAAACCATGATGATCAGCAAGAACAAATGGAAGGAACCTATGTTAAGCCGACATTAATAGAACTTGATGATGTAAGTGAACTGAAAAAAGAGATCTTTGGCCCTGTTCTTCACGTTGTGCGTTTTAAACGAGATGAGCTAGAAGCACTCGTTGAACAAATTAACGCTGCAGGTTATGGGCTGACATTGGGTGTCCACACTCGTATCGATGAAACTATCAACCAAGTCGTTTCAAAAGCTAAAGTTGGCAATCTGTACGTAAACCGAAATATGGTTGGTGCCGTTGTTGGCGTGCAACCTTTTGGTGGTGAAGGTTTATCCGGGACTGGTCCTAAAGCAGGTGGTCCATTATATCTTTACCGTTTATTAAGCGAACGCCCAGATAATGCTGTTTCAAATACTTTAGAGCGACAAGATAGCCATTTACCTATGGATGCAAGTGCCAGAACTATTTTACTTGAGCCATTTGAAGCACTTACACAATGGTCTGAAAAACAAAACTCGGCTATTTCGCCTTCCGTAATTGAGCTATTTACACGCCATAGCCAAACAGGAACCACCCGTGTATTACCGGGCCCAACGGGAGAAAGAAATACCTATACCTTGCGCCCTCGTGGTTTGATTTTATGCCTTAGTGATAATGAACAAGATTGTTTAACCCAGCTAACCGCTGTACTTTCTGCGGGTTGTCAGGTGTTATGGCCAGATAGTGAGCTCCATCAGAAGCTGTTCAAATCACTGCCTGAAAAAGTGAGAAAAACCATATCGCTAACTAAAAACTGGATAGAAACTAAAGAGCCAATCGAAGGCGTTATTTATCATGGTGATAGCGATCAGCTAAAAGAGGTTTGCGCGGTAGTTGCACAACGTAAAGGGCCAATTATTTCAGTACAAGGCTTCGAACGCGGTGAAATTAATCTTCTGACTGAACGCTTACTTCATGAACGTTCACTGAGTGTCAATACCGCTGCAGCAGGCGGTAATGCTAGCTTAATGACAATAGGATAATAAACAAAAAGCCTGACCTCGTTATCTACGATGGTCAGGCCATATATCACAGTATCTTTGTTTAAAAATACATTTATCTCATAACAACAACAGTCATCGTTCCTATCAGATAAATGCTATCCCAGATACCTGCACGCTAAAAACATAAAAGGTGCCCATGAGGACACCATTGCTTAAAAACAACAATGAAAATAGCGATACTTATTTTCAATATGTCATTCTAATTATTGCGTTTTTCTGATTCCCAGAATAAATACTGTTCATATTTACGTAATGCAATATTGTAATTACTAAATGCAGAATCTGTCATTTTCTCACTTAACTCATCTTGAACTTTACTTGCAGTAAATTCTTTCATAGAAAAATTAGAGGACGATAACAGTTCGTCTAAACGGCGTAAGCGAACAACATATTCACGAACAGTACTATGGCTCATCTCAGTCTGTAAGAATAAATACTGTTTAAATGACATAATATCAAAATAATCAGTATTGCTATTGCAATAAATTTCACTACAAAAACGACAAAGTGCAGTAAATTTATCTTGCAGCTCCCCCCAGGCACCTTCATCGACCAATTCAGTCATATCAGCGATAGCTTCTTTATTTAAGATGTCATCGTTGAAAACTAAAGAGATGCGATCAAGAGTCTTGTGACAATGTGCACAATGAGTTTGGCTGTGTTTAAAATCTTTGATGTAACGACTCAGAGGCCGTTTCTTTACAATAGAAGCAGACATAATGGTAAAGCCCTGTGTGTAAGTCTAAATATAAAATTGTAACCAAATACATCAGGCTACATACATTGTATGCCCATAGCATTAATATAATATCTGCTATGTTGCATGGCGATATGGTGAACCCATATCATATATTCTTACTTTACCTTTAGTGAATTGATCACACTAAAAATGTACAGTAAGAAAAGTTATTACCCTTTGTTAAACACATTCTAACCCGTCTCTCGCTCTTTGGCGAATTTCTACGGTGAGTCAATTTTGGTATGAATTTGAGTTAGCGTCAACAAAATTAACTTAGTTGTCGTTAACTCTGTACACCTATCATTAACCATTAGTTAAGCGATACTGACATATTAGTTCGCTTAAAAACAAAGACTCTACCTGATAATTTCATCTGCGTACAAAGAAAATTTAATTTAAAAATCAAACTTATACTGATACAAAGGTTTTATTCTTAAATTTGTGAAGTAGCTCACTTTTCACATCTATAATTGCATCTTAAATGAACAGCCATTAATTCTGTAAATATTTCATAGTGAAAACGTATCATTCGACCGTAAATATTTTGTTACAAATAAACGATTTTTTAATACATTTAATTTCATATAAAAAATGTTATTTCGATATTAAAACGCTGATACGGGCACTCAATATAGGTAAACCCACGTATTAAACATAATTCTATGGTGATGGCTGAAGCATAATTATTGCCAAAAAATATGTTTATTAAATTAAGAGACCGTAACGCTACCTATCCTTCTTTTGCAAACTCGCCTTTAACTTTTTTCTCTCTAACTTCAATTACGTTATCCACCAATCACTCTAAATATACGTAGAGCAGTCAAAGAGATACCATAACCGCATGATAAAAAAAGATTTACCTAAACCCATGAAGTTATATAGTGAGAATGCCTACAAATAAAATACGATAGCCTAATCAAATTAAAATTTAATTAGCTAGCTAAAATATTATTTTAGGATTTGTCACGTTTGATATTAAAAACATCTCTTATATACTCAATTCGCTATATAAATAAATAATTTTAATAAGGTTGATTATGAAAAAGTTAATTTTAGCTTGTGGTATGGGGTTATTGGCACTGACAATCACTGCTTGTTCGGAAGAAGAGAAAAAAGGCGAAGTTGCTGGTGCAACTGAAACTTGTAATGCTTACTTCGCTGAAGTTGATAGCTTAATTGCTAAAGCTTCAGAAAACCCGCAAGCAAAAGCTCAGCTAGATGCAATGAAAGGTCAGCTGGAAGAAGGTAAAAAACAAGTTGCTGCACTACCTAAAGATCAACAAGATAAAGCTTGCCAACAAGGTATTGATGCAATGAAACAGATGAAAACTGCTTTAGGTCTGTAATAAGCCCTATTCTTTTTATTCTGTAAGATCAAAAAGAGCCATTGTCATTATGGCTCTTTTTATTTTTTGAATATTAATGAGTTACAGTAAATATTAAATAACCCACACTAGATACCTAACAAAACAGATAAGAGGTTATTGGACCTCACCCCTTTTAACGCTATTTTATAACCAAGTTCCAAAACGTTTGATATAAAATTGCTTCATCAGCTGAGCGACAACACAATAGCTCACTAATGTAAGTGCTAGCCATGGGAAATATTCTATTGGTAACGGTTGTAATCCTATCATTTCACCAAATGAAGAAAATGGAATATATAACCCAAGAGCCATAATTAACCCCGTTGTTAGCATAACAGGTAGTGCCGCAGTACTTTGTATAAACGGTATTTTTTGTGTTCTTAACATATGAACAACTAGCGTCTGTGAAAGTAACCCTTCAACAAACCAACCCGATTGGAACAACGCTTCATGAGCAACACTATTCGCTTGGAACACGTACCACATTAGTGCGAAAGTCGTAATATCAAAGATAGATGATGTTGGCCCAATCCAAATCATAAAGCGACCGATATTTTTTGCATCCCATTTGCGGGGGCGCTTTAAAAACTCTTTATCCATTTTATCCCATGGCAATGCAAGCTGGGAAATATCATACAGCAAGTTTTGAACGAGCAAATGAATGGCTAGCATCGGTAGGAAGGGAATAAATGCGCTCGCAATTAATACAGAAAATACGTTACCGAAGTTAGAGCTCGCGGTCATGTTTAAGTATTTAATAATATTACCAAAAGTCTCTCGTCCTTTAATCACCCCTTGCTCTAATACCATCAAATCTTTTTCAAGTAGGATAATATCCGCAGACTCCTTAGCAATATCCGTCCCTGTATCAACTGAAATTCCCACATCAGCATCACGTAACGCAGGCGCATCATTGATCCCATCACCAAGAAAACCAACCGTATGTCCATTAGCTTGTAACCGTTTTAAAATACGGGATTTTTGCAGCGGTGTTAATTTACAGAAAACTGAAACCTGTTCAACTTTTTGGCTCAACTCTTCGTCTGTCAGCTCTTCAACCTCTAAGCCGGTCATGATTTCACTGATATTTAAACCAACATCATGACAAATTTTTTCAGTAATAATCGCATTATCACCCGTCAACACCTTAACCGTCACACCATTTTCACGTAGTGCAGCAATAGCTGAAATTGCACTTTCTTTTGCAGGGTCAAGAAAAGTTAAAATGCCTTGTAATTCTAACTGATACTCAGCTTGAGCCGAAAGCGGTAAGCTGGCTTCCGCTTTATTCAAATGACGAGTAGCGAGTAACAATACACGAAATCCCTGTCTGTTATAGTCACTCACTAGCTCAGTAATTTTTGTTCTTGCTTGGTCATCCAGTAAATGAAGCTCACCATCTTGTTGGTAACTTTGGCAAACAGCTAACATTTCCTCAGCCGCTCCCTTACAAATAAGTAGGGCTTCACCTTCCGGTGTTCTCACAGTTACTGACAATTTGCGTCGAATAAAATCAAAGGGCAATTCATCAATTTTCTGGAATGCTTTTAGCTGCTCAACTTCGCTGTTACCTCTACCTCGACGGATAATAGCCTGATCCATCATGTTCTTAGCACCACTTTGGTGAAAGCTGTTTAGCCAGGCTAATTGCAAAATTTTACTATTTTTCTGCCCATTACTATCTAAATAATGTTCTAAAATAATACGATCTTGCGTTAATGTTCCCGTTTTGTCCGTACACAGCACATCCATCGCACCAAAGTTTTGTATCGCATTTAACCTTTTGACAATCACCTTGTGTTTCGACATGGCGATTGCCCCTTTGGCTAAGTTTGAGCTTACAATCATCGGTAACATTTCGGGCGTTAGCCCCACGGCAACAGCCAGTGAGAATAATGTCGCTTCGAACCAATCTCCTTTTGTAAACCCATTGATAAGCAATACAATTGGTACCATGACTAACATAAAACGGATCAATAACCAACTGACACTATTCACACCACGATCAAACGATGTTTGCGCACGGCTTCCCACAATCGATTTGGCCAGTGAGCCTAAATAGGTTTTTCCGCCCGTTGCTACTACAATTCCACGCGCTGTACCACTGGTAACATTGGTTCCCATTAAGCAGATATTTGAAATTTCTAACAATTCATTTTCTGTTGGCGATACAGGTTCTAAACTTTTAGCTGAAACATCACCCAATGTGTCATATTTTTCTACAGGTATTGATTCCCCTGTTAGAATGGCTTGGCTGATAAACAAGTCTCTTGATTCAACAAGTTTTAGATCAGCAGGAACCATATCTCCTGCGGATAACAACACAATATCCCCAGGGACTAGGCATTTAATTGGTACCTCTTTTCGAACAGAACGCCCCGTTTTATTATCACGACGAAATACAGTCGCTGTCGTACGAACTAAGGATTTCAAGGCTTCTGCGGCTTTATTGGTTCGATACTCTTGCCAAAAACGTAAAAATCCACTCAATAAAACCATCGTGACGATAATAATCACCCCGGTTAAATCTGTTTCTTCGCCTTGACGTTTGGGAATAACATAATCCGTAAAAAAGCTCACAATGGCTAATATAATCAGTACGAATATGAATGGATTTTTAAAAGAAGAGATCAATTGTTTCCATGCTGGAGGGGCTTTTTCATGAGCAACTTCATTTTCGCCTTCAGTAACAAGGCGATCCATTGCCTCATTCTCTGGTAAGCCTAATAAATTTGTTTGATATTCATTGAGCACTTGCTCAATGTTTTTACTCGCTTGTTCGCCAACAATAAATTTTTGGCGTGCAGCCGCTTTGACGCTTTTGCGCGGTTCTCTTATTTCAGTCATAACGTTGTCTCGAATACAACACTCGTGATTTTTACGCTATCCAACTGAAATAAAATTAAATTATTATCAGTAGGATAGCTCCAATTTATATCTCCATGACGGAGGGTGGTCGTCCATTTCAGCTCCTATAGTGAGTTAATTTAAAGTCATCAGGCAGGTAGCTCTGATGCCACTTTCCAATTGATAGCACTAACACTTTGCTCAAGACTTATTCTGCATACCAATGCTTCAATTTCTTTTTGCTCGGCAGGTGTCGCGAGAAATTCAGCACACACTTCCAGCTGTTCAGGTTTCAATGTGTCTGCACTGCTTAACGATCGCAACCGAATATGTAATCCGTTAATTGCTTGTAAAATAAGTGTTCTTACTAAGATTTCATCCGTTTGATGGCACATGACACGAATTTTATAACGTTGTTCTACATCGAGTGCTTGCTGTTGTGGTTGCTTATTAATTCGTGAAGCGGCTTCTCTTAACAAAATATTGGCGCATAAAATTAATAACGTCGCCATCAATGCCAGAGAGTATTGCCCTAATCCACATAAAACACCGATCCCCGCAGAACACCAAAGTGTTGCCGCAGTGTTTAGCCCTCGGATGTTCATGCCTTCACGCATGATTACTCCCGCTCCAAGGAAACCAATTCCAGACACCACTTGAGCGGCAATACGCCCGGGACTATCTGGTGATGTCGTTACAGAACTTAAAATAAACACGGCTGCGCCAGTTGCAACCAGTGCATTCGTTCTCAAACCCGCCATTCGTTGACGCCATTGGCGCTCAGCACCAATTAATGCACCAAAACACATAGCAGACAGTAAATTTAAAATATCAGGGGAAAAAAGCATGATAATCCCTCCAAAAATAACTTGGATAATGATTTATATGCTTAATAAAAAGCATATAGCTATATTTTGAGTAAAATAAATTACTCAAAAACCATTAGCTATTGCCTGGAGGAAATAGAGAATAAACATATACCAACATGATACACACTCAATACAGCTATAATACGCTATTTAATTAAATACAATTATAAGGGAGTAGTGTGATGAGGAAACATCAGATACCGCCCGCCGTCGTGGCAAGCAGCAAAAAGAAAAGAAGATTACTGGCTTGCCATTAAATTAAGTTTTTATTCCAACTCTGACTGTCCAAGTAATAATCTCCTAAGTAAAAGATGGGAGGAGTATAAGTGGGGAAAATTATTAAGTAAAGAACAAAGTGTCCATTAAATTGAAACTTATCTTTCAACTGGCGTAACAAAAATCCCTTCATCACCTTCTTTTTCATTAAAGAACCAAATACCTTCAGGGTAATCAGGTAATGCAATTAAATACATTATCCCTTCATTAAAAGGTTCGATAAGTAAAATAGTACCTTCTCGGCGCTCTTCTCCGTCTGTTTTTACATAAACACGGTCATTAATATTCATAACACTCTTTTCCCAACAAAATAAGTTAACCATAAATGTAGCGCATACGAAAAAGCCCGTCATTAAAAATGACGGGCTTTAGAAAATCAGTTAAGCAATTAGCTTAGATAGCAGTTACGTTAGCAGCTGCTGGGCCTTTTGCACCGTTTTCAATGGTGAATTCAACTTGCTGACCTTCAGCCAGAGTTTTGAAACCATTGCCCTGAATGGCAGAGAAGTGGACGAAAACGTCTTTGCTACCATCAGCTGGAGTGATGAAACCGAAGCCTTTAGACTCGTTGAACCACTTAACTTGACCTTTCATTTTGTCGGACATTTGACTTTTCCTATATAACATCAAAAAAACTTGCCTTTTGGCATATACGGGCCAGAGTCAACTATTTAATCAGGGAAACACCAAGATGAAGCGTCACGGTCAAAGGCTATCTGTGATAACTTTTTTCTTTAGAACACACTAACTCAGTAATCATACATCAAATAGGACTGCTAAACAGGCCGATACTCATTAACTCATGACTTAAAGATAATAGCAACTATTTTATACGAGCAAACCTGAAAAATATGCCGTTTTTTCGATTACATCACTTTTATCGACTATAACGTTAACAAAATCGTTGCATTTAGTTGATAATTTAAAGAAAACTTTAATTTAAAAAGCCAGCAACTCACTCTATGTCAGTAAGAATTATCTGATACGATGACAATCTGTGTAAATATTTTTTTTAACTGATATATAACAATCTCAATTGCTCGTGATACCCTCCTAGTATAGATATCTGACAGAGAGTTATACACATGGATATTATCAAACAAATACTCGTCGAAGATTTGGATACCATCAATAAACGTGAAAACCGTGATGGGAAACCTTATTTTAATAGCCAATTTCTTGCCAATCACCCTTATTTATGTGTCGGCATGGTTGCAGCTTATGTCCCTCTTGCCATTATTCTTTGGTATGCCCCTTATTTTGGCCCTTATTGGGCTCTGGGTATCACCATCCTCTTTATTGTGTTAGCCAGTGTGCTACTTTTTGACATTAAGCCTGTTTATCATTTTGAAGATATTGGTGTGCTAGATTTACGTGTTTGTTATAACGGGGAATGGTTTGTCACTGAACCAGTTTCTGATAATGCAATAAGCAAAATTATTGATTCACAAGATGTTAGCCCTGCTATCAAACAAGAAATATCACGTTTAATTGCTTTAAAGGGAATGATTTCATTTTATGATATCTATCACGTCGCTTACCCTGAAGTTTCTCCGCAATTATCTGGCACGCTTGCGGCTCAAAATTAATTCAATATCAATTAACTAGAGTAAAACTTCATCATAATGTGCAGTGAATGAACAGTTAGATATTTTTTCTGTTTTTATGATTGACAGCCTGAGATGATATCGTTAATATTCGCCTCGTTCTCAGGAACAAGCAATTCCTCCATAGTTCAGTCGGTAGAACGGCGGACTGTTAATCCGTATGTCGCTGGTTCAAGTCCAGCTGGAGGAGCCAAATTTAAAAAGCCCGCTTAATGCGGGCTTTTTGCTATCTGTCTTTACTTTCTGTTTTTGCTCTCTGTTTGATATATCCCTTACTACTGCATTGCATTGAAGCATTCACCTTTATTATCAATAGTCCCCTAGCATCTTCTATAAGCCGCATAATATGGGCAAAACCATCACTTATTGGGATAGATAATCACCAAATCGATTACTTAACACTCACTTGGCTGTTTTTTTCGTTTTTATGCTTTACAACAGTGAACAGGATGGGTAATATGCGCCTCGTTCTCAGGAACAAAGCAATTCCTCCATAGTTCAGTCGGTAGAACGGCGGACTGTTAATCCGTATGTCGCTGGTTCAAGTCCAGCTGGAGGAGCCAAATTTTAAAAGCCCGCTTAATGCGGGCTTTTTGCTATCTGTATCTATCTGAAAATTTTACTTATTAATATTGCTCTGCTTACTACTCTTATTGTGTTTCCAAAGCAGATACTAAGCACCTACCATAAAAATAAAACGTTATTCTTTCTCTAGAAAAAATTGTTTAATCGTCTGGCGCAGCCATTGATGTGCAGGGTCTCTGTCCAACCTTGGATGCCATGCTTGCACGATGAATATCGATTCTAACTCCAAGGGAAGTTCAATCTCAACCAACGGCAAATTAACACTCTTTACCCCTTGCAGCACATGACGAGGGAGCGGCAAAATATAATCAGAGTTCATTGTTAGCATCATGGCTGAATGAAAGCTAGGTAAGGTCAACACAACATTGCGTTGTAATTGAAGGTCGCGTAATGCGTCATCAATTGGCCCAAGCGTACGCCCTCTGCGTGATACGCTGATATGCGGGAAATGTGTTAAACTTTCAGGCGTCACCTGCTCGATAATCGGGTGCCCTGGGCGAACTAGTGCCTGAAAAGTGCTGGTGAATAAGCTCTGAGCCTTAATTTCAGGGTGCCAATCTCGAGAAGAACCGATAACTAGATCTACCTTACCACTACGCAAAGAATCATCTTCTGTATCGCTTTCTGCGATAAAAACTAAACGGCTTTGTGGAGCGAGTTCCCTCAGCTTTTCTAATAACCCGCCTCCTAAAGCACCAATAAAAATATCATTCGCACGAATAACAAATGTTCTTTCTAATGTTTTTGGATTGAATAATTCGTCAGGATCAATTAGCGCTTCTGCTTGAGCAATAATATGGCTAAGTTGTTCTTTTAGTTCTAATGCTCTCGGTGTTGGTACTAATTTACGCCCCGCCCTGACGAGGATCGGGTCATTAAATTGCTCACGAATTCGCCCTAAAATTCGGCTCATAGCGGGAGCACTTAAATTCATTTTTTCGGCTGCCCCTCCTACACTCCCCTCTTCCAATAATAAATTCAACGCATAAATCAAATTGAAATCAATTTTTTGTGGCATTCATCCTCCTCGCCCCTTTGCAGCCCTCCTTATTATTGGATTGCGTTTTATGCAATAATTTAATTACATCATTTCATTTTAAACAATTTAATAAAGTTTAGATACTACTGCTGAAAAATGACAGAACAAATTTTTAAATAGCAGGAGTTTGAAATGGTTGATGCGTCTATCACGCAGCCCAAAAAAAACAAATGGATAGCCAGCGCGAGTGAGATCAGTGGTCGCACATGGATGGGGCTATTTGGTGTTTTTTTAGCGGTAATGGCGAGTGGCGTGGGAGAAAACGCCAGTAAATTCGCTCTAGGCGATATTCAGGGCGCAATGGCATTAAATATTGATACTGGCAGTTGGTTAATCACTTGTTATGTAACCGGTTTTGTAATTGGTTCAGGATTTACGCCTTGCTTTTGGCCGACATTCTCACTACGTCGTGTGGCTCTTGTTATGTGCTCTATTTATCTGATTGGCGGGTTAATTACACCATGGCTTGGAGACCATTATGCCCTTCTATTGACAATACGTAGTTTACAAGGCTTTGCTGGTGGCGCTCTCCCACCGATGTTAATGACGGTAGTGCTGCGTTTTATGCCTCCGCTTATTAAAGTTTTAGGTTTAGGGGCTTATGGCTGGGTTTCTGCCTGGAGTGCTACTTTTGGTGCCACTGCAGCCGCTTTTGCCTTCCACTGGGGATGGAGTGGATATTTTTATTGGAATTTGCCTCTTATGGCGATAGCCACCATCTGCATTGGCTTTGGTTTGCCGCAAGACCCTCTACGCTTAGAACGACTCAAACAGTTTAACTGGCGAGGTTTACTTCTGGGTGGAAGTGCTCTTGCCATGCTCACTGTGGGGATTTCTCAAGGGGAACGCCTTGATTGGCTAAATTCATCATTAATTTATGTTTTATTAATTGGTGGCCTTGGCCTATTAGCCCTGTTTTTGATAAACGAGTGGTATCACCCATTACCCTTTTTCAATTTACAGTTACTTGGCAAACGAAACCTGTCGTTCTCATTAATCACCCTGGGTGGTGTGTTGTTGATTATGGTTTCTTTGGTGAATATTACCTCTGGCTATTTATCGGCTATTCAAGGGTATCGCCTAGAACAAACCTCAGACATGATGCTATGGGTATCGCTTCCACAACTCATTACGCTCCCTATCATTGCCATTATTTGTAATACCCCAAAAGTTGATTGCCGTTGGGTACTCGCCATGAGTTTACTTTTGATGGCAGCCGCTTGTGTTCTCGCATCGCAGCTGACTCCTGATTGGAATGGCGACAACTTTAGAATGATTTCCCTCTTGCAAGCCGTAGCACAACCCATGGCCGTCATTCCGCTGTTGATGATGGCAACAGGTGGGTTATTGCCCACTGATGGCCCCTTTGCTGCGGCTTGGTTTAATGCCGTTAAAGGTTTTGCGGCAACGGCTGCTGGGGGAGCAATCGCCCTGTTAAGCCGCCAGCGAGGCGATTTCCATTCGGGCGTAATTGCTGACAGCTACGGCAGTACTTATCGCGATACTGCCACAAACTCTATCGGTGAACTCACTAAACTCGCCTCAAACCAAGGGCATGTTTTAGCTAGCTCAGACCTATATTTGCTAGTTTCTGGTTTGGCACTGTTATTAACCGGGCTAATTTTAGTGATGCCGACTCGTATTTACCCACCGCGGTCTGTTGCCGCTGCTTAGTTATTGATTATCAGGAAATTAGAATGAGTAAGATCAAATTAAAAATTAATAAAAATGTCGCTCTGGCTATCACCGCTATTGCTGTTTTGATGGGAGGGTTATTAATTAATAAGTTCGCGATTAAAAAAACCGCCCAAAATACCAATGATGCCTATATCCGTGCAGATATCTCGCGTATTTCACCACAAATTTCAGGCGTAGTGACCGAAGTTCTCGTACAAGATAACCAATGGGTTAAAGAAGGTGAATTATTAGCCGTCATTGACCCTAGAGAATTCACGGTTGCACTTTCTCAAGCGGCTGCACAAGAGCAATCCGCTCGCGCACGTCAAGATGATGCAAAAGCCAATTTAACACGTCAGCAAGCCTTGATCGCTGCAGCAGAAGCCCAACTACAATCGGCAAAAGCTGAACTGCAATTTGCGCACCAAGAAAAAATTCGCTACCACAAAATGGCAAATACCGGTGCTGGCTCACAACAAGCTGCACAACAAGCAACCACACGTGTACAAACAATGACAGCAAGTGTTGCACAAGCCGAAGCATCATTAAAAGCAGCCAAAAATATGTTGCAAGTATTAGAAGCAAAACAGGCCGATAGCAATGCTGAATTGACATTAGCACAAGCTAAAAAAGAGATGGCCGAGCTTAACCTCTCCTACACCCGTATTACTGCGCCCATTGGAGGCATAATTGGTAAAAAAAGTTTGCGTGTCGGTGAGTTTGTCAAGCCAGGTGATGCCTTAATGGCCATAGTTCCCCAAAACAAGCTCTACATCATCGCGAATTATCAAGAAACTCAATTGGAAAATATTACTCACGGCCAAGTTGTTGATATCAGTATAGACACCTTCCCAGGGAAAATATTGAAAGGCTATGTCGACAGTATTGCGCCAGCGTCTGGTGTGAGTTTCTCCCCCGTTGCCCCAGAAAATGCGACAGGTAATTTTACTAAAATTGTACAGCGTATACCTGTAAAAATTATTTTTGATAGCAACGCCGACCACGCTGCGATGATGGATGCATTACGTGTGGGCATGTCCGCAGATGTCACCATTAATACACTGGATGGGAGCCGCTGATGAACAAAACTGGGCTACCACACAGAACTCAGCAACTTTGCCCACCGAATGGTGGGTTGTTTTAAATTTATCAATGAACGGATGGCCCCAAAACCTCGCTGCTTGCCAAAGGGGATTGGAAGAAAGGGGAATCTAACTTTAAGAGCGCTATTTAGGTCGCTTATTAGGAAATAATCATGATTAATAATGTATTGTTAGCGGTCGACAGCTTTGAAAATAGCAGTAATGCCCTTAGCTTTATGCAACGCATGGCTGGCTGCGTCAGCAATGTCATTGTATTAACTGTTGTTGATAATACCTTTGCACTAAGCCGTACTGGATTAACTAAAGAGAGTGATGAGTGGGATGAATACCCTGCCGCGCAAAAAGAAGAAGCTTTGGCACAAAAACAGTTAAAAGAAGTCACAACCGCCTTAAACAACATGGGGTTTAAAGCCGAAGGGCTACTCGCGGCGGGTACACCTATCAATACCATCCCCAAGAAAATGGAAAAGTATAATTGTGAGTTATTAATCATTTCTCATCGTCATCTTTCTTCACTTGGGCGCTGGCTTAATACCTCGGTGACTCGTAGTTTACTCGACGATATCACCCGACCCGTTCTCGTTATTCCACTGTAGATATTTCTGGTAAATAATATCCAGCTATTACCCAGTGGTTAACCGCAGTTAGCCACTAAAATCAAAATAATATACAGCCCATCAACACAGATTTGTGACACGCCTTTCGTTAGTGTATCGCTTTGATTTATCACCTCTAGCCTATTTTCGATCAAACTTCCGACAGTTCGCACAGATAACAGGCAAACAAACATTTTTTTCGCTATTCTCCTTTGACAATACAGTAAGAGAAAGCTAATATCCTCTGCGTACCAAGGAGTTCCTCCATAGTTCAGTCGGTAGAACGGCGGACTGTTAATCCGTATGTCGCTGGTTCGAGTCCAGCTGGAGGAGCCAAATTTTAGAGAAACCTGCTTAAGGAAACTTAAGCAGGTTTTTTGCTATTAAACGATTTGAATAATTAACCTATTTACGTCTTTTGCACGATCTGCCTCTGAAATACGCTATAATCGCGATTTCTCATAGCTATTTTTTCACTTTACCTTTATCATTCTATTCCGGCTTGAGCACTCGCTCATCATTCACTCTTCCCTTATGGAGCCGGTTTAATGACAACTGTAACTACCCTAACGATCCGCCGCCCTGATGATTGGCATGTTCATTTTCGCGATGATGATATGTTAAAAACGGTCGTTCCCTATACCAGTGAATTTTTTGGCCGTGCAATTGTCATGCCGAATTTAGTTCCGCCAATCACAACGATTGAAGCCGCAAAGGCTTACCGTGAGCGCATTCTAAACGCAGTTCCCGAAGGGCATCAATTTACCCCTTTAATGACTTGCTACCTTACTGATAGCACAGATCCTACTGAAGTCATTCGTGGGTTTAACGAAGGGGTATTTACGGCCTGTAAACTCTACCCGGCTAATGCAACAACTAACTCTAGCCATGGCGTATCTGATATTAAAAAGATTTACCCCGTATTAGCAGCAATGGAAGAAGCAGGAATGCCACTGCTTATCCATGGTGAAGTCACTGCAAGCCATATCGATATTTTTGACCGAGAAGCGCTGTTTATTGAACAAGTTATGTTGCCACTACGGGCACAGTTCCCAAAACTGAAAATTGTTTTTGAGCACATAACCACCAAAGAAGCGGCTCAGTATGTCCAAGAAGCAAATGAATTTACAGCTGCAACTTTGACACCTCAACATTTAATGTTTAATCGTAACCACATGTTAGTTGGTGGTGTAAGACCGCATTTATTTTGCTTGCCTATTTTGAAACGAAATGTGCACCAAGAAGCACTACGTGCAGCCGTTGCTTCAGGGTGTGAGCGTTTCTTCCTTGGTACCGATACCGCACCACACATACAGTCACGTAAAGAGTCTTCCTGCGGTTGCGCTGGGGTCTTTAACGCTCCTACTGCATTAGCGGCTTACGCAAGTGTTTTTGAAGAACTCGGGGCTTTAGCACATTTCGAAGCTTTTTGTTCATTAAATGGCCCTAAATTCTATAACTTACCCGTGAATGAAGGAACCATCACGCTAACTAAAGAGCAAAATATCATTTGTGAATCGATTGACTGCTGCAATGATAAATTAGTTCCTTTCTTAGCAGGAGAAGACGCTCGCTGGACAATTTCTCTGGGCCAGTAGTGAACACGTCAATGGGAAGTTAAAATGACTTCCCATATCATTATTAGCTAAGTAGGATAAAAACATAATTTACCGACTTAGCATGGCCAATTAAAGATCAATAAATTGATTTTCCTTGTGTATTTTCACAATTGATGACACTTGCCGACGAACATAATGATTCACTTTATGCATTTTCTGTCATATAAACAAAAAAAATGTTTTATTTGCTTTATTATTGGTGAAATCTCCTTATACTGAAAGTGGACTCATCACGAGATCATTGCTCTTAGTCAGTTATAGATATTTATTATTTATCACGATGTTTGATTAGGAGGTTTATATGAATAAAAAAAATGATGTCATTCAAACCCACCCAGTAGTTGGCTGGGACATCAGCACAGTCGATGATTACGACGCTATGATGTTGCGTTTGCACTACCTCCCTGAACAAGATAAACACACAGGTGACGCTATTGTGGATAAAACCATGTGGCTAACGACTGATGTGGCTAAACAACTCATTCATATTCTCCAAGCTGGCGTAGACAAGATAGAGTCAGGTGAATATGTCGAGCTTGGTTTTAAAACACACTAGGGAAATAAATGGATATTAGTGTCACTAATATCCATTTATTTATATATTCATCCATATGGGTAATTATATATCCTTATATAATTACCTTATCAGTTAATTAATAATTTGCAATTGTAAATAAGAACACTATTTATTGTTTTTATTAATCCTTGGTTGACTTCTCTATCAATTCCAATTTATTGTAAGATATCTTCTTGAACAAGGATGTTCCAATGCGAATATTAGTTATTGATGAATGTTATTATACACGTCTTGGCATTACAGAATATTTATCCAAAAATAAAAAACTCGAATTTATTAGTACAGGATGTATAAAAGAAGCCATTGGTTTTATAAACACAGAACTACCAAGTATTATATTAGTGAATCTTACATACTATTGTAATTACTCTAATTACTGCCCTATCCTACAGCAGTTATTAAACAATGCTAATAATACACGTTTTTATATTTATATAAATGCCCCTTACCCACAAACAAACAACCCATTACTATTAAAAGATAATTATTTCATCCTATCAAAAAGCATTATTATTCAAACACTTGATAGAGTTATTCAAGACCATAAGCAAATCGAAAAAATTACCAAACTTGCTAATAATATAGATTCATCCATTTTTACAATTAAAGAACAAAACATTATTAATAATTGGATGAATGAGACGCCTAATCATATTATTTCTCGAAAGTTAGGGATCAGTAACAGTACTGTTTATTCACAAAAAAGGCATATAGCCTCGAAAGTTTTCGTCAAAAATAGAATTGAGTTATTTTTTATATATAATGTATTTAAATATTTATATTAAAAATGTTTTAATTTAAATTGACTGAAACAAAACTAAAAGGCCTGACTCCGTTTAAATAGCGAAATCAGGCCTTGCAAACCAGTCAACAAAAGTGTCCATCGTTATAAAGTCACTCTAACTGCTGACGGGCCATAAATTTTAGTTCTATGATTTTATATCTTTATTTTCAATAGCGATAACTCGAGGTTTTTCTTCATCCGGGATTTCATATTCAATATCCAGAGTTAGTAAACCACTAGATAACTCAGCACTTTCTATCTTCACATTTTTACCGAGGTTAAACTCAAGGGAAAACTTACTTTGCGTTATTCCTTGATGGATCCATTTCTCAGAATCATTAACTAATTCTGCTGATTGCTCACCTTGAATATACAATTTCCCACCTTTTAGGGATACGCTTAAGTCCTCTTCCTTATAGCCAGGAACACTAACCGTTAATTGATAGCTTGTTTCATTTACTTGTTTTAAATTATACGGATGCTCTGAAGTTAAAGGCCTATTACCTGTTAGCTGGCTAAACAAACGATCCATTTGGTCAAATCTGTTAGAAAGTAGGCTATCGGATAATGTTGGGAATAATGAAAAAGATCTAATGTTAGACATAATTTCTCCTTCAATATTTTTATATCAATCTAAACACGTACGACTATGCACCATTACCTGTGTACCTAGTATGGAATAATGCTCTTTCTTGGTGCAATTCTTATATAGTGCCAGTTACGCGTATTTCAAGCCTTAAATTACACTTCTTTACAAAATGGCGTTACCAGCTGTAAACCATTAACAAAAACCCCATGAATTTCATACAAAATGCATGGGGTATAAGCAACGTGATGACATCGAATGAAATAAATTTTTTATTTCAATTAATTTTATCTTGCTCTAATCAGCCCTAATTATAGGGCTGTCTTATTATCGAGAATATCAATAACTAGTTATCTTTATTTAATAACCCATCGGATAAACGGTGACGTGACTTATTAAAGATTTTATTACTGACTTCACGACCTGCACGGCGTGCCCGTTGTTCTTGCTCTGGAAGTTTCATTTCTTCTGTACAAGATGAACTGCAACAACCTTCATACTTTTCTGCGCAGCTAGGGCATTGAATGAACAACAAATGGCAACCATCGTTACGGCAATTGGTATGCGCATCACAAGGAGCCCCACATTGGTGGCATTGTGCTAATGTGTCCTCTGTAATACGCTCACCCATGCGGTTGTCAAAAACAAAGTTTTTCCCTTTGAACCGTAAAGGTAGGCCTTGTTCTTTCGCCTTACGTGCATATTCAATAATCCCACCTTCAACATGGTAGACATTTTTGAAGCCGTTATGCAGCATATAGGCACTGGCTTTTTCACAACGGATCCCACCAGTACAATACATTACAACGTTTTTGTCTTTTTGCTCTTGCAGCATTTCAACCGCCATTGGCAGTTGCTCCCTAAACGTATCTGACGGTATTTCAATTGCATTATCAAAACGCCCTACTTCATACTCATAATGATTTCGCATATCGACGAAAACAGTATTTGGGTCATCAATCATCTCATTCACTTCATGAGCTTTTAGATATTGCCCCGTATTTGCTGGGTTAAATGTTTCGTCATCAATACCGTCAGCTACCACACGCTCACGGACCTTCATGCGCAGCACCCAGAACGATTTACCGTCATCATCAATCGCAATATTTAAACGTAGGTTTTCTAATGCGGGGTCTGTTGCATAGATAAGCTCGCGCAATGCGTTCACATTGGATTCAGGCACACTAATTTGGGCGTTAATACCTTCTTTGGCAATATAAACACGCCCAAAAACGCTTAATGATTTAAATTGTTGATACCATTGATTGCGAAATTCGTTTGGGTCTTGAATAGTGAAATACTTATAAAAAGAGATTGTGGTACGAGGCTCAGTTTCAGCCAACATACGCTCTTTTAAAATTTTATTTGAAACTTGATTATGTAACACTGGCATGGTGTTCTCTTTTCCTTTGTAACGAGTTAATTTCTAAAGCAAAAATCGGATGGTGTCCACGAAGTGTCCACACTTGACCATTATTAAATATTATCGCTGTTATTTTGTTAATAAAAAACCCTTTATTTGCAGGGTTATTGTGATGAAAGTATTAACCAATCGTTTAGATACCATTTTCAATCATCAGCGGATATTTTTCTTTTTAGTTTGCGCTTCGTTATGTTATAACATTTTTTTGATAAAACAATTTAGCTGACTGAATGATGCGATTTTTTCCTTTCTATTTTTTATTTCTGTTTATGGTTGCTCCACACGCAGCGGCACACCCTCATAGTTTTATTGAGATGCAAATTTCCCTTGAAAGTAAACAAGATAAATATTCAGGGATTAGCTATGTTTGGAAAATGGACCCAATGACATCAGCGGATATCGCATATGAATTAAAAGGTATCAAACCGGATGACCCGCGTTGGAAACAGCAAGAAGCTATTATTATGGCGAATGTGTTGATGCAGGATTATTTCACTGACTTTTATTATCAAGGAAAGAAAGTCAGCTTTAAACGTATTCCTGATAGCTATCATTTAGAAAAAGATGGCTTTTCTTTAGTTTTTTTCTTTACCGCTTCCTTTATGCAGCCCTTGCCTATTACTGGTTCCCACATAGAAATTCAAACTTACGACCCAACTTTCTACGTCAGCATGACTTACCCAAATAAACAGCAAATTCACCTGCCTTTGGATATTGCCGCAAATTGCCAGATGGAACTACAAGAAGCAAATGTCACCGACTCAATGCGCGCCTACGCTTTTTCCTTAGATAAAAGTGATAACCCAGAAGAAGATTTGGCACTTGGCAAACAGTTTGCACAACGGGTTGATATTCAATGTCCATAATGCCTTTACGCACACCAAAATTAATAATCACTGCGCTGTTTATGGGGCTTGCTACCTATGCCGCTTGGCAGCTATTTACCCACTGGGGATCATGGCTACAACTTAGCTTTGCTTGGCAAAAACAGTTAAACCAAGGGCTATCTTACCTATTACAAGAAACCACTTCTCGCCCATGGTATGCAGGCGGGTTACTGGTGGTTGCTAGTTTTGCTTATGGCTTTTTGCATGCCCTTGGCCCGGGACATGGAAAATTAATTATCACCACTTATATTGCAACTCAAGCGGCTCATTTAAAGCAGAGTGTTATCATTAGTTTACTAGCCTCACTCTTACAAGGGCTTGTTGCGATCACTTTAGTTTCCTTAGTCTTGATCCTATTCCAACTCTCTACTAAACATCTCAACCAAGCCAGTTTATATGCCGAGCAAACCAGTTATCTATTTGTCATTTTGCTAGGTAGTTATTTATGCATCAGCGCACTGCGTCGTAGCTGGTCAATCCGCAAATCAAAACACTTGGCGCCACTCACGATAAAAAGCATTCAACCATTGAATTCTTCAACGAAGACAATAAGTAAAACAAAAGTCCATAGCCACTCAGACAACTGTGGCTGTGGACACCAACACGTTATCCAATCCCATCAATTGCAATCCAGTTTTAAAAGTAAGCTATTGATTATCTTATCGATGGGTATTCGCCCTTGTTCCGGGGCAATTCTTGTATTGCTGTTTTCTTATGTCATTGAGGTATATGCGTGGGGGGTTATCGCAGCCTTAGCAATGGCTATGGGGACTGCATTAACTATTTGTTTAATCGCTATTTTTGTTCATTTAATGCGTGATAATGCCGTTCGGGTATCACGCTTAAAAGGAAAGTCACTTTCCCCATATTGGGCAATCACACTGAAAATTTTGGCAGGTCTTTTATTTATTTTGATGGGCGTTTTGATGTTACAGAGTATTGGCTTAGAACAATCGGTTTCCCCGCTGTTGCGATAAACCATTAAAAAAGGGAGGGCTCCCCCTCCCAGGCATTTGCCGAAGTCACGGTGCAGTAACACACCGTTTTATGCGCAATGTCAACTGCTTACTACTTATTACAACTTCCAACTATTACAACTTCCAATTTTATTGCCAACTACCAGATGGCTAATGATAAAGCTATGCAGGTCCTCATCACTAACCATCCTTACTACTTCATTTAACCAATTAACTCAATGCGAGCAGGTAAGCCTTGGCGAACCGATGCCCCCGAGACCCAATCTAACCACGTGTTGGCGACTTCACGCGTTGGGTCAGCGAACCCAAGGTCATTTAAGTTAATTCCTGAGCCATTTGCCGCATTCATTGGCATTGGTTGGCCATCAAGATAATGCTGCTTCGCCCCCATTTCTGTGTGTCCATAGCCATGTTCAATTGCAAGCACACCAGGCATTACGCCATCAAGAACACTCACTTGGGCTTCAGCATGGCCACCCGGAGTGGTGATGCGGATCCAATCTCCATGTGTTACCCCCATTCTCGCAGCGTCATCCGGGTGGATAGCGACAAGGTTCGTCGGTTTCACATGGCGTAAACGTTCAATAACAGTCGTTGAACTGCTCATGACATGGGATTTAAATGACATCAGTTTCAACGGCCACTCTTTTTCTGGGAATACCGTATTCACATCATCGCCATTTGCCATACGTGGTGGATAATAGGTCGGGCAACCACTATAGCGCTCACCGGTTATAGCATGGCGGTTAATTGCCACCGTTGGGTTCCAAATTTGTAAGCCTTTTTTCCACTGAGGGCCTGTTGCATCGCCATCCCATGCTTTTTCATAAGGTGCAAAACGACCACCGCGTGTGAAAATATAGGCAACACGACGCACTTCTTCCGGTTTTAAAGTCCGCGTAATAGCTGGTAAAATGCGCTCCACGCCACTGATTTGGATATCTTCTGTTGCGGCTTCAGGGACTGGTTTTTCCCCTAACCACGCCATATTGGCAGCCACTCTTAAGTAATAGTCTTCCGCTGTATTGAGTGAATGCATGTTGCCATCCATGTCCTCAATCACGTTATCGCCAAAGCCTGGTAAATTAAGTTCTTTCGCTACAGCGATACAGAAACTTTCCATCGAAACCGGCTGGCCATCCGCGGTTTTAGCTGTACGTGACTCAACAATTGGCCAACGTGCCGTACTGGCTTTGACCTGCACACCAGACCAGGGTGCGCTGAACCCCCAACTTTCGAAATTATGGGTATCCGGCACAATATAATCTGCTAATGCCGTGGTTTCATTCATAAAGGCATCAATACCAATAATCAGCGGTAAATGTTTTGGGTCTTTCAGTTTTTCTTCCATCACCTGACGAATACCTGCGATACCGTATACAGGGTTAGTCATATTGGTGATCCACGCTTTCAGTGCGTAGGGGTACCCCATCAAGGCAGATGCTAGTTGCTCAGTCAGTTGGCCTTTCGCAAACGGGTACCAAGGCGCTTTTGCAGGATATGGGCTTTCACCTGCCGCTTGGCGCGCTTTGAATTCATCTGACTTTTCATACACTTCATTACTGCGCGATAACACCACACCTTTAGGTTTCACTTTACCTTTATAGCTGGCAATTTTATAACGTGGTCCATCGTTTTCCCCGTTGAATTTACCGCCACCAACAGAGACACCGCCTTTTAAGTTTAAGTTACCAATCAATGCGTTAAGCATGATAACTGACCATGCAGTGTAGAAACCATTACCGCCCATCATACCGCCATGGGAGATAACCGCGGCTTTTCTATCATAAGAAGTTAATGCTTTACCGAGTGATTCAATGGTTTTTACTGGAACATGGCAACGCTGGCTGTACTCTTCCAACGTCATACGGTTTGCCGCTTCTTTTAAACACTGGAAGCTGGATTTAACGGTCACTTCACTGCCATCGTGCAAGGTCACTTGGCGTGTCACAAACAGCTCAGCCGTAGGGGCTTCATCCGCCAGTTTTAACTCACCCGCAGCATCTTGCACTAAATAGGCTTTCTCATTGTCACCTTCTCCTGTGATATAAGAAGAAATTAACAATTTGCCTGCTAATGGGTGGTTATCATCCGTAATCACTAAATGGGTTGAGTTAGTCCAGCTTTTCTCCCCCGCTGCTTCCATGGATTTTTCACTTGGCACGCTGAGGTATTTTGCATTATAACGCTCATTTTCGATGATCCAACGGATCATCCCCATCACTAATGCAGCATCAGTGCCCGGTTGCACCGGCACCCAGTGACCGTGGTCATTCGCTAAAGTCGTCGTTAATGGTAATGCAGGTGAAACCACCACATAGTTAAATGAATCGCGCAAACGCGCTGTCGCTAACTGGCGGCCTTGGCGCTTAAATGGGTTACCTGATTGCGCAGGCGATGTGCCGAGGAACAAAGCGAAGCGGACATTATCCCAATCAGGTTTAACGTGGGCATTTTTGTCCAAATCATCCATCAGTGCACCGGAGCCAGCACGGTAAGCCAGTCCACAATAAGAACCGTGTGCACCGAAGTTTTTACTACCAAAGGCATTTTGAGCAAAGCGGCGGATAAAGCCATCACGGCCGTCATCACCTGCGTTGGTCACTAATAATTGGTTAGCTTTTGGGCCTAATTTAGGTTGAGATGGGTCTAAAGGCGTTTCTAAATCACGAATTGCCCGTAAGCCATCCACGTGCCCCTCACCAAATAGATCGCCCCCTTCAACCACTTCTTTAATTAATTGTTCAAAGCTGATGCGCTCCCATTTGCCTTCTCCACGTTTACCAACACGTTTCATCGGCTCTAGAATACGCAATGGGCTTGTTAAGCCTTCCATTAACGTCGCACCGCGAGCACAGGCAGTAGAACGGTGCTCGAGGCCTGACTCACCGCTCATTTTGTTAAATGCGGTTTTCAGCGGCATACCATAAGGAAAGTGCTCTTCATGGGAAAGTGGGTGATAAGGGTTCCCCGCGATACGCAATACTTCATTTTTTGCTGTATCGACGCGAGCACGAATACCACACTGAGTCCAACAACCAAAACACTGTGTCATCGCAACCACTTGTTCTGGATTTTCTTGCCAGCCTTTCAGCGCCTGTCCTTCAGGGCGTAAAGAGTTACCATTGATGCGATCAAGAGTGACTTTACCTGACGTACCATTAACCAGACCATCGACTGCACGTTTGGCAACATCACGGTAGCTTGCACCAAATAATGCGATACCACCGACAACCAAACCACCTTTAAGCCATTGACGTCTTGAGAATTTAGCCATGTTGCACTCTCCTCGCAAACCAGCGAACACCTTCACGAACAATAATTGTTAACGCAATCCATAAACCGAATGTACCGACGATAGCCAGTAATCCATCTGTTCCCAATGGGAAATGGTATGGATTGGCGATAATGTTATATTTTGGAACCGCTTGAACTTCCATCAGGAAAATCCAACGTAACGTCCAAGCAAAAGCCATTGAAACTAAGGCTAAAATAGTGATAAATGGGATGGAGCGAGTCGCTTTTAAATTACTGACAGACATCGCAAAAGTGATTACCCACAATGCACAAACTCCCATCAACATCCACCACCCAGGGCTTGCTGTATCTAACTGTTGGCGCACGGCAATACCTGAAGTCGTATCACCTGAGAGCCATAGCGCAAAACACACGGCGAACAGCAATAATGTCACCACTTGGAAGCGGGCTAAGCGATTTTGATATTGAGGTTCACGGCGTGCCCCTAAACCAATCAAAGCAGGTAAGACTTGTAGAGCACTCAGGAACATCAATACTGGTACCCACCAGCTATACCAAATTGGACGTGCATTTAACACTGAGGCTTCACGGCCGGTATATAACAATAAGCCGATCGCTGAAAGCGCAGCCAGCAAGGCTACCCAACGCGTTGCTTTAAACTCTTTTTTCCAAATCAGTTTCACCACTAACGCGACAAAATATAAACCAATAAATGTGGTGAATAATGGTAGTAACACAGAGCCCCACCACATCCAAGACCACATTGTTGGATGTGCGTAGAAATGCCATACCCTTGCGGTTTGGTGTAAATCTGCGGTTAATGCTAACGGGGCAGTGATCCCCATTGTGATAGCAATAAATACAGAGATCATCTCTAAGCGGCTGTTCTCAGGTTTGTTTCTCCAATGAAGGTAACAAGCGTACAGTACCGCACAAGACGCAATTCCAATGAAGAAGAAATATTGTACCGCCCAAGGAAGCCAGAAGAATTCTTGTGGCTGAGCCATAATTTCTGAAATATAAGTCACTTGGCCATTCATCAGAACACCTCCTGCCATAATGCGGGCTGCCCTTTGCCTTGCAGCGGCTGTACGAATGCATCATCTAAACCAATATAGAAAACTTGTGGTAAGGTGCCACTTTCCGGTTTGAGTACTTTAATTTCAGCCTCGTGCTCCGTCAGCATTTTACGAATTGTACTGTTAGGGTCTTTTAAATCCCCAATAATACGTGCGCCACCCACACAGGATTCAACACAAGCTGGCAATAAGCCCACTTCTAAGCGATGAGCGCAGAATGTGCATTTATCCGCAGTTTGGGTAGAGTGGTTGATAAAACGCGCATCGTATGGACAGGCTTGCACACAGTAAGCACAGCCAACACAGCGTTCGTTATCAACGACAACGATGCCGTCTTCCCGTTGGAAAGTCGCTTGAACCGGACACACAGGAACACAAGGAGGGTTATCACAGTGGTTACATAAACGAGGTAACAACACATTAGTGAACCCTTCTTCGCCTTTCACTGCGACTTGATATTGATTCACTGTCGTTCTAAATTGGCCTTGTGGCGTTTGGTTTTCAACCGAGCAGCTTACTGTGCAGGATTGGCAGCCAATACAGCGGCGCAAATCAATCAACATTCCATAACGTTTTTCTGGGTTGCCTTCTCGGCGTGTTGGGGAAAAATTGAGCCCTGCTTCTGCAATGGGAATTAATGATGCCCCCGCAGTTACGGCTCCAATTTGTTGTAGAAATTTTCGTTTACTCAGATCCATAATTGGCTCCAGTATTGACATTGCTAATGCGAAAATAAAAGTTATTAATCAATATGTTATTTGTATTACATGCGTTATTGACAATGGGTACAGTCTCGTTAAGATAACCATTGAAATTGTTATTTCTCTTTAAACCAGTTGGGTTACCTTGATAGAACTTGTAGTGCCATTGTAAGAAGAGTGGAGCCACTGCCCTATTGTGGTTTACCACATACCCGTAGCTAAATTGATCTAACGCAACGAATAACTCAAATATGTTAAAAAAATCGTCTAGGCCGTTGTATCACATACTGTTAATCATGCTACTGACGTGGTCTTTGCCGGCAATTTCGGCCCAGTGGACTATTGGGGTATTAGCCTTACGCGGCCCAAGCTCTACCCAATCTCATTGGCAGCCTTTGATTGATACACTCAATGAATCAATTCCTGGGGAGCGTTTTACATTACAACCTCTCAATTTAGATGAGATGAAAGAGGCGATTTCCAATCGTAAGATTGATTTTTTGCTGACGAACCCTGCCCAATTTATTCAGTTAGATAACCGCTATCATTTACGTTGGTTGCTCTCCCTTCGCTCAGACGTGGAGCCCAACAGCACAACGCGTAATGTTATTGGCAGCTTAATATTAGTTCGTAAAGAGAGTGATATTTCAGACGTTAAAAACCTAATAGGCAAGAAAGTCGGAGCAATTTCACCTGATGCTTTTGGTGGCTATTTGTTAGGTTACAAAGTGCTAAGGGATATGGGATACGACGCTGCCAAAGACTTTAAAATGCAATTTTTAGGCTTCCCTGCAGATGCATTATTATACGCACTGCGTGATGATTCATTATCCGCAGCTATAGTTCCTGTCTGTTTATTAGAAAACATGCATAGCGAAGGGTTGATTGATAAAACACAATTTCGCCCATTAATTCAACACCCAAGCTCTCTCTCTTGTTTAACTAGCACAGAACTGTATCCAAATTGGTCTTTTGCCGCCTTAAGTGAAGTTCCAGACAATTTGGTCGACAAAGTGACCAAAACATTATTATCAACAGATAAAGCTGCTATGCGTTGGGGAGCCCCAGCGTCGGTGACTCAAGTCGAAACCTTGCTCAGAGACGTCAACCAACACCCACAACAGCGCCAGATCTGGCAGGATATCGTCAGTTGGACGATTCAAAACCAAATCACTATCAGCCTTGTCGCATTATTTTTCGTTTTACTGGGTATTAACCATGTTTGGATTGCCTTTTTGGTCAGGCGCCGCAGCCGCCAATTAGAAGAAGCACATGACCGCTTACGAGAGCAAGAAGCTAATTTACAAAAGGCGCAGCGGTTAAATATTTTGGGGGAAATGGCTTCTGGATTTGCCCATGAATTAAACCAACCGCTGTCTGCAATCCGCCATTATGCCCAAGGGTGCATTCTACGCCTGACTAAAGAGTCTGAAAGCCATCCATTAATTAGCGCATTAACTAAAATCGACGACCAAGCTCAACGTGGAGCCGACATCATTCGTAATTTACGTCTCTGGGCGGGTAAACCGGGCCATGACCCCGCAGTCGCATTAAACCCACAATCAGTTAAACAGGCTATTAACCATATTTGGCAATTATTGCGCGCGGACCAACACTACCCCAATTCGAGGTTAATCTTACCTGAAACCCCTGACATCTCCCTGATGTTGCCAGACACATTACTTGAGCAATTGCTCTCCAATTTAATCAGTAACAGTTTACAAGCAGGCGCAACGCTACTGCGTTTTGAGTTTCATTTTTCACAGCAGCATTTTTTACTTGTTCTGCAGGATAATGCGGGGGGAATGCCTTCCGAGCAACTAGAGCAAGGTATCACGCCATTTGCCACGACTAAAAAAGAAGGCTTAGGGTTAGGTTTGGTGATCTGCCAGCGTTTGATCCAAAGCCAAGGTGGGGATATTCGTATCGAAAATAACCTGAGTGATGATGGGTTGCATGGCTTAATGGTTACACTTATTTTCAATTATCACAGTAAAATCGTGGATTAAGCATATTTTGCCACGTAATTGATAACATTCGCATTAACTATATGTGACAATGGCTTCATTACGATAATCAATGCTCGTCATATAAAGCACCTTATTTTGTCACCCTCTACACGACGAGGTATATGTATGCCAGTGATCCATCTCGTGGATGATGACCCCGATGTAACGGATGCCTGCCAATTCTTACTCGAAACATTGGGCTATAGCGTTACTGTTTGGAATGACAGTGAAAAATTTATCCAAAATGCAGCACTACACCAAGAGGGTGTGGTGTTATTGGATATGCGCATGCCAAAGCTAGATGGCCGGCAAGTTCACCAACACCTTAGAGAGCAGCAAAGCACATTGGCCGTGATATTTTTGTCTGGCCATGGCGATATCCCGATGGCTGTGGAACAAGTGAAACTCGGTGCTGTCGATTTTCTACAAAAACCCATTGATAGCCAGCTGCTTGCCAAAACATTAAAACAAGCTCAATCACAAACCACCAAAGCCACTGAAGGGTATTTAATTCAGCAGCGCTACGACACACTCACTCCTCGCGAAAAAGATATCTGTGGTTATGTGTTGCAAGGCTTAATTAACCGTGAAATTGCTGAGGCAGCCTGTGTTTCTGTACGTACCGTTGAGGTTCATCGGTCCCGAGTCATGGAAAAAATGGCGGTTCGTAACTTAGCTGAGTTAATGAGCACCATGCAGGCAATTAACGCTTTAAACGAATAATTTGATATAGTTTAATCATACCTTTTTATTAATTTATGACTAATATATTCGGATAACAATGATACTAGCTCCAAAATTTCAAAAACGGTTCCTCCACCCTCGTTACTGGCTAACTTGGCTAGGCATTGGCGTATTATATCTTCTTGTATTGTTGCCTTATCCTCTCATTTATTGGATGGGAACGCGTTTAGGGTTATTTTCTAAACGCTTTTTGAAAAAGCGGGTGAAAGTCGCAGAGCGCAATTTGCAATTATGTTTTCCAGACATGAGCGAGCAAGAGCGGCAACGCTGTGTCGACAAAAACTTTGAATCTGTCGGCATGGGCTTATTTGAAACGGGCATGGCTTGGTTTTGGCCTGATTGGCGAGTTCGTCGCTGGGTCAACGTCATTGGGGAAGAAAATGCGGTTGCTGCTCGCCAAACAGGTAGAGGCATTATCGCCCTCGGCGTTCACTTTTTGACCTTGGAAATTGGAGCGCGTGCCTTTGGCATGTTAAATCCGGGGATCGGTGTATATCGCGCCAATGATAATGACCTGCTTGATTGGCTACAAACCCGTGGGCGGTTACGTTCCAACAAATATATGTTAGATCGCAAAGATATGAAAGGCATGGTGCGCGACTTAAAAAATGGGGAGATTTTGTGGTATGCCCCAGATCATGACTACGGCCCTCGCAATAGTACATTTGCACCGTTATTTGCTGTAGAAAATGCGGCCACGACCAATGGTTCACAAATTATTTTGCGTCTTGCCTCTCCTTTAGTGGTGCCCTTTACCCCAAGGCGCTTACCTGCAGGTAAAGGCTATGAGCTCATCATTCAACCTGCCATTGATGATTTCCCAATTGAAGATAATCTGGCTACCGCAACCATGATGAACCAAATTATCGAAAAAGAGATCCTCAGAGCGCCAGAACAATATATGTGGCTACATCGCCGTTTTAAAACACGCCCTGAAGGGGAGCCTTCGTTATATGGGGATTTAGATAAAATACATCATTAATCATTAGCGTAATCAGATAAATTATGGCGTGGTTTTTCAACTGTTTTTTTATGATGATTTTCTTGCTGTTTTTCATACTGTTTTCTCTAAATATGGCGTGATTTTTCAACTGCTTTTTATGATGTTTTTCTTGCTGTTTTTTATACTGTTTTCTCTAAATATGGCGTGATTTTTCAACTGTTTTTTATGATGCTTTTCTTGCTGTTTTTCATACTGTTTTCCCTAAATAGTCGGGTCTACAGCTAGGCGGCAAAATGAAGATATCCCGAGGAGCATACATAAATATGTGACTCGGGTAGCTGAGTGAAGCCAACAACGCTGTAGAACTGAATATGACGGGAAAAGTGACTCGGGGAGCTGAATGAAGCTAACAACGCTGTAGAGCTGAATATGACGGGAAAAGTGACTCGGGGAGCTGAATGAAGCCAATACCGCTGTAGGGCTGAATATGACGGAAAAATAAATATGACGGGAAAAACAGAGTATTGGAAACGTAACCTATACGTCGTGTGGTTTGGCTGTTTTTTAACAGGCGCCGCC
Source organism: Providencia sp. PROV201 (assembly GCF_028479545.1). Lineage (NCBI taxonomy): Bacteria > Pseudomonadati > Pseudomonadota > Gammaproteobacteria > Enterobacterales > Morganellaceae > Providencia > Providencia sp. PROV201. The sequence continues at coordinate 318,356 of NZ_JAMPNW010000001.1, forward strand.
TTTAGCCTGATCATGCCTTTTCTCCCGTTATATATTGAAGAACTTGGCGTCAAAGACCATGCTTCACTGAATTTATGGACTGGCGCTGTTTTTAGTATCACTTTCTTATTTTCTGCTATTGCCGCCCCTTTTTGGGGTCGGTTATCCGATCGCAAGGGACGAAAGTTAATGCTATTGCGATCTGCGCTGGGCATGGCGATTGTTATGGTGTTAATTGGCTTTGCGCAGAATATTTGGCAATTATTAGCCTTAAGAGCCATATTAGGTTTATTGGGTGGCTTTGTCCCTAATGCTAACGCGCTGATTGCAACTCAAATTCCCGTGAAAAAAAGTGGTTGGGCTATGGGCGTCCTCGCTACGGGTGCCGTAAGTGGCGCACTTATTGGCCCACTCATTGGCGGTTTTCTTGCTGACCAGTATGGCTTACGCCCCGTCTTTTTCATTACCGCAACGGTGCTGTTTATCTGCTTTTTTGTCACGCTTTTTTATGTCAGAGAACGCTTTACACCGGTTTCGCGCAAAGATGCATTAACGAGCAAACAAGTTTTTGCCTCTTTACGTAATAAAAATTTAGTAATCAGCCTCTTTTTTACCACCATGATTATTCAAGCTGCAATGGGCTCAATCAACCCTGTCATCACGCTTTATGTACGTGATTTATCTGATTCCCTTGAAAACTTGGCCTTTGTCAGTGGTGTGATAGCTTCCATTCCTGGAGTTGCGGCTTTAATCAGTGCGCCCATGTTAGGTAAACTCAGTGACCGAATAGGCCCTGAAAAAGTTTTACTCGCCGTGCTGGGCGCATCTATTTTTGTCTTATTCCCTATGGGGCTAGTGAGTAGTTATTGGGAGTTAGGTTTTCTCCGATTTATGCTTGGGGCTCTGAATGCGGCACTACTACCTGCGGTACAAACGTTAATTATCTATAATATTTCCCACCAAGTAACCGGACGTATTTTCAGCTATAACCAAGCATTGCGTGATGTTGGCAACGTGACAGGGCCATTAATGGGGTCCTTTGTCGCAGCAACTTATGGTTTCAGAGCCGTATTCTTTTTCACCGCGGCATTGGTTCTCTTCAACCTAATTTATTCGTGGTTAGTCATCCGACGACAATCTGATGGCCTACGAGCCTCCCCTACTGACCAATAAACGTCTTGCTATTTTTTGTACAGAAACCAGATGATTTATAGGCTTTATTGTCTTACTTTCCTTAAAATCAAATTTTAATGAACATAACCAATTGATTTTAAATAACTTAATCGATTCAAAATTCTTTCTTTTATTGTCAACTAAAATCCTGTATCTTCCCCTAGCTTATCGTGAGAAATGAGAGTTATATCGACTTTTCACCTTAAAAGCACACCTTTTACAATAAATTCATTCTGTATATAGGTGATTCTATAATAATGTATGTTAAAAATATGTTTCACATATTCATGTTAACATATCAATAACAATTGACACTCGAGCGCACGGCTTGGTGTTTTATATCATGCACAACCTCTCAAGAGAGTATTTATGGGAGTTCACAGATGAACAATTCTGCGACTAAAACAAAAACTTTTTTTGGGCATCCATACCCATTGAGTTCGCTTTTCCTCACAGAAATGTGGGAACGCTTCTCTTTTTACGGAGTTAGACCGTTACTTATCTTATTTATGAGTGCGGCATTATTGCAAGGCGGGATGGAATTACCCATTGAACAAGCCTCCGCTATCGTTGGTATTTTTGCAGGTGGGGTTTATATCACCTCATTACCCGGCGGTTGGTTAGCCGATAACTGGTTAGGCCAACGTCGTGCTGTTTGGTATGGCTCATTAATCATTGCGTTTGGGCATTTGTCTATCGCAATGTCTGCATTTTTATCAAACACCTTCTTTTTCGTTGGGTTATTACTCATCGTATTGGGTACAGGGCTATTTAAAACCTGTATTACAGTAATGGTAGGAACCCTGTATAAGAAAGAAGATACACGCCGTGATGGCGGTTTCTCCCTGTTTTATATGGGAATTAACATGGGTTCATTTATTGCCCCGTTGATTATTGGTCCACTTCATGAAAAGTATGGTTGGCATTTAGGTTTTGGCCTTGGTGGCTTAGGCATGTTAATTGCGCTGCTAATCTTCCGTTTTTACGCTATTCCTCAAATGCGCCGTTATGATAAAGAAGTTGGCCTTGATTCCACATGGAACCGCCCAACGGTTGAGCGCAAAAATGTGGGGAAATGGGTGACCTTTGCCATGGTGTTATTAGCCATACTGGTTGTCTTGATTGATAATGGTACTATCCCATTTAATGCCTCAATAATCGCGAAAAGCTCTGCTTATGTTATCTCGACCTGTGTGGGCATCTATTTCTTATTTATGTTCTTCCTTGGCGGCTTAACCAGCAGTGAACGTTCTCGCTTACTAGCTTGCTTAATTTTACTAGTTGCAGCCGCATTTTTCTGGTCAGCCTTTGAGCAAAAACCGACTTCATTTAATATCTTTGCTCGTGACTATACTGACCGTCAAATGGGCAGTTTTGAAATCCCAACCATTTGGTTCCAATCAATCAATGCGCTGTTCATTATATTGTTAGCGCCAGTATTTAGCTGGTTCTGGCCTTCGCTGGCTAAACGTAATATGAACCCAAGCAGTATGACCAAGTTCGTGATTGGTATCTTATTTGCTGCTGGCGGCTTTGCTATCATGATGGTAGCGGCAAACCAAGTGCTTGCAACACAAAGTGGCGTTTCACCTTTCTGGTTAGTTGGCAGTATCTTATTACTGACATTAGGGGAACTGTGCTTAAGCCCTATCGGGTTAGCAACAATGACCTTACTTGCGCCACAAAAAATGCGCGGCCAAGTGATGGGGTTATGGTTCTGTGCGAGTGCATTGGGTAACCTTGCTGCGGGCATCATGGGCGGTAACATCCGTAAAGACCAATTAGATTCCATGCCTGAGCTCTTCTCTCACGTCTCTATTGCGCTGGTTATCTGTGCCATTGTATTGGCAGCGTTGATTATCCCTGTTAGAAAAATGCTTAAAAATGCAGACAAAAATGAAGCAAATGCTTAATAACGCTCATTAATTGTCCTCTATCCGGTAGCAGCTCACTCGCTACCGGACCTCCTCTGCGTCATTAACTCCCTAATAATTTGCTTATTATATTTCATAGAATAGGCGCTATACTGCTCTCTCACCGTCCCATAATGACTTTAGGAAATCATTCAATGAGCCTATCCGCCCCTATTTACTATGTTGATGCCTTCACTGATACCCTTTTTCACGGTAATCCTGCTGCGGTTGTGTTACTCGATAACTGGCTACCAGATGAACAGCTCATTGCTATTGCCGCAGAAGTGAACTTATCAGAAACCGCATTTTTAGTCGGTCGTCATATCCGATGGTTCACCCCTAAAGTTGAAGTAAAACTGTGTGGTCATGCAACACTTGCCGCTGCCTTTGTGTTAAATCATGTGCTCCAACAAGATATTCATCCTTTAATATTTAATTCTCTATCCGGTGAGCTAGTTGTGACGCAAAATGGCCCAGGATTTACTCTGGATTTCCCAATACTAGGATCCGTACAAAGCGACCCAAACCAGTACCCACACCTCGCCGACATCCTTGGAGTTAAAATCAAAGAGCTTTGGATAGCGAAAGACCGTTACCTGTGTTTTCTTGAAAGTGCACAGCACGTTCAAGACTGTCAGCCGGATATGTTAAAACTTTCGCAGCTTTCTCTTCCTGGATTAGCAATTACAGCAGAAAGTGCTAATGGCGACTGTGACTTTGTTTCTCGCTATTTTGCCCCAGCAAAAGGGGTAGATGAAGACCCTGTAACCGGTACCTCACATTGTGCTATCGCGCCAATATGGGCAGACCGGCTGAATAAATTGCAGTTAGTTGGCCAACAAATTTCATCACGCGGAGGAGTAGTTCAATGTGAGCTGACCTCTGAACGAGTAAAATTAACAGGTAAAGCCGTCTTATTCCTAACAGGTGAAATCCACATTTAAGATTAAAAATCAAACAAGTAGAAACAGAATCATTTCTATCCTGTCTATTCTTCTATCCAAATAGTGCCAGCGCCAGTATTTTTCTTGAACATTATTACTCTTGAAATAGTGGCGCCCATTTCATATCCGAAAAACATTTTTAACATTTAATTAAAAATTTTAATTTCAACCCAATTTGGTTTACAATTATAATTATTATTAAAGATATAATTACAATTATAAATATTTCTAATTGAAGCTTTGGTCAATTGTGAAAAACTCATTCGATATAAGGAACTTAATAAGATGGCTATTACTAGAAGAAAATTTTTGATTGGTGGTGGCGTTGTTGCCGTTGCTGCAGGGGCCGGAATTTTAACTCCAATGTTAACTCGTGAAGGTCGATTTGTGCCTGGTAAGCCACGACATGGCTTTGTTGCAGGAACTGAAGGCTCTCTACCACAGCAAGCTGACGTCGTTGTTATTGGTGCTGGAATTCTGGGGATCATGACTGCAATTGAGCTGGTCGGGCGTGGTTTAGATGTTGTTATTGTTGAAAAAGGTAACATCGCAGGCGAGCAATCATCCCGCTTCTACGGCCAAGTTATCACGTATAAAATGCCAGATGAAACGTTCTTACTACACCACTTAGGGAAACAGCGTTGGAGAGAGATGAACGCGAAAGTCGGTGCAGATACTAGCTATCGTACTCAAGGTCGCGTTGAAGTACCATTTGATGAAGAAGATCTTGTCAACGTTAGAGAGTGGATTGATACTCGCAGTAAAAACGTCGGTTCAGATATTCCGTTCAAAACACGTATTATCGAAGGTGCTGAGCTCAACCAGCGTTTGAATGGTGCACAATCTAAATGGACTATCGCTGGTTTTGAAGAAGACTCTGGTAGCTTAGATGCTGAAATTGCGACCTTCGTCATGGCAGATTACGCCAAAAAATTAGGTATAAAAATTTATACTAACTGTGCAGCTAGAGGCTTAGAAACCCAAGCAGGCGTCATTTCTGATGTCGTCACCGAGAAAGGGGCTATCAAGACTTCGCGTGTTGTTGTCGCAGGTGGCGTATGGTCAAGACTGTTTATGCAAAACTTAGGTGTTGATGTCCCAACACTACCCGCTTATCAATCTCAGCAACTGATCACCGGGTCACCAACTGCACCGGGGGGTAACGTTGCTTTACCTGGCAATATTTTCTTCCGTGAACAAGCTGACGGCACCTACGCAACATCTCCACGTGTGATTGTTGCCCCTGTTGTTAAAGACTCCTTCGTTTATGGTTATAAATACATTCCATTGCTGTCTATGCCTGATTTCCCTGTGCATATTTCATTAAATGAGCAGTTAATTAATTCATTTACCGAACCAACCAACTGGAAGTTGGACGAAATTTCACCTTTCGAAAAACACAGAAATATGACGGCATTGCCTGATTTACCTGAGTTGAATGCATCATTTGAGAAATTAAAAACTGAATTCCCTGCATTTAAGGATTCTAAACTTATTGACCAATGGAGTGGTGCTATGGCCATCGCACCTGATGAGCATCCAATTATTTCTCAGGTTAATGAGTATCCGGGCCTTGTCATTAATACTGCTACAGGTTGGGGAATGACAGAAAGCCCAGTTTCTTCTGAGCTCACGGCTGACTTGTTACTGGGTAAAGAGCCATCATTGAATGTTAAACCATTTAGCCTATACAGATTCAGCTAAACTGGCTTGTAAAACTTGCTCACAAAAACCCTTCCATTTGAAGGGTTTTTTTATTGCCTATTGTGTCTTTATTACATAGTATTCGAAACTTAAATCAAATGGAGTGATTATGAATAAATTACTATTAACAATAGCGATTTCACTATTAAGTACCACTGCTTTCGCTGAGAAAAGTTATACCGTAGAGCAATTAGAGGATATGATTGCTAAAAACAATAAACCACAAATTGCAGTGCCTGTTTTAGATGGATCAATTGCAAAAAACGATTTTCCAACCTGTAAGTCAGGCTTAATCGAGTGGCTTGATGGTGTTGAAAAATACCCTATTACTGTTGAAAAAGATGTTGATGGCGAAGATTTTTCTGCCACGATTTGGGCTGAGTCTAAAGCATTTTTAGTTTCTTGCGTTAAAAGTGGCAACAATGCAAAAGCTGTTCGTATGAGCGCAGAGTATTTAGATAATTAATTTCATGCCTCACTTATAATTTAAAGGCTCATAATTTGAACTCAGAGCCTTTAATATTACCCTTCTGATTTTAGCTACAGCTGATATTCTCAAAAACTTCCCCTGCCGGAACGATTCACTTCACATTTATTGCTGAATTAATTTGAAATGAGTATTACACTTAGCCTTTAACATTATTGCTTTTAACAATTACGAGCATACTAAGTAACAATTGTAAGGTAGACCATGAGTTCCATCGCTGACGATGTTATCGCACAAAAAATAGAACAATCCATTTCTCGCGTCTCTAAAGTCGTATTTCCAACAACAACGAACCACCATAGCACCCTATTTGGCGGTACTGCTCTCGCTTGGATGGATGAAGTTTCTTTTATTACCGCAACGCGTTTTAGCCGTAAGCGCCTCGTTACCGTATCAACTGAGAAAATTAATTTCACCCACCCAATCCCTTCAGGCACTATTGTTGAATTGGTCGGTAAAGTCATTCGAGTCGGAAGAACCAGTTTAACGGTTAATGTATCGATTTTTTTAGAGGATATGTATTCTGATGGTCGTGAAGAAGTGATACATGGCCAATTTAATTTTGTCGCCATTGATGACAACGGTAAACCTACTCCATTATTTGAGTTATAAGCTTTTTTAAGCCATCAACGGGCAGGTTCTTATCATATTGTTAAGGTGTGGACTCTGTAAATTTCAATTCACACCTTTCTAATACATATGCACTACTCCTTATTTTATTTACTTTCCTCACCTTTAATGTGTTTTATATCGATAATTTATTCGTATTAAATGTCTTTTAAAAATAATCTTCTAAAATAAAACTTATCAATTAATATTTTATTCTCTTATCTTTAACCTCCGCATATGATTTCAAATCATTTTTTTATTAATATCTTGTAACAACAGATACATAACATTACTAAAAGACATTAAACTTCATACTCAAATATATTGTCTTTTTTATTATATATTGATATTTTTCAATTAAAATCGTAGAGTATGGGAAGTTACTAATTACCCTAAAAATGCGTAAAAACACACAACGTATCGCTTGTTTTATATTACGTATTTTGATGTAGTTTTTTTTATATAATATGCTTTACTTTGTTGACAATAAATCTCATTGAGACATTGTATTAAAAACAGAAAAAAACAACGCTAATATAAGATATCAAATCATGCTTAGAATTCTCTCATTTATTATTTTATGTGCCTTTTCAATTAACCTGAGTGTCGCCGCAGTTCCCAAAGAAGCCATTAAACGCATCGAGCAAGAGGCACAAAAAGGGGATATAAAAGCACAAGTCATGTTAGGAATTGGCTATTACCTTGGGAATGAGCTTAAACAGGACTATGGTAAAGCAAAGAAATGGCTAACAATGGCATCGAATAAAGGCAACTCCGATGCTCAGTTGTTTTTAGGTGATATGTATTTAAATGGTAATGGTGTTGAAGCCAACCTTGAAACGGCTATGGATCTATTCGAAAAGTCAGCGAATAAAGGCAACGTTGAAGCCCAAAACTACATGGGGCAGTTTTACTATCAAGGTATTGGTGTAAAACAAAATTATATTATTGCTTTTGAATGGTTCAAAAAATCTGCCGATAAAAAGTTCCCACCAGCACAATACCAAGTCGGTAAGATGCTAGAAAGTGGTGAAGGCGTTGAAATAAATGAAAAATCCGCGGCCGAATATTTAGCTCAAGCCTGCAAAGCTGGCTTAAAAGAAGCTTGCGTAAAAAAATAAACCTATCCTAATATTCCCTGCATTTTGCCTGATATCATTCATTGTAATGACATCAGGCTTCTCTCTTTTTTTGATGAAAAATCTTATTACCGCTACTTGCTCACACCCTTTGCCCAATAAATCCATTACTATTAATAATCGAATTCACAATGTATGATATTGTTCTAAACTTATAATATAAAAGAAAAAGGGAGATATTATGTACAAGACAATTTTAGTTCCTATCGATGTAACCGAAGATGCCCTCACTAATTTATTAGTGCCTCATGTTAATTCGCTACAAAAATTGAACGATGCAACAGTACACTTTCTTGCCGTAACCGCACCAATTTCAAATTATTTACGCTACGGTGGCACAATCTTGCCAGGAGACTTTCCTGATGACGAAAAGCAAGCTGAAATTATTCTGACCGAGCTAAAAGAAAAAATTAAATTATTTGATATCCCAGCAGATAAGATACAGGCAAAAGCAACCGTCGGCTCTGTTAAAGACGAAATTCTCGCGACAGCAGAAGATATTAACGCTGATATTATTTTACTCGGTTCACGCCGCCCAAGTATGTCAACCTATTTGCTCGGTTCGAATGCAGCCTCAGTAGTTCGCTATGCGAAAACTAGCGTATTAGTTGTTAGATAATAAAGGCTAAAGTTACATTTACAGCTAAACCAACGTATTTTACAAATAAAAGGTTTAGTCTTAATGATTGTTACAAAAAACAGCAAAGACATACACTTTACAAGGCTATTTTCTCGCTAATTTAGAGTAAATTAAAGGCTCATAAACATTTTCGTGATTTTCACGCCCTGCTTTTTAGCAGGGTTTTTTTATGCGATAAAACTGTTCAGTGGCTTAATCTAAAACGCTTAAAAGGAATACCGTCAAAATCAACAATAGCCTCTTCAGTAAAACCATAACGCAAAATCGCTGATATTTTCTTACGCGTTAGCGGTAAGTGAATTGTAACGGACTCAACCTTCAGTGATGTAAAAGCTTTATGAATTATATTATTAACAATGTATTTTCCCTTTCCCCAAAACTTGGGATGCAAAACTAAAGCTAAATCCGCGTCACCCGCTTCATTTTGTAACCCTCCCCAGCCTGCAAACTGACCATCAATCATAATGGCCCATACGCCATAGCCATGTTGATCCCAATGCTGCTCTTTTCCTGCAACCCACTCACGGCAGGCTTGCTCATCAAAAAGATGACTGCCTAACGGCATATGTTCAAGCACTGCAGGGTGAGTATTTAATGCGATAAGATCTGCAGTACCAATTTGGTTTAGTTGAAAAAACTGAATAGACATAGTGAGCGTTTTATCCACATAACATATTAATAAACCGAATATATAATTTAACTATCTTCCCAAAAAATGATGCCCCACTCAAGTTAGTCGGGCATCAACACTCCGTTATTACTGCTCTAAGGCTGTCGCCATGACTTTTTGGAAATCTTCCCAAGAACAATAACCGCTTTTATCTATTGGGCACCCTTTTAACTCTAATGTGACATGCTTAGGAGGTGTTTGTAATGACAAATATGTATTATCCCTAAGCTGATCTGAGGTTTGATAAACATATTCTACTTTCATAAAATCTTTATTAGCTTGTTTGTCCGTCCAACGTTGAAACACTAATTTCCCCCCAATTGGGGTGTGCTCATACTGCTCTGGTAATTGATATGGTTTAAAATCCATAGCTGACATCAACGAAGCAATATTCGAATCATGCCCGACTAAGAATATAAATTTTGCAGTTTCTCCTTTATCGACAGAAACAAAGCCTTTATCAATATAATTCAGTATTGGATGAGCCACATTCTTAGCAATAATTTTTGGCGTAAACAACGTTTCTTGGTAAGCATTTTTTAACGTATTCAGTTTTTTCCATTTTTCAGGGGTATCCACAAGCCCCCAAGCCACATCATTAGCCGGAAAACCTTCATAATATTGCAGATCAATAGCGTCTACAGCTGAATTCGCAATTTTTAATGGGCCACTGACGCCCGGTTCTTTTTCTGCTTCAATAATAAAACTATTTTTTTGGCTGTTTAAATTACACAGTTTATCTGTTTTACATTTTTGGGAGTCTTTAATATTCAGAACTGTATCCAATTCTTCATAACCCGCTGTAAGCGATAACCCGTTAAAATATTGCTCCATCTCCGCAAGTGCCTTTTGCTTAAATTCAGGGGAGCCATTCGTAATAATAGGGTTAAAAACAGGATCCATTTTGCCAATTTCAGGCTGATGATGAATACTCACCTTGCACCCAGGAAATGCACCTGCCGCAAAAAATTGGGCGGTTGCTATCGTTCTTTGTAGACTATTCGTATAAAGATACACATCCTCATTACTCGTTGGGCACAGTTCATCTGCAAGTAATTTATTTTGGTCGATCCATTCCCTAAAATAATGCCCCATATAGACTTCAAGTGCGCCGCCTTTCGTTGTGAGATAACCACTTTGCGCATCCCAAGCAGGCCATTTTTTATCAGTCACTTCAGTAAGAATACCGGTATTTACGATAGGTGTACGTAAATTATGGCGGCTAAGGACTAAAACTTGGTCCAAAATCATATCTGATTCGGTGCCTGTATTGGCTAATACAGGTGCAATTGGTGTTAATAGTGCCGTAGATAAACAGAGAGTTAATAATTTATATTTCATTAAGATACCCCTACGATTAAATTAACAAAGAAAAGTACTTTTATCGCTATATTAAATAATTGGCGAAAAAATTACGCCGTAGCTAGTCTAATAATGAAGTAGTTAGCTTTTTTTTCTGCGATAAATATCTCAAAAACAACCTTAACGTAAATTTAAAATAAGCGATTGACATAAAAAAACCAAAAGCTAAGATTTCCAGTTAATACATGGAGATAATATAATGATAGTCCAAAGTGCTACACGTGCACACGATGATGATATTATTCGTGTTTGGGAGTCTTCAGTTAGAGCTACCCACCATTTTTTAACTGAAGAAAAAATTGCGGAGCTAAAAGTTGCTATCAAACAGCTTTATTTACCGCATTTAGCTGTTTTTGTGGCATTTGATGACACAGGCAATATGACCGGTTTTCTAGGCTGCGATAAACACCGCCTTGAAATGTTGTTTATTTCTCAAGAAAGTAGAGGCCAAGGTACTGGGAAAAAACTCCTTCAATATGCCATTGACACGTTAGGCATTACTGAACTGGACGTTAATGAGCAAAATCCTCAAGCCATCGGCTTCTATCAGCACATGGGTTTTACACAATATGCACGTTCTGAACTAGATGGCGAAGGTAATCCATTCCCTATTCTCCATATGCACCTTAATAAAGAATAATCATGAAAATCATTGAATTAGAAACTGAACGTTTACGGCTACGTGGGTGGCAAGAAGAAGATAAGCACCCACTTTACCAAATGAATAGCCATCCCGATGTCATGCACTACTTTCCTTCTGTGCTAAATGAACAGCAAAATGCACAATTTATGGAAACCATCATAGATAAATTCGCTCAACAAGGGGGATGGGGATTATGGGCTGTAGAATTAAAATCCAATAAACAATTCATTGGGTTTATCGGTTTAAATATTCCCGCCGCTAATTTACCTTTTTCCCCTTGTGTTGAATTAAGTTGGCGCTTGCATCCCAACTATTGGCACCAAGGCTATGCGACTGAAGGGGCTCACGCCGCGATCAAATTTGCATTTGAACAACTAAAACTAGAAGAGCTTGTTGCGTTCACCGCGGTGGTCAATTCTCCATCAGAATCTGTTATGAAAAGACTTGGAATGATAAAACATCCAAATAACTTTTATCACCCTGCACTCCTTGATGGCCATTGGTTGCAAGAACATGTGCTATATCGATTAGCGGCTGACAACCGTTAGTTTGCCATAATGAAATTGCTCACAATTCATGCTTATTTACATCCAATAAAAAACCGCTGCCATGCTTAGTCACACAACAGCGGTTTCGCTAACCTAAAAATAAATTATTTTTTACTTTCAGCTTCGGCTTTGGCTTCTTTCGCTTCAACATCGCGGTACCAACGAGGGTGATGTTTTCTCGCCCAACGGCGGCTAACTTTCCCTTCGATCATTCCGTTGATTGAACCTTTAACCCAAAATGCCATGTACATATGAATTAAAATGGCATGGATCAAGACAATCGCAGCAACAGCGTGGATCAACAGCCCCCAACGCACCATCCACATTGGGAATAAATGTGCGAAATAAGGGCGCCAAATAATAATACCGGTGACCAAGAGCACAAAAATCAGGCTCATGATACTCCAGAACATCATTTTTTGACCGGCGTTATATTTACCGACATCAGCCACTTCATGTTCGTTACCTTTGAGTACTTCAACAATATTTTTAATCCAAGGTAAGTCTTTCTTATCTGGAATATTGTGTTTTACAAAGCGAACAAACATAAACATCAGCACGACGAAAATGAGTACACCGAAGAATGGGTGTAAAATCCGTCCCATTTGTGGTGTACCAAAGGTTTCCGTCAACCATTTCAGTGTTGGGAAAAATAACGCGATCCCCGACAAAGCAACCAAGAAGAAACTGATGACAACCGTCCAGTGACACGCGCGGTCAATAAACTTAGTCCGCACAATCATTTTGCTTTTCTTACTCATGGTCATCTTTCTCCTCTTCATCACTCACTTCTTTGTTCGGACCAATTCCCACATAGTGGAAAATCAACCCTGCAAAGGTCGCGATAAATCCAACGACAGAAAGTGGTTTCAAGATGCCCTGCCACAGATTGATTGGCGTATCAATTTGTGGGTCTTTAGGCAGGCCATGATACAGTTCAGGTTTGTCAGCATGGTGAAGTACATAAACAACATGTGTACCACCAACGCCTTCAGGATCATAAATTCCCGCTTGCGCATAACCCCGATTTTGCAATTTCGTTACGCGCTCTGCACCGTATTCCAACATCTCTTTTTTCGTACCGAAACGAATAGCGCCTGTTGGACAAGTTTTCACACATGCAGGCTCTTGGCCAACACTCACCCTATCAACACACAAGGTACACTTGTACACTCGATTATCTTTCGGGTTTAATCGAGGAATGTTGAATGGGCAACCTGCGATACAATAGCCACAACCAATACAGTGCTCTGATTGGAAATCCACAATACCATTTGCGTACTGAATGATTGCTCCTGCTGATGGGCAAGATTTCAAACATCCAGGATCGGTACAGTGCATACAGCCATCTTTACGGATCAGCCATTCTAGCTTGCCCATTTCAGTGGTTTCGCTAAAACGCATCACCGTCCACGATTTTGCACTTAAATCCGTAGGGTTATCATAAACCCCAACGCAGTGGCCAACTTCGTCACGGATATCATTCCACTCAGAACATGCCACCTGACAAGCTTTACAGCCGATACAGGATGACACATCGATGAGCTTACAGACTTCAAGCTTATCATCACGCGCTTGTGGCGGAGGCGTAATGCTATTGGTCGCGGAACGTTTAATAATGTCTTGAGATTGCATGGACATGTTCCCTCCCTTACGCCTTCTCAATGTTAACTAAGAATGCCTTATACTCAGGTGTCTGAGAGTTAGCATCGCCGACAGACGGCGTTAACGTATTGGTGATAAACCCTTTTTGAGTCGCGCCTTCAAAGCCCCAGTGAATCGGTAATCCAACAGTTTCAATTGGTTTCCCATCCACCATCAGCGTTTGTAATCGAGGAGTGACAACCGCAACTGCTTTGATAAACCCACGCTTACTACTGACTTTGACCTTATCGCCTAACGCAATTCCTTTGGCTTTCGCTAGTGTTTCGCTGATTTCAACAAATTGCTCTGGCTGAGCAATCGCGTTCAAGCGAGCATGCTTGGTCCATGTGTGGAAATGCTCTGTTAAGCGGTATGTGGTTCCTACATAAGGGAAATCTTTGTGGTCGCCAAGACGTTTCTTGTCTTCATCAAAAATTCGCGCCGCTGGGTTAGAAACCACATTCGGGTGCAACGGGTTAGTGCCAAGTGGTGTTTCAAATGGCTCATAATGCTCAGGGAATGGCCCTTCTGCCATCTTATCGATAGCAAATAAACGACCTAAACCTTCTGGTTGCATGATGAATGGCCCTGTTCCTACTTCAGGTGCAGAAGCATTAAAGTCAGGAATATCATTACCGACCCATTTTTTACCATTCCACTCGATAAGCACGCGGTCTTTATTCCACGGTTTACCTTGGGTATCACAAGACGCACGGTTATAAATCACACGGCGGTTCAAAGGCCATGCCCATGCCCAGCCCAATGTGTTACCGATACCGGATGGGTCGCTGTTATCACGATTTGCCATCTGGTTGCCTTTCTCAGTCCAGCTACCGGTGTAAATCCAGCAAGAAGAGGCTGTTGAACCATCGGCTCGCAATAAAGCAAATGAGCTGAGTAATTCACCTTTTTTCGCTTGTAAATTGCCGTCAGCATCATAAAGATCAACCAGTGCAACACCGTTGTTTTCTTTTGCCACTTCTTCTGATTCAGGATGGAATTGTTGTTTATAATTCCATTTCATTTGCATCAGAGGATCTTGGCCTTGGCCACCTTCTTTCTCATACAATTCACGGATCTTATACAGAATTCCGGTCAAGATTTGGCCATCATTACGCGCTTCGCCTGGGGCATCTGCGGCTTGCCAGTGCCATTGTAACCAACGGCCTGAGTTTGCTATCGAGCCATCTTCTTCCGCAAAACAGGTCGATGGTAAACGGAACACTTCGGTTTGAATCGAAGCCGTATCAACGTCATTCATCTCACCGTGATTTTGCCAGAAATTAGCCGTTTCAGTGACTAATGGGTCTACAACAATCAGGTATTTCAATTTACCGAGGCAACTAACCACTTTGTTCTTATCAGGGAATGAAGCCACTGGGTTAAACCCTTGACAGATATAGCCAGTCACTTGGTTTTTGCTCATCATGTCAAAATACTTCATGACATCATAAGCTTGGTCCCATTTAGGTAACCAGTCATAACCCCATTGGTTTTCTGCTTGAGCTGAATCACCATAGAAAGACTTCATCAAACTCACGAAGAATTTAGGATAGTTACTCCAGAAATTCACCTGATTTGGTAATGTCGCTTTTGGTGTATTCGCAGTCAGGTAGCTATCAATGTCTTGATGCTTTTCAGAAGGCAGCGTCAAGTAACCCGGTAAACTGGTTGATAGTAACCCTAAATCTGTCAAGCCTTGAATGTTCGAGTGCCCGCGCAATGCGTTCACACCGCCACCCGCAACCCCCATGTTACCTAGCAGTAACTGGATCATAGCCATGGTGCGAATGTTTTGTGCGCCAACAGTATGTTGTGTCCAGCCTAATGCATACAGAAAAGTCCCAGCTTTATCTGCCGCACTTGTTGTGGCTAAAATTTCACAGACTTTCAAGAAATCGGCTTTTGGCGTTCCACAAATTTGCTCAACGATATCAGGCGTATAGCGTGATACGTGTTTGTGAAGTAAATTCCACACGCAACGTGGATCTTGTAATGTGTCATCGCGCAATGCGTGACCATTTTCATCAAACTTATAGTTCCAGCTGGTTTTATCGTAACTACGCTTATCAGCGTCATAACCACTAAATAAACCATCGTTAAAGTCAAAATCGTCTCTAACAATCAACGATGCATTGGTATAGTTCTGAACATACTCAGCATTGATTTTTTGGTTTTCAATCAGGTACAGCAAAACGCCCGATAAAAAGGTAATATCGGTTCCTGAACGGATAGGGACATAATGGTCAGCAACTGATGCAGTACGCGTAAAACGCGGGTCTATGACAATCAGTGTGGCATCATTGTTATTTTTCGCTTCAATTGCCCAGCGGAACCCAACAGGGTGTGCTTCCGCAGCATTACCGCCCATAACGACGACAACATCGGCATTTTTGATATCAACCCAGTGGTTGGTCATCGCACCGCGACCAAATGTTGGAGCAAGACTTGCTACCGTTGGTCCGTGTCAGACACGCGCTTGGTTATCAACCGCTAGCATTCCTAGCGATCTGGCGAATTTTTGCGTCAACATTCCCGTTTCATTACTAGCAGCTGATGCACAAAGCATCCCTGTTGATAACCAACGGTTTACAGTTGTTCCTTCCGCATTTTTTTCAATGAAATTCGCATCGCGATCATCTTTCATTAAGCGTGCAATGCGTGTGAAGGCATCATTCCAACTAATGCGTTCCCATTTATCAGAGCCTGGCGCTCTATATTCTGGATAACGTAAACGATTTTCGCTTTGGATATAGTCGAGTAGGCCAGCCCCTTTAGGACATAAAGCACCACGGTTTACCGGGTGGTCTGAATCACCCTCGACATGGAATATCGCGGATTTAGCATTCATGGCGCCATCGCCCATGCTATATATTAGTAATCCACAACCGACAGAACAGTAAGTACAAGTATTACGCGTCTCTTTAGAGCGAAGTAATTTATATTCACGTACATTAGCTATTGCCATTCCAGGCATAAAACCTAACGCAGCTACAGTTGTACCTGCCATCCCGCCAGCGCAGATTTTAAAAAACTTTCTGCGACTAACGTTCATTGCTACCTCTTTATATTTTTTGTATAAATCGATGAGAGAATAGCAGCCTAATATGATTAGATATTGCCTAAAATCAATGAAAGTGAAAATAAAAGTTTAATTAATATTAACTGAGTAGTTAAACATCAATTAAAATTACTACCAATAGAGTATTTATTGTTAAATTGATTTAGATCAAATGTTACATTTTAAAATATTTTAGTTAAATGCTGTTTTAATTAACATTTCATAAAAGAGAATAGTTTAATTTCGTAAAACAATAACCCTTACATTTAATTTAAAATTTAAATGTGGATTTAGCATTTATTTGATGAAATAAACATAAAGAGATAATGCTGTAGCCATCTTAGTCCCCTCATTACCTTAAAATAAATAATTAAATTTTTAAGATAATGAGATAACATTATCATCTACTTCCAACCACTAATAATGATCCCTGCCCCTACAAGTACAACCAGAGCACCCACCCAATCAGTCACAGTAAGAGAGACACCATCAACCACTTTCAGCCAGACTAATGCTGTGACAATATATATCCCGCCATAAGTTGCATAAATTCGTCCGCTCGCTTCTGGGTGTAATGTCAGCAACCAAACAAACAGCATTAAACTTAAGGCTGCAGGAATTAATAACCAAGCCCCACCTTGTTTTTTCATCCAAAGATAAGGAAAGTAACAACCTGCAATTTCAGCCAATGCTGTAATAAAGAACAAACCAATAATTTTTATCGACATAAAATCCCATTCAAAATAGTGCCCATAAATTTCACCTTTATATTAGCAATTTTAACACTCACTGTTATGCATTTTTAACTAACATCAGTGAAATTCGCCTTGCAATCGGTAAGACAAAAAATACGGTCGGGAAAGCAATCATCCAAGAGAGCATCCACGAACTCAACCAAGGAAAAAACACTTCGCTGGTGAAGCCCAAGGCTCTTATCGTACTAATCAGCGAAACAATTCCACTCATGACAAGGGATAAAAAGAAAGGAACAAGAAAAATCATTGCACGAGCGGGTAACTTGGGAATACCTAAAACATAATTACGGTCTTGATGTGACATAAAAACTCCAAGGTTGGCGGGCACATAAAGCACTATATCACCCGTATTATTACACTTTCATTCATTATTATAAGCTGTAAAACAATTCGAATAGGTACCATATTATGATTTCAGGACATGTATTTATAGCAACCAGCTTAGACGGTTATATCGCCCGAAAAAATGGTGATATTGATTGGCTACAATCCTTCGACTCAACAAATGAAGATCACGGATATCATGATTTTATGAGTCATATTGATGCTATCGTTATGGGACGTGGTACTTATGAAACACTCTCTCATATGACCCCTTGGCCATATGAGTTGCCAGTTATAGTGCTTTCTTCATCATTAGCCAGTCTGCCAATCCCTGAACATTTAATTGGCAAAGTTCGCTTCCTCAATCACCTCCCCGAAGAAGCCATGGCTCTATTAGAAAAAGAAGGACATCAACATATTTATATTGATGGCGGGCAAGTAGTTCAATCATTTATAAACAGCGGGTTAATCAATAAACTGATTATTACACGATTACCTATATTACTTGGCAACGGGCGCTCACTATTTGGCCCAATACAACAAGATATTCGCCTAAAACATATCCAAACCATTACCTTCCCATCCGGCTTTGTACAATCACACTATGAGATTTAATGAGTTAAAAGGGAAAAGTGGTATTCCACCGCTCCCCTCAATGATGCTTAAAGCCAATTTTTGATTTTATTAGTTAATTGTTCTCGCACAATATCATTAAGAAAACTTGCCTCTAACGCGTGCACATTACACTGAATAAAATCGTCAATAGTCCAGTTAAAAACCTTGTGTAATAACTGGTATTCTTGATTTAATGTCGTATTCGCAACTGTTCGCGCATCAGTGTTAATATTCAGCCTTACACCACGTTTCTTTAATTCGTTAACTGGGTGTACTTGAATACTGTCAAAAACATTACAGGTAATATTACAGCTAGGACAAACTTCAAGTAATATCTTATTAAGCTTTAACCGTTCAATTATTTCGTCACTTTCAATACTTCTTACGCCGTGTCCAATACGGGATACTTTTAGTTTATCGAGTGTTTCAAGCACACTTTCATACCCTAAAGCTTCCCCTGCATGAGCAATCACATGGCCACCACATGAGCGAACATAATCAAACGCAGCTTGATGGTTACTCAGTGTAAACCGAGCTTCATCTGCAGCTAAATCTAATGCAATAACATTACGGCCTTGATAATCAATAACTAATTGGGCCGTCTCCAAGCTTTGTTGTTCTGTAAAATGGCGTAAGGTACATAGTATTAGCCTAGCTTCGATAGCGTATTTTTCTTTGGCTTGTTCCATGGCGTCCAAAACAACTTCGACTACCTCTGCACTTTTCAGTCCTTTTCTAAGATGTAACAACGGAGCAAAACGTAGCTCAACATAAATAACATTATCGTTCTGTAGTTGTTCAAATAAATCATTTACAGCAAGAGAAATTGCCATTTTAGTTTGTAAAATATCAAGTTGTGGCTCTATACACTTTAAAAAATCACCTAGATCTTCACATTTTTCAGGCGCAATAAATGTGCTAGCAAATTCGTTAAATGAAATGGATGGGTTAGCTTGCTTTACATAGTGAAAACTTAAGCAAGTGTCTAAATGCACATGTAATTCGACTTTAGGCATTAAATTTATCTTTTCATGCATATCATCAGTACAGCCAACTCTATTCGATAATTGTTCTTTCATGTATATCTCCTTCTATTGAATATCACCTAAACTAACAGTTCATCAATAGATAAAAAAAGGACATACGTCCTTTTTTACACTTGCGAATCTATGCCATACTGCTCACTGTAAATACACACATTGATAGAATAAATAATGAAAAAATTATCTCTTCTGAAAAAATCAAAGAATATTTTACTCTCTATCAGCTTGATAAAATTCTGACTGAAGAAACAATAAAGTCAGCAAAATTTATTAAAATCAGCTCATCTGAATACTTAATGTCGCAAAATGACACAATTAAATTTATCTACTTTCTTTTAGAGGGAAAACTACAAGTTGAACGCTATGAAATAAATGGCGAGCATGTTGTTTTTTCATTTGAAAATGCGTTTTCAGTTATTGGTGACTTAGAATTATTTCAGAACAATGATGCCAAAAACACCCGTATTTACAGTACGATACAGGCAGTCACAGATTGTGAATTACTCGCATTTCCACTACAAATTATTCAAAAGAAAGAACTTAGCTCCCCTATTTTTTTACAATTTATATGTCAACATCTTAGCAAAAAGCTTTTTAACGCATCGCAGCTACACTCTTCTTCTGCATTTTCTGTTGAATATAAATTAAGACGTTATTTAGTTTTTGCCGAAAACCAGTATGGATCTGAATTTAAATTGGAAAATCGCGATTCAATAGCCGCCATGCTTGGTGTGTCTGTCAGGCAACTAAACCGCACATTAATAAAACTAGTTGAAGGTAAGCTTATTGAGCTTAAAGGTAAAAAAATTAAAATCATTAACCTAGAAAAGGTTAACTGACTGAAAGTGAATTACAAAAGGCTGTTATAACAGCCTTTCTACAATTTTTACTACTTCTTAGTTGCCAAAATAACACTGGAAGCTTTGATAATGGCAGTTACTTTACTTTTAACATTTAATCCCAACTCTACGGTACTATTATTTGTTACCACTGCAGATAATAAAGTTCCCGCACTGGTTTTTAAATTTACCACAGAATTAACGCTCCCTTTTTCAATGGATTCAATCACGCCATTAAATTGATTACGAGCAGAGAAATTATATTCTTCAGCGTTGGACACAAGCACAACCCAAGGTGCTTTTATTACTGCCGTTGCCACTTTACCTTTTTCTAAACCAAGTTGTTTGGTACTATTTTTAGTAATCACTGCCGCAATACTTTCACCATTGCCTAAATCGAGTATAATTTCATCATTTACCGCTCCCATAACAATGGACTCAACAACACCTGAAAGTTGGTTTCTTGCAGAAATAGCCATTAAACATCTCCTATACTTTAATAAAATACGACTTCAGTAAGATTATTTTTTAATAATTTAATACTATTGCCATTTGAATTAAGATTCAAAACAAAATCGCATTTATAGGCAATATGCTTAGCGTTATAGTCGTATTTAGAATGACTTACTCCTTCATTTCATATAATAAACAAAGGAGTAACTTAAACTGATTACGGCATAACTGGAGCCAGTGTTGGCTCGCGCCTATCATTAAAAACGTTCCCAAAACGAGAACTTCCTTGGTTCCATTCCTCAACTGCGTTATGAATATCAGCTTTAGTTCGGCCAATAAAATTCCACCACATCAACACAGGTTCATTTAAAGGCTCACCACCCAGTAATAAAATATGGCTATCTGTGGCGAGTTCTACAGAAACTTCAGTTATATTTTTGCCTAAATAAACTAATTCATTACTATTAACTTGCTGCCCTTCAATAACAGCACTGCCACTTACCACAAAAATACCGTATTCAAATTCAGAGCGTAACGTTAAAATTTGTCGAGCGGATTTCTTCGCAACAATATCGAGCCCGATCAACGAAGAAAATGTTAATGTTGGTGCTTTATAAGTTCCATATTCCCCAACGAGTAAATTGAAGTATGTTTCACCTTCAGACCAACGTGGCAATATAGGATAATGGTCAAAACGAGGGGCAATATCTTTAACTGCTTCAGGTAAAGCAATCCACAATTGCACTGCATGTAACTGGCGACTCTCTCCATGGGTATCTTCAGAATGGCTGATCCCATGACCCGCTGTCATTAAATTGACCTGCCCTGGCCGAATAACCTGTTCATAGCCAAGACTGTCTCGGTGTAATACATCACCTTCAATCATCCAAGTGAATGTTTGTAAAGCTGTATGAGGGTGAGGTGATACCTTCATCCCCTCTGAATCGCCTTTAAAAACCGTAGGCCCTGCATGGTCAAGAAAACACCAAGCACCTATTAGTCTCCGCTCTCTTGTCGGTAAAACTCGTGCAACAGGAAGCCCACCAACATCTTTCGAACGTGCTGTAATCAACTGTAAATCAGGTATTTTATCATTATGTTGAATACTCATGCTTACCTCATCAGTAATTAACAAATATTATTGGCGGATATCACTGTATTCAGGCGTTCTATCGAATATTGCTTTTGCAAAAGGGCATAATGGAATAATTTTTCGCCCTTCTTCTCTCATTCGCTCAACAACCTTAGCAACTAATCGCTTTGCAATGCCCTGTCCTTTTAAGCTTTCATCAACCACTGTATGGTCAATAATCACTAAGTCGTCACCAGTATAAACAAAAGTTATTTCGGCAAGGCGCGTTTGCTTGTCATCAGATAAAATAAAAAAGCTATTGTGATTGGATTGGATATTCATCATAAATAACGCCTCTACGTTAAATCAATTTAACTTAGAGTATGTGAGGTATGCTGAAAAGACAATATTCTTCAATTGTCGATGTGATCCAAATATTTTGAAGTTAAAATAAGAATAAAGTGAGAAAAGATGCTGCGACAGCGCTTAACTAGAGACTAAATTTAGTTTAACGCTGTTTTCAACTAGTTCATTAATGTGATGCACATTAATTGTCAGAAAAATTACTTATCACCGTATAGGTTAATGAATTTTCTGAACTATCGATAATTTTTAATTTTACATTTCGATAAGAAATAATATCGCTATTCTTAAGGTTATACTGAATATTATCTCCAAATCCTTGATTCTCAATATTTGAACCTATTCTCTGATAACTAACATCGACAACCTTGTCATTTATCCCATTGAAAATTAAGGCTTGTTCAAATGAATCACCATCAGAATTATTTAGTTTTACCTGTTCGATTTGTGCTTTATCACTACAAACAGCGACATTAACATCTGTCACGATACAGATCTCATTAGGACCAGACCCTTTTTTAATTAAAAGTGAATTCCACGGTTGCCCTAAAACCTCAACAGTGACCGAGCCAGAATCAACGATTTGGTCTGGCATATAAAAATCGCCTTTATCACTTGAACCCACTTTTTTGAATACACCGGGGATAATTTTGTAAGCCAAATCTATCTGTATTGGGTTTAATACTTTAATTCCGTCTATTTCACTAATATTGCCTTCTCTTACTAAGGGTTGCCCTACTGTAATATGGTTGACCTGGCCTATTTTAGGTTCACTGATTTTTTGTGAGTCAGGGACATAGTTATACTCAGTTACCGCACACCCAGATAAAGAAGCAATACAAAAAGCAGGAATTAATAATTTATTCATCTTGATAAATCCATGGAGTTAAGATACTAAATAATATATTTATAAAACAGTTACAACAAGTTACTATTTGTATCCTCTGATACACATCAAACCTTTGGTTTATCATTCCGTTTGAATTTTTCTCTACTTATATTGAATACTAAAAAATACTGTAACTATTCCGTCTTATTCATATTTAAATTAATAAAATGTTATAAACGAAGCATTAATAGTTATAAATGTACAAAATAACCATTTTACAGATGGATAATCCACCTTATGAGATATTAATAACACAAGCAATTGCTTTTAATGCACATCAACATTTTAATCAAAGAAAGCCACTAGAAAAAGAACTACGCGAATTAGAACAATTACCCATGAAGCCACCGTAGCTGGATAAGTAATAATTAGCCTTAAAACAATCAAAATATATTCATGGCTTATTAAAATAACAGTTCGGTAATAATTTTAAAAAATCCGCCGAAGTGGATATTACCATTTTAATTATTAGACATATGAGAATCATCCGATATTTAAGTAAAAGTAACCTAATACCCCAGTATTGCACCAATCAAAACGATATAAAAGATGATAACAGCGATAATGCCAGCGTGTAGGATTTATCTACAGGAAAATTGTAGAGGGAATTTCTATACAAAAAACTATACAACAAATTGTAGAGGATTTAGAAAGACGTTAGTAGGTTCGGTAGTGTGTAATTTCGCTAGAATGCTTGATTTACTTGGGATTGGAAGACTTTAGAAGATGTTGCTAGAAGTGAAGATGGCGGAGGAGGAGAGATTCGAACTCTCGGATGGTTTCCCATCGGCGGTTTTCAAGACCGCTGCCTTCAGCCGCTCGGCCACCCCTCCGCAATGACGTGCACTATAAACATCCTCTCATTGGATGTAAACCCCTAATGTGATCATTCGCTTTAAAAATATACGTCTTTCATACTGTTAGGCGAAAATATCAACATTCTAACGACTTTACTTGGGTTACATCTCTATTTTTGCTAAATTTACGTTCTAATTTTATTTGAGTTGAAAAAGAGTATGTTGGTTTTTAATAATCAAGAAATAGAAACAGATGCGCAAGGTTACCTGCTTGACAGCCAACAATGGAGTGAAGAATTAATTCCTTTACTCGCACAGCAAGAAGATATTGAAATTACCAATGAACACCTCGAAATTATCCGTTTCGTCAGGAATTTCTATTTGGAATTTAATACCTCTCCTGCTATTCGTATGTTAGTTAAAGCAGTTTCCCAGCAGTTTGGGGAAGAAAAAGGCAATAGCCGCTATTTATACCGGTTATTTCCTAAAGGTCCTGCTAAACAAGCGACTAAACTTGCAGGCCTGCCAAAACCGGTGAAATGCATTTAATTTCCGCTAATAGCGGACACTAAAGTCCGCTATTGGCTCGGTTTTCCAGTTTTCGGTAAAAAAATGGTCTACCTTTGCCCCTGGAGGGCCCCCAGCTTTCAGCCACTCATCAACAAACTCAATATCTTGCTCTGAGCCATAAATAGCTAGCTTAACACTACCGTCATCCCGGTTACACACAAAGCCTTTTATGCCATTCTGATTAGCCCAATGATAGGTCTGGTAACGAAACCCAACCCCTTGAACACGACCATAAATATAAAAATATCGACCTGATGTAATCATGTGAGCCTCCATTGTCAGAGCATAATGTATTGATACCTTCTTTTAACAGTTGTTTTTTATTCATTGAACAGATAATCTGCTAAATGAGGCACTGCTTTTGATCGTTACGTATAAAGACAGTGTATTGCGTTATTGATAATTGTCTATATCTTAGCTTGAAAACGCGTAGCACTGCCCACATATAGTTTGAAGTATAAGCAAGGCTTTTAGGAGGTCGCTATGATGATCACCAGTAAATATGGAATCGGGCAACAAGTTAGACACAAACTTCTCGGCTACTTAGGCGTTGTTGTCGATGTAGACGCTGAGTATTCGCTCGAACAACCACATGATGATGATATTGCCGCTAACAGCACACTACGCGATCTACCTTGGTATCATGTTGTTATGGAAGATGACAATGGGGATGCTGTTCATACTTATTTGGCTGAAGCTCAAATTACTTATGAAACCGTAGAAGACCATCCAGAGCAACCATCAATGGATGAACTAGCGGAATCAATAAGGTCTCAGTTGCAAGCACCTCGCCTTCGCAACTAACCTTCAAATATTTATATTGTTATTTATGAACGCAACCGTAAAGCAGCTCACTAGCTGCTTTACTTTTTTAACGCTAGAAATACTTTATTTTTCAAGACCTAAAGCAGGTATTTCTTGTTTTGGGCATTTATCCATAACAAACTGCAAACCAGCCTGCAAAGCGATTTGCTGTGCTTCTTCACTAATCACCCCTTTTTGTAACCACAAAACTTTAGCTTTAATTTCCACTGCTTCTCTGGCCACTCCTACTGCAGCTTCTGCATTACGAAACACATCGACCATGTCAATAGGCTCTAGTATATCACTCAGTTTTTCGTATACAAGCTGCCCTAATAAAGTTTGCCCTGCCAATTTGGGGCTCACTGGAATAACGGTATAGCCTTGATGCAAAAGATATTCCATAACTTCATAACTCGGCCTATTTGCCTTATCACTCGCTCCCACTAAAGCAATAGTTCGAACACACTTTAAAATTTCAGCAATTTCTTGATCTCTCATCAAAATATCTCCCAAAACCTATAAACTATTCACTAGCATTATGATATATGTTGTATATCTTTGCTCATTCAATTTTTAAAGATGTTTATCTCGCATCTTACTTAAGGGAATATCATGGAATCAACAACCCGTAAAATTACAGCCTCAAAAAATATTGCTTTGGTTGCCCATGACCACTGTAAACCTTCATTATTATCTTGGACTAAGAAAAACAATGAACGGCTCCAAACTCACAAATTATACGCAACCGGCACAACAGGTAATTTAATCCACCAGCACACTGGGTTGCCGGTCACCAGTATGCTAAGTGGCCCTATGGGGGGAGACCAGCAAATAGGCTCAATGATCGCAGAACAAAAAATCGACCTCTTGATTTTCTTCTGGGACCCTCTTAACGCTGTACCTCATGACCCTGATGTTAAAGCATTGCTACGTTTGGCTACAGTTTGGAATATTCCTGTCGCGACCAACCCTGCAACTGCTGATTTTTTAATCACATCACCCTATTTTGATAATGTAATAGACGTCGTTATTCCTGATTACGAAAGCTATTTAAATAAACGAACTAACTAATCTACCAATATTAAGCGCCACAGCATTCTGGCGCTTAATACAAAATAAGATTACCTTAAGGTTTCTTTTGCTTTGGAACGCCCAATTGCTTGAGTTCATCAACAAATTCTGACGGTTTTTCTGGGTCATAGAGTAACCAAACTTGCTGCTTAGCCCGTGTTAATGCGACATACAGCAAACGTCTTTCTTCTGCGTGATCAAAATCTTCTGGTTTAGGCAATAAAGCTCGCTCAATGATTGATTCGCGCGCAGGAGCAGGGAAACCATCCTTTCCGCTATTCAGACCACAAATGATGACATGGTCTGCTTGCTGCCCTTTTGAGGCATGAATCGTCATAAACTGAATATTTAATTTTGGCCAACGAGTTTTGGCTTTATCTAAAATAGTAGGTTTTAAATAATGGTAGCGGGCTAGCACTAATACCGTTTCATCATCAAGCACATAGCCACTCATTTTGTCCAACAAACGTTCAAAGGCATCCTCACAAAGAAGAATAACCGATTTTTTATTCCCTTTCGTTAAGCTATTCAATGGTTTATCTAGCTGCATTGGGTTTTGTAAAATAAACTGGTTAGCCACTTCACCAATACGCTCATTAAAACGATAAGTGGTGTCTAAAGCGCAAAGTTCTCCAATGCCAAAGTTATGCTCAAACGATGTTGTTAAGTCTAATTCTGCACCACTAAACCGATAGATAGCCTGCCAATCGTCTCCAACAGCAAATAACGTCGTTTGCTTATTCTGCTGTCGTAGTACCTGCAATAATTTAGCTCTAAGAGGCGAAATATCTTGGAACTCATCGACTAAAATATGTTTCCATGGGCTAATAAAACGCCCTTTCTCTAAAATGTTAATGGCCTGATGAATTAATCCAGAAAAATCAATTGCACCTTCATCTTTCAAAGCGCTTTTCCACACTTTCAATAACGGCGCCATTAAACGAATGCGCTTTTGGAAAAGGTCCCTTATTTCTTCTTCCGTATTATCAATCATGTCCTTCTGGCTACCGCCATGCATACGCATTAAGCTTAGCCAACGGTCTAACCTAGCAGCCACTTTATTGCTTAATTTTTCGTCTTTCCAAAACTCACCGTCTGGAATTTCCCACTGCAATTCTTCAGAAAGCCATTCTCGCCAGCCTTTTGCTTGTGCTTTCTTTGCTGAACATTGTTCTCGCCATTCATTTAATAATAGTGTTTGCCGTTTTTGAGTGTCAGTTTCTAACTCACTAATTACTGGCGATTTTTTGCTACCTTCACGAATAATGTGTAAAGCAAGAGCATGGAAAGTTTTTGCTTCAATATCTTGTTGTAGTCGTGAATGAATACGTTCATTCATTTCATCTGCCGCTTTGCGACCAAAAGCTAACAATAGAATTTGTTCTGGTTTTGCCAAACCCCGCAAGATCAACCAGCCAGCCCTAGCCACGAGGACTGATGTTTTACCACTCCCAGCCCCTGCCAGTACTAATACGTTATCCTCACCATTAATTACAGATAAAGACTGTGAATAATTGAGTGGTGATGTTTCTACTTGCTGGAAAAAATCGTGATAGTGAACTAAGACAGACTCACACCAGTGATCGTTAATTTGCCGTCGACAGTTTTGGCCATTATTTAGCCAATTTAAGCATTCGTGATATTGTGGTGCACAATTTTCAAATAATAAAAGGCGCGCCAAAGGCATAGGTAGCGATGAGAATTTCTGTGATATTTTATCTTTTATCTCGGCTAAGTGGCGCAACGTCAACCAATGATCTTGTTGCGTCAATTGTTCAATCGAATTAACTAATTCACTCAATACACTAGCACTGACGTGGCTCATTTCAGTGCTCCATTGTTGCCATTTTTCATTTAAGTAATGATAAAAGCGCTGAGTTTGCTTCCATTCCGTACCATGTAAACGAACAACCTGCTCATTCACAATTTCAAATTCTAACTCCCCCCAAACAATCCCTCTCTTACAACGAATATCAATGAGTTCATTAAATGGGATAAGATATTGGTGGTTTTCACCACTCACTTCAATACCTGCGTTGAGCAAGCGAACCCGATTGTAGGGATGCTGAGCCAGACGCTGTCCAATCTGTGTTGATTTCAGTTCCATACGTCCTGCACCTGAGAAAATCAATGACAAAAATACGGTTGGCTTGATTCCAAACGGTTTTTTATTCCTTGCAAACAAGCTATCCTATATAGATTAGGGCTTGTCTTACCTTTGAGGTACTTTGTGCTAACACTGCTTACCAGTTATCGTCGTGTGCTATATAACAGCCATATTTTATATTATATCCGAATCTTTATAGCCCTGACAGGCGCAACCTTGGTGCCGTGGTTATTAAACCAAGAGCCTAAAATCACTATCCCACTTACCTTGGGCGTGGTTGCTGCAGCACTGACTGACTTAGATGATAGGCTAACTGGCAGAATAAAAAATTTAATTATTACACTTTTTTGTTTTTTTATTGCATCCGTTTCAATTGAACTGCTGTTTCCATACCCTTTGTTTTTCTTTTTTGGCCTCGCCTTTTCCACGTGTGGTTTTATTCTTCTTGGTGCTTTAGGGCAGCGATACGCAACCATCGCATTTGGTGCACTGTTAATTGCCATTTATACCATGCTCGGTGTACCTATTTTTGATACTTGGTACCAACAACCTGCATTATTACTCACAGGAGCAATTTGGTATAATATCTTAACTTTGATTGGCCATATTTTATTTCCTGTTAGGCCACTACAAGATGCAATAACCCAATGCTACCAGCAACTTTCAGCTTATCTAGATGCAAAAGCCAACTTATTTGACCCAGACTTAGAAGATGACTACCAACGTTCAGTTTATGATTTAGCTTTAGTTAACAGTCATTTAGTTAGCACCATGAACCAAGCTAAAATTGCATTACTGAGCCGATTAAAAGGAGATCGGGGACAAAAAGGCACGCGAAATTCACTGCATTATTATTTTGTTGCCCAAGATATTCACGAACGAGCAAGTTCATCTCACATACAATACCAACAACTTAGCCGTACTTTACGTCATTGTGATATTTTATTTCGTTTCCAACGCCTACTAACCATGCAAGCAAGAGCCTGCCAGCAAGTTGCTCAATCGGTTTTATGGCGTAAACAATACCAACATAACCCTCGTTTTGAACGTACCTTCACTTACATTGAAAAATCGCTACAGCTACTAAAACAGCAATCACCTGAGCTTCATGAAATTAAAGCTCTGTATAACTTGCTTAAAAACTTAAAAGGCATTGACGTTCAACTTAAAGGCCTAAGCCTTGAGCAAAGTACATGGCAGCAAAATAATAAACAAATAGAGCAATTATCTGACGAATCGTTATCAGGTATTAGTGATATTATTTCGCGAGTTAAACACCATTTAACCCCGAAATCCTCTTTATTTCGCCATGCGGTCAGAATGTCAATTCTCCTTTGTACTGGCTATATCATCATCCAACTATTTGATATGGAAAGAGGATATTGGATATTACTCACTAGCTTATTTGTATGCCAACCTAACTACAGCGCCACTAAACGCCGTTTAGCTCTACGTATAATAGGCACGATTGTTGGTATTCTCATTGGCTTACCCTTGCTGAATTTAATCCCTTCAATGGAAGGCCAACTCACGCTAATCGTTATTTCTGGTTTACTGTTCTTTATGTTTCGCAGTAGCCAATACGCCCAAGCAACCTTATTTATCACGCTACTCGTCTTGTTTTGTTTTAACCTACTTGGCGAAGGGTTTGACGTTGCACTTCCACGGATCATTGACACATTAATTGGTTGCTTTATTGCATTACTTGCCGTCAGCTTCATTTGGCCTGACTGGAAATTCCGTCAACTTCCCCAGGTCATACAAAAAACCATGGATAGCAACTGCCGTTATTTAGATGCTATTTTACAACAGTACTACCAAGGTAAAGACAACCGCCTTGAATATCGAATCGCACGAAGAGACGCACATAATAATGATGCAGAATTCGCTTCTATTGTCTCCAATATGGCTTCTGACCCTAAGTCTTATCGAATCACTCAAGAACAAGCTTTTCGCCTTCTCTGCTTAAACCACACTTTACTCAGCTATATCTCTGCATTAGGTGCGCATCGTGAAAAAATGCAAAATGAAGGTAATCTTTCATTACTCAACGACGCTATTTGTTATGTTGAATCATCGCTACAAATCACAACCATTGACCCACTCGTTATTGATGAAAAATCAGATAAACTTCGCCACAGTTTATTGCAGCGCATAGATAACATTTCAACCAGTGATGACGAAAAAACGTTACTTATCATGGAACAAACTAAGTTATTGCTCGAACTAATTCCTGAGATAAAACAAATAATTCGAACCATTAGTGCGTCATAAATATACCGATGAGCGGGTATTGAAATTCTAAATACCCGCCCATCTTCATATGGCGTAATGTAATATTAACTACAAAAATACCAGTCCACTTTCGCAGGTTTAGGCTGACGTCAACTCAAAACTATTATACCAAGCGATTAATTCTTGTTTGATATCCTTGGGTAAAACAGCACTATGGCACCCCTCTATTGCAGCGGCTAAGCCAATGAGTAACTTAATACTGGGGTTATTCCTACCATGTTTTTTTAACTTCATAAAACAAGCCTTTGCGCCCATCAAACGCAAATCATCAACATGAGATACACCTATTTTCCCTAGTGCGCGCTCAACCGACATATTCATATTAGGCAAATCTTTTATACGCATAGTCATTGATTGCTTTTGTTTTAA
Source organism: Providencia sp. PROV201 (assembly GCF_028479545.1). Lineage (NCBI taxonomy): Bacteria > Pseudomonadati > Pseudomonadota > Gammaproteobacteria > Enterobacterales > Morganellaceae > Providencia > Providencia sp. PROV201. The sequence goes on from NZ_JAMPNW010000001.1 coordinate 349,238, forward strand.
TTCCTCGATAGCTGAACGGTATGCCAGCTCAATATATTGAAGAAACAAGGACTCGTCATGCCAAACTTGTTCCGAAAGTTGGTAGTAACGCATTTCCAATGGAATGCCTTTTTTAGTATAAACTAATCGATTAAACCCTGACGCTTCAAAGTGACTTCTTGCCACTAAGCAGCCACGCAAATAAAAACAACCGTCGAGTACCAACCCTACAATTGCATCATCGACTAATAGACAAAACCCACCGAAATGATTTTTACGTTTTAACTCGCCAAACTGACTTAACAAACGGGATAAATAAAAATTTTTTTCTTCTTCTAACAACATTACCAAACTCCTTTTTGGGTATGCTCAATTTTCATCCTTGAGAAAATTAATTTTATAATTTCTTTTTTTACAGATAATTACGCATAACCAATTTTGAGAGCATCCATAAAAAATGCCAAGAAGAATGCAGAAAAAAACAACAAAGTTGCGAAGCGCTTTGAAAAAATAGTCTTGATATTGGATGGATATACAGTTACTGTATGTTCATACAGCATTGTAACGAGGTAAATTATGAGCATCTATTCTTGGAACAACTCAACAGAACATTCTCTTAATAATTACGCACAATCAATCCCTGCGACAGGGCTTACTAACAGCTCTATGCAACAAGGTATGGTGAGCGAACTTGTTTACGATGAAAAACACCCTATTATGGATTACATTTTATTACCCATGCTTCGCCAGTTTGGGGTTCAATCACGCTGGTTACTCTGGCTAAGTCCTAATAAAAAACTCAGTAAACACTGGTTAGAACAATCAGGTATACCCACCAATAAAGTTATGCAATTAAATCATATGGAAGATATCACTACGATTGATGCCATGGAAAAAGCATTAAGAAGTGGTAATTATAGTGTGGTTTTGGGGTGGCTGCCGGAAATAAGCGAGCAAGATTTTATTCGTTTGCAATATGCTGCTCAAGAAGGCCGTTCTATCGGTTTAATTATGCGCCCACAGAAAACATATGATATGGTTAGTACACAAGCAAGACAGTCAAACCACTTAAAAATTCATTCAAATCATTACCACTAGGCAAGATTAAGAATTTTCTTACTAAATTTAACCTTTAGACATATTTGTCTCTAAAGTTAAATTAAAAGTATTGTAGATCAATCAGATAGATTAAAAATAATCATTGCTAAAAATATACATATCTCTCTGATTTATACACTAAAAAAACACTTTTTTTAACGATTATTGCTCACTCTACTTGTATCTTTTTAAGTTCGTTGTAGACTTTAGCTTGTTCGGCTTATGGCATTATTTTTTTACTTTTATTATTTTTTTGTAGATAATGTCTGCGAAACCTAGCAAGTAAATTAAACCAATGGCATATAATAAGGCTCAGCGAAGCCAAGCCAATATTGGATGATAACGAGGCGTAAAAATGAAAAAAACAGCTATCGCAGTAGCAGTGGCAGTAGCAGCTTTTGCAACCGTTGCACAAGCAGCTCCAAAAGATAACACTTGGTATACCGGTGCTAAATTAGGTTGGTCTCACTATGAAGACACTAGCCTGAATCCAGCAAAAACTGGTACAGACTATGCAGGTTGGGGCACTGTTGGTAACAGCACTGACCGTGACACAATCGGTGCAGGTGCCTACGCTGGTTACCAATATAACCAATACTTAGGCTTCGAGCTTGGCTATGATTGGTTCGGTAAAATGAAATACAAAGGCGCTGGTAACAGCGGTGACCTGAAATCTATGGGTGTTTCATTAACTACCAAATTAAGCTATCCAATCATGGATGACTTAGATGTTTACACTCGTTTAGGTGGTATGGTTTACCGTACAGAAGCTAAAGCTCACCAAAATGGCCAACGTTTCAAAGAAACTGACACTGGCGTTGCACCTGTATACGCATTAGGTCTTGAGTATGCAATCACTCCAGAGTGGGCTACTCGTTTAGACTACCAATGGGTTAGCAACTTAGGTGATAAAGACAACATCGGTACTCGTCCAGACAACGGCATGCTGAGCGTTGGTGTTGCTTACCGTTTCGGTCAAGCTGATGCTCCAGTTGTTGCTCCAGCTCCGGTTGTTGCTCCAGCTCCAGTTGTTGAAAACAAACGCTTTACTCTGCGTTCAGACGTTCTGTTTAACTTCAACAAAGCAAGCCTGAAACCAGAAGGTCAAGAAGCTCTGAATGAGCTGTACAACGAACTGAGCAGCATCGACCCAACTCAAGGTCGCGTACTGGTAGTTGGTTTCACTGACCGTATCGGTTCACAAAACTACAACCTGCCACTGTCACAAAAACGTGCTCAGTCTGTAGTTGACTACTTAGTTGCTAAAGGCGTTCCAGCTAGCGCAATCGCTGCAGAAGGCCGTGGTAAAGAAGATCCAGTAACTGGTAACAAATGTGACGATGTTAAAGGCCGTGCTGCTCTGATCGAGTGTTTAGCGCCAGACCGTCGCGTTGAAATCGAAATCCAAGGTACAACTGAAGTTGTAACTCAACCAGGTGCTTAATTCTTAGCCCTAGTTTGAATTTCGAACTGAAAAACAAAAACCCCAATGAATATTGGGGTTTTTTATCATCAGAAATAACAAAATAAGTACAACCCAAAAATTTACTTTTAAAAAATCTAATTCTGTAATAAGGGTATCTTGCTTGGACACACACGATGCAATGACGCTCATCACTGATTTTTTTAATTATCCGTTCCCTTTGGTGTCCCAAGGATAGCTTGTAAATCTTGTTTCAATGAGCTCATCTGGCTTTCATATTTATCTTTATGTTCCGCGTCCTCAATCAACTGAATAATAGTTTCAGACAACGTCTTATTACGCTTCACAGCAAGATTAGACAAACGCTGCCACACCGAAAAGTTTAAATCTATTGATTTCTTACGTGTATGTGGGTGTTCTGCATTAAAATGACGCTTGCGCCTCGCTCGAATACTCTGTTTCATTCGATTATCAAGCTCTGGATTCATATGCAGAGTGATCCACTTTAGTACATCAATCGGTCTATTTTCCATTTTTAGCAGCAAGTCTATCGCTTCTTTTTCTGCGCTTCTTTCTATATAGCGGGTAATTGCTTCGCCACCCCTTGCCTTATTGACGAGGTATTCCCATTTCCAGCCACATTCAAGATTTTCAAGCTGCTGATATTTCATAATTTTTCCTGAAGAAAATTGAACCTATCTTTATATTAGCAAGATTATATACAAAATACTCAAGCAGATATTCGATTTAGTGGAATATTCACTCTTTCAATAAAGAAGATAACCTACCCTTGTAAAAATAGTGTACAATCTGCCCCTATCTGTTAACAAATTAATAAAACTGCATGTCCACATTTGAATACATACTCGTCATCTATGGGATTGGCGGTGTATGCGCAATGCTATTTACCCTACTCGTAACAAAAGACCCTAACTGTTTTATGCGCTTACTGAGCGCCATACTTATTGGCTTAACTTGGCCAATGACACTACCAATTGTATTTATGTTTTCGTTATTCTAGTCGATAATTCAACAATTATTGCTGCAAGATTGCCTATCAAAGGCTAATATAGCAAGCTTGCCCATTGGGTAATGAATGAGCCTGAAATTTGTTTATAAAACAAACAATGTTATTTAGCAAATTTATTAAATAAACCTTATTCAGGCATATACGCCCAGCTTATTGGCAGGCATTTTATTTATAACCCTATTAATAGCAGATAATTATAGTGATCAGTCAAGAACTAACATGGCAAGGCCTAATTCCTAACTTATCGTCATTTCAGACGAAATTTGTATCTTCAGAAACGTTGACCCCTACAGTTTTATCAGATATTCAGCCTAGGCTATCTGATGGCTTACAACATTTCGTTGATGAATTTGCCCAAACACGCTTTATGTTTATCAAGTCTGATGAAAGTGAGGCGTATCTTAGCCTTTATGCTAATGCAATTACCCCCTTACTGGCAGAGATAAATACCATTGATGGTGATTATCAATTATCTGAAGATAGCCGTCTTTTTCAGTGGAAAAGTGGTGTTAAAAGCCGTTTCTCTTCTCATGAAAAAATCGCTTACCGTAGTTGGATAGAACCCGAACAATTATTTGGCTATGTCACCCCTTCATTAAATTTAGTGCCAGGATTACTTCACCAAATTAATGGCGGGATCTTAGTTATCGCAGCTAGCGCATTAATCAACCAACCTTTAATGTGGGCTCGCCTAAAAAATATGGTTAACCGTCAACAACTTGAATGGTTGCCTTATTCTGAAAATCAGCCTTTACCGATTGAAATTGAGCCACAACCTTTAGAGCTTAAAGTTATTATTGTTGGTGATAGATTAGCTTTAGAAGAATTTGAATTTACATCACCGGAGCTATTTAGCTGCGCTATTTATGGCGAATATGAGCCTGTTATGTTCTTCGAAGATGAGGAACAATTGAGCTTATGGATGCGTTATATAAAATCCATTATTGACTCCAATAAATTACCACATATTTCGCCTGATGGATGGGTCCCTTTTATCCAACAAGCTGTACGTTACTGTGAGGATAAATTTAATCTTCCTCTTGATATTCTTTGGTTAGTTCGCTCTCTTGTTGATGCCAGCCATTACCATGTTAACCATTTGTTGACTCAAGAGTCATTTAAGCAAGCAAATGAAAACCGCCAATGGCGCCACAGTTTTCTTGCTGAACGTACTCAGGACGATATTCTGCAAGAACAAATCTTCGTTAAAACTGAGGGCGAAGTTATCGGCCAAGTTAATGGCTTGTCTGTCTTGCAATATCCAGGGCACCCTGACGCCATTGGTGAGCCATCCCGTATTACCTGTGTCGCACATTTAGGTGACGGTGAATTCACAGATGTAGAACGTAAAGCAGAGCTGGGTGGGAATATCCATGCCAAAGGCATGATGATCATGCAAGCCTATTTAAATTACGAGCTTAAATTAGAGCAACCTCAGCCTTTCTCCGCCTCTATCGTCTTTGAGCAATCTTATGGTGAAGTTGATGGTGATAGCGCATCACTCGCAGAGCTGTGCGCTTTAATTAGCGCATTATCACTACAGCCTATTGATCAACAAGTTGCTATCACAGGTGCGGTTGACCAATTTGGCTATGTTCAACCTATTGGCGGGGTGAATGAAAAAATTGAAGGTTTCTTTGATATCTGTGAAAAACGTGGGTTAACAGGCAATCAAGGTGTCATTATCCCAATGGCAAATGTTCGCCACTTATGTACTAAATCAGCTGTCGTTGAAGCCGTACAAGAAGGCCAATTCCATATTTGGCCTGTTGAACATGTCGCCCAAGCCATTACTTTACTGACTAAGCAACCTTACTTTGAACAACAAGCTGAAGAAGAAAATGTACACCTGTTAGCTTTAATTCAAGAGCGAATCAATCAAGCAAACTCACCTGATAAAGCCAGACTTCCTTGGTTCTTAAAATGGATTAGTTAAGTAAAGATTGCGTAAAAAATAGCAGATCGGAGTTGTTCAGCGTACAAGTGTAAGCTATCCTGTAGCCCTACACATAATAAAGGCTATCTTAAGAACATGGTTGAGAAACGCGGATCCTACACAAAAGATGATTTAATTGCTTCTGGTAAAGGCGAGTTATTTGGAGAAAATGGTCCTCCACTCCCATCAGGAAACATGTTGATGATGGATCGTATCGTCAGTATGACTGAAGATGGCGGTACATTTAACAAAGGTTATGTGGAAGCTGAACTGGATATTAATCCAGACCTTTGGTTTTTTGGCTGCCACTTCACAAACGACCCTGTCATGCCAGGCTGTTTGGGCCTCGATGCAATGTGGCAGCTAGTTGGCTTCTACCTTGGCTGGCTCGGTGGTGAAGGTAAAGGACGTGCTTTAGGTGTTGGCGAAGTTAAATTTACTGGCCAAGTTCTGCCTACTGCGAAAAAAGTCACTTACCGCATCAGCTTTAAGCGCGTGATTAACCGTAAGCTGATCATGGGGTTAGCTGACGGTGAAGTATTAGTTGACGGTAAATTAATTTATACTGCAACGGACTTAAAAGTGGGTCTTTTTAAAGATACGAGCGCATTCTAAACATTTGAAATGCAAACCTCCGCAATCGCGGAGGTTCTTAAATGAATTGATATCTTAAACTTAAAAACCCGAAAAATACTCAAGAAAACGAGTACAGGTTATTTAAGCTAAACGATCAAAGAATGTGGGGGGTTACACCACCGCTATGGTTCGATCCTCCATCGCCTTTCGCCAACCACCTAGCCAATGCGACCGAGCATCTACTGCTTGATACGGGCACAACTCTTTAGAGCGCCCTGCTAAACCTGCTTGATAACCTCTTGATAAAGCTCTTTCTAAACGGTCTCGCTTCTGTCTTTTCATGCCTTACTTCCCTCATCATTTAAATGGAAAAGAAAACAGCACCTACTATTTTTAATAGGTACCCTATAGAAATAGCGCCCGTTGATAAAAAAATCAAGTAAAGATTTTCATATATTTGTCATAAATGGCATAAATGTGACTTGTATATGACAATTAACATAACCTATTGATTTTAATTAAAAATAAAAATATTCTTTTATTTATCATAATATTAGAGAACAAAAGCAATTATTATTCACTAATATATAAATTAAAAGAATATCTATATTTAATTAAATTAAAAATGCACCTTGAATATATAAACCACATATATTCAAGGTGCATTTAATATAAATTACTTAAGTAATAATCAAAGATTAGTATTTATCTATCTCTTTCGCAATACTCTCAGCCACTTGTTGCCAACCCATCGATAACGTACGAACCAGCTCAGGGTAGCCATCTTCATTTTGGTCTAGCTGCACATCAAAATTACGGCGGATCACATTTTTATCATGAGAGTAAGTCCAAAAACCTTGGATTAATACTTTGCCGTCATATCGCCCATTAAAGGCTGTTAAAGTAATATCAAGTGTATCCGGTGAGTTCTGTAATGGCTGCAAAGACACCAGTTTTTCAGGTAACGCTGCAGATAATTCACTCACCATCGACTGACCAAGCTGTTGCTCTAATGGGCTAGCCCATAGATGTGTACTTGCATTGGTATAACTGACATCTGTCGTCTGGTAGGTAATCCCATTTGATGTCAGCACATCTGATAACATAATGCGTTGCAACCATACTTGGCCTTTATTCATCACCTCTGCAGATTGTGTCTGAGGAGTTTTCATTGGCAATTGGTAGTACTTTTTCTCTGGAGTACTACTACAAGCTGCCAATAATAAAACAAATATCGATAGTAAATATCTCATTATTTTTTCACTCCTTTAGGCTCAACATCCTTCGTTGGTTCAGCTTCGAAAACTAACGCATTACTCTTATTATTCAAAGTACGTAAAAGCGGCTGAACTTCTCTCAATACTTGGTCTAAACGCTGCATGTTGTCCACCATTTTATTATAGGCTGGTGAACCAGGTTGGAAACCTTGCATTGCACGGTTCATTTCTTGCAGTGTTTTTTGCAAGTCATGAGGTAAATTTTGGAACTCTTTACTCGCCATAACTTTGTTGAGTTGTGCCAACATCGCATTAGCTTCTTTAACAACTTTCTGCCCTTCTGCCAATGTTTGTGTTGTTTGGTTAAGCATCGGTTCAATTGGCATATTGTTGATTTTATCCAACACCGCAATGACTTTTTGTTGAATTTGCGCTAAACCTGCACTGGTTGTTGGGATGATTTTATAGCCAGCAACCACAGTTGGGCCTTTATAAGGCTCTGCATTTTGCACAAAATCCAGATCAACAAATAATGCGCCAGTGAGTAAATTCCCTGACTTTAATGATGCCCTCAAGCCATCTTTCAAGGCTAAATTTAATTCATTTTTCAAATTAAAGTTCTTACCGACATCCTTAGAGAAACGTTCCGGCTCAATGTGAATCAAAACAGGAATTCTAAAGTCATTATCCAGAGATTGGTCTAAACCTTCCGTATAAAAAGGCACTTGTGCAACGGTACCTAAACGAATACCACGGAACTCTACCGGTGCACCCGGTTGCAAGCCTCGCACTGAGTCTGAGAAAAATAAGACAAAGTCTTGATACTGTGTATACAAGGAATTTTGAATACTGCTTTGGTTGTCAAACAGTTGGAATTCAGTATTTTCCTTCACATTTGCACCAGGAACCCACCCCGTTGGAACATCAAAACTTACACCACCGGTAAGCAGTGTAGCAATTGAGCCCATTTCAACATGAACACCTTGGGATGACATATCAAAAGCAATACCGCTGTCTTTCCAAAAACGTACATTTGAACTAATCAATTTGTCATAAGGTGCATTGATAAATAATTGATAGCGCATATCGCGTTTATCCATATCAAAGTCGCTGGTTTCAACAGAACCGACTCGATAACCACGGAATAACACTGGGTCACCCGGGTTTAGCTGCCCTGCCTTATCGCTCACCAATACGACACGAATGCCCTTGGCATCTGGTGATGCAAGAGGCGGAGTATCCAATAGAGTGAACTCGAAATGCTCTTTTGCCGCTAACCCCGGCTGAAGCTCAATATAAGCACCTGAAAGTAATGTGCCCAGCCCGGTGACGCCATCACGCCCGATTGTCGGTTTTACAATCCAAAACGCGGAATCGGTACGCAACAACTCTTTCATTTCGTTATTCAAGCGCGCTTTAATGATCACTCGACTAAAGTTATCATCAAGTGTCACACTTTCGACAACGCCAATATCAACGCTGCGGCTTTTAATTTTGGTTTTACCCGCTTCTATTCCTTCGGCATTGTAAGTGATTAATGTCACTTCAGGGCCTTGGTTGCTAAAGTGGTAAAATAAGACCCAAGCACCAAGCAAGACTGTCACTATTGGGATCACCCATACAGGCGACCAACTTTTTAGCTTGCTAATTTTGGCATTGGCCTGTGGTGTTTCTTTATCAGTCACCCGATGACTCCTTCTTGTTCAACAGTATTTACTGCATTTTTTCTTTCACAGCGATCCCAAGTTAATCTAGGGTCAAAAGTCATCGCTGCAAACATTGTGAGAATAACAACCACACCAAAGAAAATAATCCCCATCGCAGGGACAATATTCATCAACTGCCCCATTTGAACCAAAGAGGCTAAAATAGTGATAACAAACACATCTATCATTGACCAACGGCCAACATATTCCACTAACTCATAAATAAAATGCATACGATGTGGGTCGCGATTACCGTACCCTTTGGAATCTAGGCAAAGCCATGCAATTCCAATCATTTTCAATGTAGGCACCATGATACTGGCAATAAAAATCACCATGGCAACAGGATATGATCCGTCTTCCCACAGCAAGATGACGCCATCAATAATGGTCGAATTTAATGCTGTTCCCAACGTATTTGTGGTCATCATTGGCAACACATTTGCAGGGATATACAACATAATTGATGTCACTAAAAGTGCCAAAGTCCATTGTAAACTTTGATTTTTCCGTACACTACCATGAGAGTGGCAGCGTGGGCATTTTGATTGTTCAGCAGGTAAAATTGCCGTACACACAAGACATAAACGTACATCTTGCTTAATACCCGTCTGGCCGACGATTAACGGCCTATCTAATTTCGGTGCTGCTTCAATTCGGTTCCATAGCCAATGGCGGTCTAAGCATTGAAAAGCTCTCACTTGCAGCATACAAAATACACAATAAGGTAAAAAGCTTAACCCAATGCCAATATCGCCATAAGCGATTAATTTAACAAAACTGACTAAGACCCCCGCTAGAAAAATCTCAGCCATACACCACGCTTTCATTTGGAACAAAATACGGGTGATCACCACTTTAATGCCTTTAGGAATATGAACTTGCAACCCTAAAAGGATAATTGTGACCATGCAAAATGCAGGGATAATCAATGAAAAGAATAGAAAAAAGAGTGCCAAACCGCTATAGCGCGTGGCGGCTATAATTTCAATAATTTGGAATAGCGAGATTTCATTTTCAATCCCTGCGGCGCCCATCTTAACAAAGGGGAATAAGCAGGCAACAAATAGCATAATTAATGCGCTGAATGCATATGCTGCTGGCTGCTTATACGGATATCGCCACTTTGAGACCAATGTGGTTTCGCAGCGTGGACATGTTGCCTTGCTTCCTTGCTCCAATTCAGGAACCGCAACCAACATGTCACACTGAGGACAAAGCACATGTTCATGAGACTCATGGTTGCACAAAGTGTATTTGCTCCTTTAATTAAAGCGTTATTAGCCGTTTTTCAGCAATTCAAGCTCTTGCCAACGATCAAACGCTTGCTCCAATTCAGCTTCTTTTGAAGATAGCTGACTCAGCGTTTTTTCTGTCACATCATGTGGTTGGTTGAAAAAATCAGCATCACCAACTTGAGCTTGCAGTGTTTCAATATCACGTTCAAGTTGCTCCAATTTTGCTGGCAATTGTTCCAATTCACGTAATAAATTATAACTGAGCTTATTTGACCGTTTTACCGCTTCTTTCGGTTTCGTCGGTTTATCTTGGCCAGCTACTTTACCTGTTTGTTCTGCTTTCAAACTCACGGTTTGTGCTCTTTGCTGTTGAGCATCGTAATACCCGCCAGCAAAACGGTTAATGACCCCATTACCTTCGAAGATCCAGCACTCTGTCACGCTGTTATCGACAAACTCTCGGTCATGGCTAACCAATAAAACCGTTCCTTGGTAACCATCAACTAACTCTTCGAGTAACTCTAAAGTTTCGACATCAAGGTCGTTAGTCGGTTCATCGAGGATCAATAAGTTACTTGGTTTTAGGAATAAACGTGCAAGTAACAAGCGGTTACGTTCACCACCAGAAAGCGCCCTAACAGGGGTCATCGCACGTTTTGGTGGAAACATAAAATCTTGCAAATAACCAAGAACATGACGTGGCTTACCATTCACCATGACTTCTTGTTTGCCTTCCGCTAAGTTATCCATCACGGTTTTATCTGGGTCCAATGCCGCACGGTGCTGGTCGAAATAAGCGACTTCCAACTTAGTACCACAATGCACTCGTCCGCTATCTGCTTGTAAATCCCCCAGCATTAAACGCAACAATGTTGTTTTACCACAACCGTTTGGCCCAACTAAAGCGATTTTATCACCACGTAATACTTGAGCTGAAAAATCTTTTACCAGTACTTTATTATCAACCTGGTAATTCACATTTTCCATTTCAAACACAATTTTTCCAGAACGGGCAGCTTCACCCACTTGCATTTTCGCTGTGCCCATCACTTCACGACGCTCTGAACGCTCTACGCGTAACGCTTTCAACGCACGAACACGCCCTTCGTTACGAGTCCGTCGCGCTTTAATACCTTGGCGGATCCACGTCTCTTCTTGGGCTAATTTACGGTCGAATTCTGCATTTTGCATCTCTTCAACACGCAAAGCTTCTTCTTTATTCACCAAGTAGTCATCATAATTACCCGGCCAAGACGCTAATTGCCCACGGTCTAAATCAATAATACGCGTTGCCATATTGCGGATAAATGAACGGTCATGGGAAATAAATACGATGCTACCTTGGAAGTCTTTTAGGAAATTTTCCAGCCAAAGGATCGTTTCAATATCTAAGTGGTTGGTTGGCTCATCTAAAAAGAGTACTCGCGGGTTACTCACTAACGCACGACCTAAAGCCGCTTTACGTAGCCAACCACCTGATAATGAAGATAATTCTGCATCCGCAGGTAAACCAAGTTTTTTCAGTACATCACTGATACGAGAGTCCAATAACCATAAATTACGGTTATCCAACACCTCTTGTAATTCAGCTAATTTATTGAGATTTTTTTCGCTCGGGTCGGTTTCGACCTCTTTCGCAACATGGTGATAATCTTTAAGGTACTGAGCTTGTTCTGCAACGCCTTCAGCCACAAAATCAAAAATAGTACCTTCAATATTACGCGGTGGATCTTGCTGTAAGCGAGCAACAATCAAGTCTTGTTCGTAAATTAATTGACCGTCATCCAGCGGCTGCTCTTTCGTTAACACACGCATTAACGTTGATTTACCCGCACCATTGCGGCCAACCAAACATACACGTTCGTTATCTTCGATATGAATTTCAGTATTATCGAGTAAAGGTGCATCACTAAACGAAAGGTATGCACCCGACAAATTAATTAAAGCCATTGATTCTATCCTTACTCTGCGTGGCTAATTAGCCAGCAGTTATGTATTTGACGGTTACGAGCAAAATCTTCTGACAGTGTTTTCGCTGTGATTTCTTGTGCTTGTAATCCTAATTCTTTAATTGCTTCAAGATCCATTTTGAAACCACGTTTGTTATTAGAGAACATCACGGTTCCACCACGGCGTAATAACCGTTTTAGATGGGTAATCAACTGGATATGATCCCGTTGTACATCAAATGTACCATCCATACGTTTTGAATTTGAAAATGTTGGGGGATCAATAAAGATCAAATCAAATTGTTCCTGGCTATTCGCCAGCCAACTCAAGCAATCCGCTTGAATTAAACGGTGTTGACGACCTGTTAGCCCGTTCGCTTGTAGGTTTTTTTCAGCCCACTCAAGATAAGTACGTGACATATCAACGGAAGTGGTGCTTTTCGCGCCACCAAGCCCTGCATGCACAGTAGCAGTACCGGTGTAACAGAACAAATTTAAAAAGTCCGCATCTTTACTCATCTGGCCTAACATTTTACGGGCAATACGGTGGTCAAGAAATAACCCCGTATCCAGATAGTCCGTCAAATTCACCAACATTTTCGCATTGTATTCTTGTACTAAAAAGAAATCGTCTTTTTGCGCTAATTTCTCATACTGCTGCTTGCCCTTTTGGCGCTGGCGCGTTTTTAACACTAGCTGATTCGATGTCAGTTCTAACACATTCATTGTTGCAGTAATCACATCAAATAGGCGTTGACGAGCTTTGCGTTCATCAACGGTTTTCGGTGGCGCGTATTCTTGGATCACGACTTTATCGCCATAAATATCAACCGCAACATTGTATTCAGGTAGGTCGGCATCATAAACACGGTAGCAATCGATCCCTTGCTGCTTCGCCCATTTACTTAATTTCTTGATATTTTTACGTAAACGATTTGCAAAATCAGGTGAAATTTCCGCAATGGTTTCTGACGGTGTAGCCGCTAATTGATAATTCTTTTGAACGCAATCTAAAGGGCCGTTTTTGGCTTTAAACTCACGTTCTGAACGCAGTTGCAAGCAGCTGAGTAGCTCAGGAGAAGCACTAAAAATTGATAAACGCCACCCGGGGAATCGAGCCTTCACGATACGCCCTAACTGGCTATGTAGCGCAATTAAAGCAGGCTCACTTTCTAAACGCTCACCATAAGGTGGGTTACTGATAATGGTGCCTAGCGTATCAGTATTAACTGGGTTTTCTAATGCTGCTGCATCACCTTGCTTAAAGGTAATTAAATCTTGTAACCCTGCGCGACGTGCGTTAGCACGAGCCATTTCAAGTACACGCTTGTCGATATCAAAACCATAAAAGCGGGATGTCGTCTCTTTCAAACCTTGGCGAAAACGCACTTGTGCTTCCGTAGTTAATTCACGCCAAAGTTCCGCGTTAAATTTAGACCACGCATAGAAACCCCAATGCGTACGGTGTAAGCCGGGGGCTTTATCCGTTGCCATCATTGCAGCTTCAATTAATAATGTTCCTGAACCGCACATCGGGTCGACCAATGGGGTTCCTTGCTGCCAACCTGAGCGGTTAATAATTGCCGCCGCCAGTGTCTCTTTTAAGGGCGCTTGGCCTGCCAAATCACGGTAGCCACGAATATGTAATGAATCACCACTTAAATCGAGTGCCACACTGGCTCTCTCTTTATTTAAGTAAACGTTGATACGAATATCTGCTTGTTGGCGAGCCACATCAGGGCGCTGGTCAAGCTTGCGTACGAAGCTGTCAACGATAGCATCTTTCACTTTCAATGCACCGTATTGGCTATTGCGAATTTCTTCGTTAGTCCCAGTAAAATGAACAACAAAGGTATCATTGACTGAAAAAATTTCACTCCAGTCGATAGCTTGTACACCGAGGTACAAATCTAAGTCACTGTAGACATCAAAATCATTCAGTGGCAATAAAATACGCGATGCCAGCCGACTCCACAGTAGGCTTTGGTACATGACACGTTCGTCGGCTTGAAAATAGACACCCCCTTGGGCCACTTTGCATTGGCTAGCGCCAAGCGATTCTAATTCCGTTTTCAGTAGTTCTTCAAGGCCGCGAGCTGTGCTGGCAAACAGAGAATTCATAGTATTTATTACCAATTTGGATGAAAAATTGTTGCGCATTATAGCTAATCTTATGCAGTTGTCATAAAGTTGCTACGCACAATTATAAGGATTAAAAAATGATAACGCTTTCGCGCCTTTACACACACCCAGTTAAATCTATGCGAGGAGTTCGTTTATCCCACGCCTTCGCTGATATTAGCGGTTTGACTTTTGATCGTAATTTTATGGTAACCACGCTGGAAGGTAAATTTATTACGGCGAGAAAATATCCACAAATGTTACTTTTTACACCGGTAATGCTCAATAATGGTCTTCACTTGCGAGCACCAAATGGCGAAAGTGCAACGGTATTGTATCAGGACTTTAACGATAAGCAGAGCCCTACTGAAGTTTGGGGCAATCATTTTCATGCACTTATTGCGCCTGAAGCGATAAATAGTTGGTTAAGTACCTTTTTTGATGAGCCCGTACAACTACGCTGGCTGAGCCCACAGCTTTCTCGCCGTGTCAAAGAACACCAAGATGTGCCGATGTCTTTTGCTGATGGCTACCCTTTCTTACTGATCAACGAAGCTTCAGTCCAAGAACTACAGCGCCGTTGCCCTGCTAGTATTAAATTAGAGCAGTTTCGTGGCAATTTAATTATTACAGGTGCCAAGCCTTTTGAAGAAGATACATGGAAAACCATTCAAATAGGTGATGTCGTCTTTACATTAGATAGGCCATGTAGCCGGTGCATTTTAACGACCGTTAGCCCAGAAAAAGGAATTAAACATCCTCACAGTGAGCCACTTGCAACACTGCAAACCTTCCGTTCAGATGAAACTGGTGATGTCGATTTCGGACAAAATGTAATTATTAAAAATACGGGGGTTATTCGTGTTGGTGATACCCTGACGGTATTAGAAACTAAACCAGCAAAACAATATTTAGTTCAAGAACGGGAAAGTGCTCTAGCTGCTAATAGTTTAAAAACTCAAGCCAATAATGTCAGTTTAATTTTTGAAGAAACAGAATATGAAGGTGATAACCAAAATGTGATCCTTGAGCAATTAGAATCCAATGGTCTAACGATCCCTTATTCATGTCGTGCTGGTATCTGTGGCCGCTGTAAAATTAAACTGATTTCGGGGGAAGTCACCCCGTTAAAACAAAGCGCCATTAAAGAAAATGGTTATATACTCGCTTGTAGCTGTATCCCGAAAACATCCGTTAAATTAGCATTTAATTAAGCGTTGGTTTTGCTTTTTAACACCATCAAGGGTTCAATTCTATGATGGTGTTAAACACTCAAAACGAGATTAATTAAATTAACAAAAGCCTATTTATTTAGTTATTCTTTTTTCCACGATCTTTGGCGATCACCTAAATAGCATTACCGTATAGTTGACGTTTCACTTTAGATGAATATTCAAGCATGCGATCGTTCATGATCTTAATTGGATCGCAAAACCGTAAAGTTCGATCGGGTAATTCTAATATTGGTTCAGCTAATAAACATAAACTCGCAGATGGACCAGCTTCCGCAATAATAAATGTGAAGTAACGGTTCGTATTTTCTAAACACACTTGAATTATTTGCCCTTGCTTAGGCTCACGAATATAGTGAAATGAAGAAAAATACCAACTCTTTGGCATCTGTGGTTTTAAAAAACGAAAAGCAACTAAGCTATTTAAGACTAATTCAGCTCTTTCTTCATGAGTAATATTTAATCTTTTAGCCTGCTCATCGAATAAATAATATTCACCTGCATCTTCGATACTAAATGGCATCTCATTACGAGCAAAAACCGTTAGCATCTTAGCAGGAAAACATGAACGAAATATCATGCCGTTGGCGAGATCTAACATCACCCTATTATGGTCATGATCAAAATACCAACGCCAATGATCATCAGGTTTAATATTCATAAACGATCCTTTAGCGATTTACCGGTAAATATAATAGAAAGGATCGATATCATGATCTTCTCTAAATTTACTCTAAAGCGTATTTTTATGCGCTAAATTATCTGCTAAATAAATTACTTTATAAATAGTCGGATAATGTCGTTATCTAAATAGCAAACTAGCTGCAAATTGGTATCAATTTGATATAAAAATAGCCACTATTAGCAATATAGTTTAAAAGGGGGAATAAATAAACCCCCTTGATACGTAAATTTACAATTTATTACTAGATATGATTAACAATATCTTTAATTAATTTTGGCCCATGGTAAATAAAACCAGAATAAATTTGAATTAAAGAGGCACCCGCTTCCATTTTTTCACGTGCCGCGGTAAGGGAATCAATTCCACCGACTCCAATTATTGGCAGTTTTCCATTTAACTCACGTGAAATAAGTTTAATAACTTGCGTACTTTTTAATTGCACAGGACGACCACTTAACCCACCCGCTTCATTACAATGATTAATCCCTTGAACCAAAGAGCGGTCTAACGTGGTATTCGTTGCAATGACGCCATCGATATTATGTCTAACTAGGCTATCTGAAACTTGGATAATTTCCTCTTCAGATAAATCAGGCGCAACTTTGACAGCAACTGGCACATATTTTTGGTGCTGTAATTGTAATTCAAGTTGTTTTGCTTTTATGCTACTTAATAAATCATCCAGTGCTTCGCCATATTGTAATGTTCGCAACCCTGGTGTATTTGGGGAAGAAATATTAATAGCAATATAACCGGCATGTGCATAGACCTTATCCATGCAAATTAAATAGTCATCTTTACCTTGTTCGACAGGCGTATCTTTATTTTTACCAATATTGATACCGATGATCCCACCGTAATTCGATTTTTTAACATTCTCGACAAGGTTATCGACACCTTTATTATTAAACCCCATCCGGTTAATTAAACCTTCAGCTTCTACAAGTCGAAATAACCGCGGTTTGTCATTACCAGACTGAGGACGAGGAGTTACCGTACCAATTTCGATAAACCCAAACCCCATGGCACCGAATGCATCAATACACTCGCCATCTTTATCTAAACCCGCAGCGAGTCCTAGTGGGTTTTTGAAGGAAAGTCCCATGCATTGAACGGGCTTAGTGGCAACAGATTGGCGAATAAGGCATTGAAAAGGAGAATGATTTAAACGTTGAAGCTGGCGAAAAGTCAATTCATGAGCTTTTTCAGGGTCGAACTGGAATAGTGCCTTGCGGGCAAGGTGATATAGCATATCCAATAACCTATTTTTACTAGTACGTTTCAATAGAGTAGACATCATGTCGCATGCTAAAACCCCGCCAAATACGATTTGCCGAGCTGCCATTCATACATGCGATTTTTTTCGTCGGATAAAACGCGCTATAGATTACCCTATCTCACCGCCCTTTTACCATGAAAAAATCAATAAAAATTCATTTGCCTAGTTTTTTGAGGAAAACAACCACTTTATGATAGTTATCTCTCATTTAATATTCCATTCTTGCCATAAACAAATAAGCCGCTAAATTAAATTTTAGCGGCTTATTAAAACCAATAATTGGTTAGCTATATATAAATCAGCTTTCTAACGCTTTGGTAATTTTTTCAAATAGATCGCCAGAAAGGTTATCGAGCGCTTTTAATTGCTCAAGCACTTTGCGCATCTGCGCTTGACGCTTTTCGTCATAACGTTTTAAACGGATCAACGGTTCAATCAGTCTTGAAGCCACTTGCGGGTTGCGTGTATTTAGATCGACTAAAATTTCATACAGGAATTGATAACCACTGCTATCTTCCGCATGGAAATTAACAGGATTCCCCGCTGTGAAAGCCCCAACAAGTGAGCGAACACGGTTAGGGTTACTCATGCTAAATGAGCGGTGCCCCAATAATTCACGTACATTAGCAAGGGCTTCTTTCGCAGGGTTCGCCCCTTGTAGGGTAAACCACTTATCCATAACTAACCCGTCATGGTGCCAACGCTCATCAAAGTCTGCCATTAACTGTGCTTTACAAGGTAACAGTGATTCGTTAGCTGCGGTCAATGCGGCCAATGAATCCGTCATGTTATCGGCAGATTGGTATTGTTCCAACACTAATTTGTTCGCCAGCTCGCTATCATCACCCGCAGCTAAGTATTGCAGGCAAATGTTACGCAATGAGCGTTTAGCGATATCTTGGTGATCAACACGATAGCCATCAATATTAATGGAGCGATAAACCGAGAGAAGTTCATCATGCATTTCTACCGCTAAATGATGATGAATAAAGTTTACAACTTCGTGGATCGCAACAGGGTCGATAACCGTAAATAATTCTGCCAGCTCATTTTCGGAAGGTAACGTTAAGATCAATGCGACTAATGCAGGATCAATCGAATCACTTAATAATACACCGCGAAAAGCATCTACCACTGGCTCAGGTAAAACTAATGTTTCACCTTTTTGATAATAAGCTACATTAATTTTTACATAATTATTAATGAGTTGCTGAGCCGCATCCCAACGAGCAAATTCATTACTTGCATGCTGCATCAAGAAAGCTAGTTGCTCATCTGTATAGTTGTAATCTAATTTTACAGGGGCTGAAAACTCACGCAATAAGGATGGAACTGGGCGGCTTGTCACCTCATCAAAAACAAACGTTTGAGTTTCTTGCGTAATGTTTAGCACCGAATTTACCACGCTACCCTCACGTTTTAGCGTGATAATTTCACCTTGTTCATCATAGAGCTCAATATCCAATGGGATATGCAATGGTTGCTTTTCAGCTTGATCTGCCGTAGGTGGCGTCATTTGGCTAACATGTAGCGTATATAGCTGTTTTTCTGGCACATATTCATCACGAACAGTTAAAACTGGTGTCCCTGATTGGCTATACCAACGACGAAATAATGATAAATCAACATTTGACGCATCTTCCATCGCCTGCACAAAATCGTCACAGGTTGCCGCACTGCCATCATGGCGATGAACATAAAGTTGTATACCTGCTTGGAACATCTCCTCACCCAGCAGAGTGTGGATCATGCGAATGACTTCCGATCCTTTTTCATATACCGTCAAAGTATAGAAGTTGTTCATTTCAATGACTTTGTCTGGGCGGATTGGGTGCGCCATTGGGCTTGCATCCTCAGCAAACTGGGCTGAACGCATTACTTTGACATTGTTGATACGGTTGACAGAGCGAGAGCCTAAATCTGAACTAAATTCTTGGTCGCGAAAAACGGTTAGCCCTTCTTTAAGGCTCAATTGGAACCAATCACGACAAGTAATGCGGTTTCCTGTCCAATTATGGAAATACTCGTGGCCAATTACGGATTCGATATTCAGATAGTCTTTATCCGTCGCTGTCTCGCTTTTAGCTAAAACATATTTAGAGTTAAAGACATTCAACCCTTTATTTTCCATTGCTCCCATGTTGAAGAAATCAACGGCAACAATCATATAGATATCAAGGTCATACTCTAAACCAAAGCGCTCTTCATCCCATTTCATGGCATTTTTCAGGGACTGCATTGCCCAAGGTGCGCGGTCTAAATTGCCTTTATCAACAAAGAGCTCTAACGCAACTTCACGACCACTGCGAGTGACAAAGGTGTCTTTTAAAACGTCAAAATCACCTGCAACTAAGGCAAATAAATAACTTGGTTTTGGGAATGGGTCTTCCCACTTCACCCAATGACGCCCATCATTCAGTTCACCTTCTGCAATACGGTTACCATTTGAAAGTAAATAAGGATAACGTGATTTATCAGCTGTAATTGTGGTGGTATAGCGAGCTAATACATCTGGTCGGTCTTGGTAATAGGTAATATGGCGGAAACCTTCCGCTTCACATTGTGTGCATAACGCCTCACCTGAAACATATAACCCTTCTAGGGCGGTATTTTTCTCAGGGCTAATTTCATTCACAATCCGTAGTGTGAAAGATTCAGGTAATGATTCAATAATCAATTTACCTTCAGATTCTTTATAGTTTTGCCACGCTTTACCATCGACTTCGATGCTGACTAACGATAAATCTTCGCCATTGAGCTCAAGCGTTGATGATTGTGGATTAAGGCGTTTTACCTTACTTACTGCGGTA
Source organism: Providencia sp. PROV201 (assembly GCF_028479545.1). NCBI lineage: Bacteria > Pseudomonadati > Pseudomonadota > Gammaproteobacteria > Enterobacterales > Morganellaceae > Providencia > Providencia sp. PROV201. Next base: position 369,517 of record NZ_JAMPNW010000001.1, read on the forward strand.
ACAATCGTTTTCACTGGGTCAAGATTAAAATCGAGGTCAATCTCTGTAATTGTGTAATCAGGTGCTTGATAATCCTGACGATATTTCGCTTGTCTTAACTGGGTCATAAGTAACCTTTTAATTCGTTATATTCAATATCGTACTGCTTTATTACTTATACAATACTATAAGCCACAATAATGTGAATGGATTTGAGAAACATTTTCATCAAAAAATGTTATCTATTTTTATGGTTATGTTAATTTTATATGGCTCACCGTACTTAATTTTGTTAAAAACTCGTTTGCTTGTTGGTGCTATAGCACTATTAAATATTCTATGGCGTGTTAGTATCTTTTGGTGATTAATGCTTTTGTCTGTTTCTATGGGACACAATTTATGAGACACAATACAAATAAAGCGTATTTATTTGATTTCATAGTAATACAGAAAATAGTTATACAGAAAAGCAATGCGCGAATTTAGATTGCCGTGCTCCTTGAAAGCAAGAGGTGGAATAACACTTCTATCTTTTGCTAAAGTGGGTATACTTTTGCAACTTTAACGATTTAGCTAACAACTATTGCCGCTTTTATCTCATTGTGACTTTTGAAAATCAAACAGGTTTCAAGGGAAACAAGAGTAAAAATTAACAGCATTAGTGGTAAAGATAAGCTCCGCGAGGATGTCTGCGTGCCATGAATTTAGACGCTACACCAATTATTACATCACTGCTTGATACCGATGCTTACAAGCTTCATATGCAGCAGGCCGTTTTCCACCGTTACTATCAGGTACCGGTTGTCGCTGAATTCCGCTGTCGTAGCAGTGAGATCTTAGGTGCTTACGCCAATGAAATCAGGCAACAAATTCAGTTGATGGCTAAGTTATCACTTTCTGATGATGAACTGAATTTTCTCCGCTGTTTACCTTTCTTCCAAGAAGACTATCTTATGTGGTTAAAGTCATTTCGCTTTAACCCAGAACAAGTTGCTGTCAGTGTCACAGACCAAGGCCAATTAGCGATCCGCATAAGCGGGCCTTGGCGTGAAGTCATCATGTGGGAAGTTCCTCTCCTTGCTTTAGTCAGTGAAATTGTGCAAAAAGACCGGCACCCAGATATCACTGCTGATGATGCCGTTCAACAACTTAGAAAGCTACTGAATGTGTTCTACCGACAAGCCGATGAACACCAACTCGATTTGTCTAAGTTTAAGCTGATGGACTTTGGGACACGCCGCCGTTTTTCCTACGATGTGCAATCCGCCATCGTTTCGATGCTTAAACAAGAATTTCCTCATCTTGTAGGAACAAGCAACTACAAACTTGCTCACGAGTTAGACTTAGCCCCTGTTGGCACACAAGCCCATGAGTGGTTCCAAGCCCACCAGCAAATCAGCCCGGAGTTAGCAAATAGCCAACGCGAGGCATTACAGAGTTGGCTAGATGAATATCCTAATCACTTGGGTGTCGCATTAACTGACTGTATCACCATGGATGCCTTTTTGCGTGATTTTGATGCTAACTTTGCGAACCGCTACCAAGGATTGCGTCATGATTCGGGGGACCCGATCGAATGGGGAGAAAAAGCCATTGCTCACTATCAAAAATTGGGTATTGACCCTATGAGCAAAACGCTGGTGTTCTCAGACAGTTTAGACTTGCAAAAAGCACTTGAATTATATCGTTATTTTCATCAACGAGTTAACCTTGTTTTTGGTATCGGCACGCGTCTAACCTGCAATATACCAAATGTAACCCCGTTGAATATTGTGATTAAGCTAGTGGAGTGCAATGGTAAGCCTGTCGCTAAGCTATCTGATAGCCCAGGAAAAACTATTTGTGAAGATGATGAGTTCGTCAATCAACTCAGAAAAGCGTTTGACCTGCCTAAAATGGAAAAAGCCAGTTAATTAAGTCGCTTTTCCCCAGCTCTGGGTAAGAATTTGCACTTTTCTTGCCCAGAGCTTCAAAACCCTCTTTTTCTTTTATTCACTTACTATTACTATAGCTTTTAAGCTCAATAACCACGCTTCGCTTCAACAGAAATGTTTTATCGCGATTTTTTACTTGTTTCCTAATAAATGGCAAGTAACATAGAGCTTTGGCCCCTGAAAAATGGGATTAGTATTGAAGAAGCCTTATTAATCTGCTTCATCCGCCAATTGCATAATAACCAGATTGTTATGCCCTTGAACTCGGTGTTGAATATTCCTATTACGAAAGTTGGAATACACCCTAAATAATTCGAGTTGTAGGAAGGCGGCTAGCAAACTGAGCCCTAGGAGCATACATAAGTATGTGACTAGGGTCAGTTTGTGAAGCCAACACACCTACAGCTCGAAGTATGACGGGTTGCAGATGCATAAGATTAACCATTATATAGAAGAGAGTGAATTATATGATAGTAGCGCCTGTAGTCGACGTACTGCAAGGCCGAGTGGCGGTAGGCACAGAAGTCACCGTTCAAGGCTGGGTACGTACAAGGAGAGATTCAAATGCTGGTTTTTCTTTCCTCGCCGTTTATGACGGTTCTTGCTTTAATCCGTTACAGGCTATCATTAATAATAATTTACCTAATTATAATGACGAAGTCCTGCACCTCACAACTGGCTGTTCCGTTGAAGTTACGGGTACCGTAAAAGAATCCCCAGGCCAAGGCCAATCATTTGAACTTGAAGCCACTGCTGTAAAAGTCGTTGGTTGGGTTGAAGACCCTGACACCTACCCAATGGCAGCAAAACGCCACAGTGTAGAGTTTTTACGTGAAGCAGCGCACTTGCGCCCGCGCACTAACTTAATTGGTGCTGTTGCACGTGTGCGCCACACTTTAGCGCAAGCAATCCACCGTTTCTTTGATGAACAAGGCTACTTCTGGGTTTCTACGCCAATCATTACCGCTTCCGATACCGAAGGCGCAGGTGAAATGTTCCGTGTCTCCACACTGGACTACAACAACTTGCCACGTAATGACAAAGGCGAAGTAGATTTCAGCGAAGATTTCTTTGGCCGCGAAGCTTTCTTAACCGTTTCAGGCCAACTGAATGGTGAAGCTTACGCAACCGCAATTAGCAAAGTCTATACTTTCGGCCCAACTTTCCGTGCTGAAAACTCAAATACCAGCCGCCACTTGGCTGAGTTCTGGATGGTTGAACCTGAAGTTGCGTTTGCAAACTTAGATGATGTCGCAGGTCTGGCAGAAAAAATGCTGAAATTCGCATTCAAAGCTGCTCTTGAAGAACGCCGCGACGACTTAGAGTTCTTTGCTCAGCGTGTTGATAAAGACGTTATCAACCGCTTAGAAAGCTTTGTGAATTCAGACTTTGCACAAGTTGATTACACAGACGCCATTAAAATCCTTGAAACTTGTGGTCAAAAATTCGAAAACCCAGTTTATTGGGGCGTCGATATGTCGTCTGAACATGAGCGCTACTTAGCAGAACAACACTTTAAAGCACCTGTTGTTGTGAAAAACTACCCGAAAGACATCAAAGCTTTCTATATGCGTCTCAATGAAGATGGTAAAACGGTTGCCGCGATGGACGTATTAGCACCGGGTATTGGTGAAATCATCGGTGGCTCACAGCGTGAAGAACGTCTTGATATGCTAGATGCACGCCTTGAAGAAATGGGTATGAATAAAGAAGATTACTGGTGGTACCGTGATCTGCGTCGTTATGGCACCGTTCCTCACTCAGGTTTCGGCCTTGGTTTTGAGCGTTTAGTGGCTTATGTCACTGGAGTGGGTAACGTACGTGAAGTCATTCCATTCCCGCGTACCCCACGTAATGCGGCATTCTAAGTGCATTCTTTACACTCTAAATAATTCGAGTGGCATGTAGGCGACAAGTGAAGATAGCCGATAAGCATACACAAGTATGTGATTCGGCAAGCTGAACACAGTCAACACCCATGCGGCTTGAAGTATGACGAGTATCGGGCCAATCTTGTATTGGCCCGTTATCTTTTCACTCTAATATATTTTTAACTGCGGACTATTTCAGTCCATTACATAAAATTGCAGCAGCATGATAACCCGATCACAATTTTTACGTTATCACCTTATAATTCACCCCAAAATGGCACCAATCTGCTACCACTAAGAATAATCTGCTTTTTTATGTCACAATTCTCTTTTTGCGAGTGGTAGATAACCGCTTTACATTCGCTAAACTGCTCAAAAAAAACTCAATTTGTCTTTTGAAAAAGTTCCCTAATTTTTGTAATATTTTTTAAACTGGTACGATGAGTGGTTGTTTATTGCTCTATTTTTTACATTTTGAAACACATTGTTACCATTTGTTTCAGAAACTTTGATTTTGTAGCACTTTGAGGGTAGATAATTTTATTTAGCAATGGAACACTGGTCGCCGACATAGACGACACTAATCTCTCACAAATAGTTCCAATTATTTTTTGCGAATTATTTTTGGCAGTGGCAGGTGTCCGAATAACACCAATGAGGGTAATAATAATGATGAAACGCAATATTCTTGCAATGGTTATCCCAGCTCTGTTAGCTGCTGGTGCAGCAAACGCAGCTGAAGTATACAACAAAGACGGCAACAAATTAGACGTTTACGGTAAAGTTGACGTTCGTCACTATTTTGCTAACGCTGAAAGCGGTGAAGATGGCGACGATTCACGTGTTCGTTTAGGTGTTAAAGGTGATACTCAAATCACTGATCAGTTAACTGGTTTTGGTCGTTTCGAGTGGGAAACTAAAACTAACAAAACTGAAAACAACAACGACAACAAAAACCGTTTAGCTTACGCTGGTTTAAAATTTGCTGATTTCGGTTCAATCGATTACGGCCGTAACTACGGTGTTATCTATGACACGAACGCATGGACTGACGTTATGCCTTTATGGGGCGGCGACACTATGGCTCAGTCTGATGTATTCATGACTAGCCGTAACCGTAACCTGTTAACTTACCGTAACAACAACGCGTTTGGTTATGTTGATGGCCTGAGCTTTGCTCTGCAATACCAAGGCAAAAACACTGAATCTAATAAATCAGGTGTATCTGCTGCAAATCCAGCACCAGCTACTGGCTGGAAAAACGCTCATAAAGACAATGGTGACGGATACGGTTTATCTGCAGCATATGACTTAGGTTGGGGCGTAACACTGGGTGGTGGTTATTCTAACTCTGCTCGTACTACAGCTCAGAAAGAATCTGACGCTACTGGTAAACGTGCTCAAGCATGGAACGTTGGTGGTAAGTTCGACGCTAACAACGTTTACTTAGCTGCTATGTATGGCCAAACACTGAACACAACTTACTTTGGTAGTGATAACGAAATTGCTAACAAAACTGAAAACGTTGAGTTAGTTGCGCAATACCTGTTCGATTTCGGTTTAAAACCATCTATCGGTTATAACCAATCTAAAGGTAAAAACATCGCTGGCGGTAACGGTGATATCGTTAAATACATCTCTTTAGGTTCTTACTACTACTTCAACAAAAACATGTCTGCAGTTGTTGATTATAAAATCAACCTGTTAAAAGACAACGACTTCAGCAAAGACCACGGTCTGATGACTGACAACGTTGTTGGTTTAGGTTTAGTTTACCAATTCTAATTATCAGTTAACTGATAAGTTAGAAAACAGTAACATGTTTTTGTAAGCAGCGCTTCGGCGCTGCTTTTTTATTTTCCCCCTCTCTCAAACTTCCCCCCTAAAAAACACCTAAATTATCGGTAAGACAGACTGATTCACCACCTTTATAGATATTTATGGTTAGATTACATGCAATTTCTACCTAGCTCACAAGATCTCGCCAATTTTTGGTAAAACGGTTGGCAAAAAGCCTTTATCACGTTAACCTGAGAACTCGACTCGTTCGACTAAACCCGTTTTCAGCTATATCCATCAATTTCAGTTGTATGGGCTGTTTACAAGCAAGGATAGCCAAACGCATTCTCACTTACGCCTTCATACACTGTAAATTGTCTTGGGTACCACTACAGAGCTTTGGAATCGACAACATGTTTGAAAAAATTACTTCTGCCCCTGCTGACCCAATCTTAGGTCTTGCTGATAGTTTCCGTGCTGATCCCCGCGATAATAAAATCAACTTAGGTATTGGCGTCTATAAGGACGAATCAGGGAAAACCCCTGTGCTTGATACCGTTAAAAAAGCAGAAAAATTCCTGCTGGATAACGAAAACACCAAAAACTATCTTGCGATTAGCGGAATGCCAGAATTTGGCCGTGTAACACAAGAACTGTTATTCGGTGCACAACATGAAATTGTCACCTCAAAACGTGCACGTACAGCACAAGCACCGGGTGGTACTGGTGCACTGCGTATCGCTGCAGATTTTATCGCTAAACAAACCAATGCAAAGCGTGTTTGGATCAGCAACCCAACTTGGCCTAACCACAAAAATATCTTTGAAGCGGCTGGTTTAGAAGTTTTAACTTACAACTACTATGACGCTGCCAAACATGGTATGGATTTCGACGGTATGCTTAACAGCCTGTCATCTGCTGTGGCCGGTGATGTGATTGTTCTACACGGCTGCTGCCATAACCCAACGGGTATTGACCCAACGGCTGAGCAATGGACAAAACTAGCTGCATTATGTGCAGAAAAAGGTTTATTAGCTGTTTTTGACTTTGCCTACCAAGGTTTCGCAAAAGGCTTAGATGAAGATGCCGAAGGCCTGCGCATTTTCACCAAAAATAACCCTGAAATGATTGTTGCGAGCTCGTTCTCTAAAAACTTCGGTTTATACAATGAGCGTGTTGGTGCTTGTACCATCATTGCCAAAGACAGTGATAACGCAGAGCGTGCATTTAGCCAAGCTAAAGCGGTTATTCGTGCCAACTACTCAAACCCACCAGCACACGGTGCGGCAGTGGTGACAACTATCCTTTCTGATGAAGTGTTAAAAGCGGAATGGATCCAAGAATTAACCGCAATGCGTGAGCGTATTAAACGCATGCGCCAACTGTTAGTGAAAACATTGGAAGAAAAAGGCGCTAAACAGGACTTCAGCTTCATTATCAACCAAAATGGGATGTTCTCCTTCAGTGGCTTAACAAAAGAGCAGGTAGAGCGTCTACGTAGCGAATTTGGTATCTATGCTGTTAGCTCTGGCCGTATTAACGTGGCAGGCTTAACCTTAGAGAACATGGTTCCTCTGTGTGATGCTATCGTTAAAGTGCTGTAATCATTCAAATTTGTTGATACTTAACCTTTTGAAAAGAATAAAACAGCATCTTTAATATCATGCCAGTCAGTAGCATTACTGACTGGCTATTTTTATCAACAACTATTTAAGGTGGCTAAGGAAGCGCTCAGTTATGTGTACCGCCCCCCAATTCTTTCTATGATTACTGTTATTTATACTAAGGTCGAGATTACTTTCATAATCAATTCGCTCCTCAACAAGCAACTGAACCAAACGGTCGACGGTTTGCTCTATATGTTGTTTTGATAATTGCTGGTAACTATTGAGATGACGCACCTGCATGACACTATTCATTGACCCAATATGGTTGTTATGGGATAGCGTCACCTGCCTGCCGCTCTTTGAGCGATATGTTGTTTCAGCAACCTTATCTGACAATTGTTCATAATTGACTTCATCAGTATCAAAATCAATTAGTACCACCTGATTACGCCCCTCAAAATCAGTGATCTTCACATCTCCTTTACCATGACCACTGACAATATAGAGGTCGTCCCCTTGAGCTGCCCCTAATTGGTCTTTTCCATCTAAAGAGATGAGCACATCTCGATGCATACCTTGAGCCAATAAAATATCATTACCTTGCCCACCATATAGCACATTTTCACCACCAAGGGTTATCAACTTATCGTTACCACTCTCACCTTTGATAATTCGCCCATGTTGAGTCATATCCATAACGCTATCATTGCCAGCTAACGTATCAATAAGCCAATTATTTCTAGGGTTTTCCTGATGTAATACAATACCATCATCTCTCGATGTTAGGTTTAAAGGCCTAGCTTCACCCTTATTGACTACCACGCCATTTAATGTGCTTGCAAGCTCATCAACCGGTTTCCAAGTCGTGAATTCCCCTGATTGTTTTGCTCTATAGAGTTTTTCAGATAAATAATTAGTGAGAGTAGTCATCCCGTCAGCGGTAGAGGAGTTAAATTTTTCGTCCAGCCTTTCATAGTGATGAATGTTAAAGTTCCCTTCATCATCATGAGATACCTTTATTTTTACCAATTTACCGGCTGCTGAAACATAAAGTTGATATTTTGAATCACCACCTTCAATTTGTTCGCGTTTAAAATTGACCAAGTGAATATGGTTATTTCCAATCAGGTCTTCAATATAAACAACACCAGGCTGATGACCATCAATTAAGTAGTGGTCATCACCTGCACCACCCATTAACGTATCGTTTCCTCGACTGGATAACAGTAAATCATCCCCCGAGCCACCACTAATAAAGTTGTCCCCAGCACCACCATATAATAGGTTATTTCCACCGCTGGCTTTAATATTATCATCACCATCTCCTCCCAGCAGGACATAGCTTTCTGAGCCCTTATTGATAATAGTGTCATCACCATTTTGAGCATCAATGATATGCTTTTCGGATTGATAGCCCATTGGCAATATAATTTGATCGTCACCCGCACTACTTTCTTTAACTGGGTTTACTGGTGATAGGCTATTTTCCTGTAAATTGGCTTTAAATAAGTTGCTATGCTTATCTTGAATTAAGACAATATCAGAGAGATTATTGCCCACATTAGTAAACTTAATAGTCAATTTTTTTTGCCCAAATTTATCTAAGCTGTATAGCTGTCCATCATCCATATTCAGCGAATAACCATTTACAGTAGGCAATAATAGGCACAAGCTGTCCTTATCCGTATAGCTGTTATTAACTTTAGAAAAATCGAACTCAACCTCACCGTACTCATCTTTATTTTGTACAATTTGATAGGTATCTATTCCATGGCTAACTTCAATGTAACTACCTAATTTTATTAGTAGTAATACATTGTTTTGGCTATTTCCACGGTAGGTTAAGTGTTCAGCATGACCTATTGGAATAAACCGCCCCCATTTAGGCGCTTTATAATGGCGGGATTGATCTATCGTTATGGTACCCGTTGACTCATCTATTTTGACAGACTTTTCGTCTTTAGATGCTAATTGATCCCCTTCTTGTATATAGCTTAAATTGAAATACTGGTTAGGATGTTTTTCATCTATTACCGTTGTCATCATCCAACCATCAAGGGTTTGTAACCGATATACATGGTGGGGCGCCTTCGATCTCGCATCTTGCACATTTTCGAGAACAATAATGACTTCACTTTCCACATTTTGAAAAAAGTGGCCATCAATACTATTTTTGGGTTGTTTAACTGTTAAAACCAAGTTGTTACCGTCTAGCTGAACTTGCTTTATTTCATTAAAAAAATACTCTAAAGAGACTCGACTTTGTTGGCAATTAGCTTCTTTTATAACCACTTTCGCCTGAAAATTATGGCGACTTTGTGTATAAATAGGGTTTAGCTGTTTTCGCGTTTTAACTGCTTTTTCTTTTCCATCAAAATAGCGCTCTGTAAGATACAAGTTGTCAGCATGGTCAAGCCATTCATAACGGCGAATATGGTAACTATCATTTCCCTCACCACCAACAGCAATACCTTGAGTTAAAATGAGTTTATCATCTCCTCCTTTCCCCTCTAATCTATCGTTACCTAACCCACCATCTAATATGTTTGCCGTATCATTTCCCTGTAAACAATCATTACTACTCCCTCTTACCATCAGGTTTTCCATGCTTTGTAAATGGGCAACGGGAGTATAGGGATGATTTCCTTGTCGCTGATAGTGCAATATATTTCTGTTGAGATCTGCATACACACGATAGCCATCTGGTAGGCTATCAATAATGACAGTATCCTGTCCTCCTTGGCCATCTAGGTACTTAGTCGGCTTATTTCCCCCTCGAGAGGTTAGCGATGCTAAACAGCTATCTCGAATAAAAAATAGATCGTTTTTATCTCCCCCTGCAAAATACTTCTCACCTGATAGTACTTGAAAAGCATTTTTCTGTGTTTTTTTACCAATTACAACGTCATTACCATTAGCCGTATTCCAGCTAGTCCCTTTACTACTGGCATTTTCAATATATAAGGCTGTTCGTTGAATGTTATTCACTAAATGCTCACTGAAAATACGTTCGTTTTCTCTGAATATCTGTTGCCCTAATACTCCAAATTCGGTTTTTTTCGAATAAAAACTAATTTGTTCTGGATTGGAATTTATTAACTGACCTTGAAAAGGTATTGATAATTCATCATTTAAAATTTGGTGTCGTACTTTAAATTCATCTAATAACAAGTTTTTATAAGTAGAATTTAAAGAATAACGCTCATGAGTAGCTATACTACCGGTATTTTTAAGATCAAAAACCTCTTTCTCTTTTGATTTAATAAAAAAATCATGGTGAATAGACAGCCCTATATCTTCATAAAGATGCCCTAAACTTCTAAACCACGCAGTTGTTCTGACAATTTCATTTTGTAAAATGAACTCAATTTCTTCAGCAGTAAATGAAGGCGCTTCTTTGCGTAAAAACCGCACAGTCGTATTTCCTGCCTCTACATATAAATTCCCCAACTTGCCATAGAAATAGTTATCATTATTATCAACCAGATAATATCGAAGCTCATTTTCATAGGTAGGTTTTTCAATAATACTGAGATGGTGATCAAACCCGGCTTGCGCAATATTATTTTCAAATAAAGCCAGATCCATATTCCAATCTTGCTCTTTGAAAGCATTAATATAATGTTGTGTATTCATTTCTTGCTGAGTACGTATGGTTGGGTCTAAACCTAAAGCACCACGGATCCCCTCCTCTAATTCACGATCCCAGTCAATATCAATAACTCCTTTGATGTTTTCAACCGCACGAACACCGTTATAAACCCAGCCCCCCACCAGCAATATACCTCCAATAACTAACCCAGCGACAGGAATAACAGAAGAACCCACTAAAATACCAATAATGGTAACCCCATTGACCACTGCGCTAGCAATAGAGAAAGATGCGTTTACGATAAGATCTTGGCGTTGTTTCGGGTCTGTGACACTGTCTAATTTAGATAAACTATCGTAGGCTTGGTAAACATCAATTCCCATCCCGACCAAATTGAAAATCACGACTGTTCCCGAGGCAATCCTCGCACGAACCAACGAAGTTGCTCCCTTACTGGAGGCAATATTTAATAGCATCGGTCGCACTATCATATCGCCATAATTAAACAAGGCAGATGCTGCAAGTAAATAAAACTGTTTTTCTAACTCTTTAATTTCCTCATCACTAATATCGGGGTTATCTAATTTATCCAAAATTGCATACGCGCTAATCAAACTTTGAATAGCTCCGGCTGTCCCCATTATTTGCCCTGAACGATTTGTCAAACGTCGAAGTTGAGAAAGCCTCTTACCTTCTTGACGAACCTTAAATAAAATAGAAGAAGAGATAGCATCTTGCTGAATATCAATGTTATTCGCTAAGTATTCAAACTGTTTTCTTAATACACCCGACTCAGTAAAGTTAGTTTGGCGCTCAATTAATTGGTGGATATCCGCAGATTTTAATTGCTCATGGAACACTTTAATAAAAGAGAGATCTTCTTTCCCACCTTCCATTAATGTGAAATACATCGCTAGCTTATCTGGGGAAAAACGAATTTTATGATGTAGATCAGGGCTATTGATATCACTTAAGGAAATCGTTTTTCCATCAATAGTGGCACCTAATTGTTGTAATTTGGCAAACGCAATTTTTTCACCGTTAATAGTGACCCAGCAGTTTTTTGGTAATGTAAATTCAGGTTGTTCAATAATTGATTGTCGTTGGTTACGTAAAGAAGATAATGCGCTTTTAAAATCCGTAGAGTCTAAATCAATAAACTGGAGATCGGCTCTAAATTCACCATCAGAAAATTCGACATTTTCATTAAAATAATGCTTAATTCGCTGTTTGAATTGTTGTTGAGCTTGCCAAGAAGTCTTATTTTTTACACTAAGCTGGAGTCCTTGGGGATCAAACAAGCTAATTTCGTAACCGCCATAACGTTGCACATGAGTTACCGTGTAAGTGACCGATTTACCCTTTAAGAATATTATTACGTTATTGGTATCCTTAACTGTTGAAAATAAATTTCTTATCGGTTGATCCGCTATTGATATTCCATTTTTATTAATTTCAGTATTAATATCTTGGCTGTACTGTGCCATCTTCATCAACAGAGATTTTTCTGAAGATGTCGATACCTTTTTCACTGTGACTCTCTCTATTTGTGCTTTGCGTTCTATAAAATTTCGAGCTGAGTCACTCCCCGCCAAATACAATTCAACCGCGTATATCCCCCCCAAAATTTGATCCATCACTCGACTTTGAGGGCCTGAACGAATAACCCCATGGTCCACTAATTCAACTTTACTACCATTAATTAATTGTTGGTTAAATTGAGCCAATCTCTGTTCTTGGTTATCTTCATAAATACTAAATGCCTCTGCAAAAGAATATTGTTTTAACGGCGCATTTTCTCCAATAAAATTGGTTGGAGATAATTTACTAAACTCCATCAATTTATTATTAAATAGAATAAATTTATGATCATCTGCAACTATCGCTAAAATTTTTCCTTTATCGACCCCACTACCTGCAGGAAATAGCTTCATTAATAACGTCTGTGAACGCTCACTTAAGTGATTTAATATCGACATGTCATCTCTTATCGCGGACAATAATGTCTGAATGTCAACTGCTTGTTGTTGATAATGACTTGATATTTCTAATTCTAGAAATGGCTTCAGTAATAGTGAATTAGCTTCAAATTTTTGACTTAACGTTGCATTTAGCTTTCGGTTTACTAACGGATCAGAAACTGCAATGTTTAATTTTTCAACATCTATGTTTCTATTTTCATCTGAAAAATACTTCAATAAATAGGCATGTTCAGTCTTATTGACATTTTGAATAGAAATTTCTTTTAGTGCTATTTTTTCTAATGTATTAATAATAGAATGATGTGAATTTTCAACTATTTCCAGTCCATTTATTTTTTTGTTTTTATTCAAATGGTTATCAAAGAGAACTGCATTCTTGATTTCTGTTCCGTGCTCTTCTGCAAGAGTAGGTTTACGCTTATTGTCATCTAGATGGATATCTTTGAATTCATCATCAATATCTGTAATAAATTTATCATTGGATTTTTTATTACTTTCTTTACTTTCAGCATTATCATTAATGCTTTTTTTTCGGTTAATTAATGCTAACCCTTTTAAATAACTATCTGATATTTTCCTTTTTGGTTCAAATAATTTCCCATTATCACCTTCGCTCCATCTTTTATTTAATGGGGCACGATATCCCTGATTAATTAACAATTGTTGAAAATTAGATAATTGTTCTACATTATCAATAATAATAGAGCCATTAGAATTCATTGGAAAATAAGTCTCAATTGATTCAGTTGTCCCTTTAAGTTTATTTTTTCCTTTCAAATTTTCAGGTAAGAAAAAAGTTATCGGAAAATTTTCACTCATAACGCTGGCTGGGTTAGCATCATCAGCACCGTGATGGACTAATTCAAATCCACTCTTTCGGCCTAGCTGGTGATTCATCTTATCCTTGAGCTGTTTTATTTTCTTATTACTAAAGCCGTTATCCTGTCCCTCATAGCGATCATATTCAGCTTTATTATTAAATAATTTTTTTTCCTTTACTGATAATTCATCATAATTGACACTAGCCTTCCATTTTTCCCAAGATGGCATTTCTCTCACATTGATATAATGCTCTAAATCTGATATTGGAAATATAATGCTAAATAAATCATAATCTGCCGTGATTGGCCTACCCGTTTTAATATCACCAATAACAAAGAACTCAATAAACTGTTCGTTTTCCAGATAGTAAACTTTCCAGCTATCTGATGTTTTATCCGCATTTTTTTTCAAGAAAAAAACTTTTTCGATGCCATCAACAATAGATGTAGTACGATAATAACCCTCATCATTGATGAGTTCTAATGGTGAAACTGCACTAAGTTGACATAATTCATTTATTCGCTGAGTGCTAATCTCTAAATGGACACTAATTGCCTTACCGGATTGAATTAGCCCTTGAAGCTGGCGATTAAGTTCGTCACTGTTAGCTCGGCCTGATTTTTTAGCAAACTCCTGTTGTACTGGGATAAAACCACTATGAGGCCCCCAATCTGCACTTTTACCTTTGATAGCCAATCCCTTACTACTGTACTCCCCCGACTCAATTAAATTCGTTGATTTAGCATCTATCGGCCGTATACCAATAATAATATTTTCTTCACTCGCTATTTTCGTAAAAATGTGTTGATGACTAACTGGAATGCCCGTTTTGACTTGCGGGGTTGTTTCTGCCAACGGTTTAAGTTGTAAATTGATACTCGAATAGTCTCGTCCTGTTTTGCCATTAGCTTGAGTTGCAGCGTTAACATCCTTATCATCCATGCTCTTATTTCCCTGAAGATTGTAATTTCACTAATTATTTCAATTAATTATTTGTTTATTATTAAAACAAACAATTATTTGTTCGATAAGAAAATAGCAAAATTCCAGGCATTCCCAAACTAAGTTGGGAACAATTAGGACATAGTGTTAGTGATTATTTTTTATGAGATGATTAATAGTAAGTTATAAAAACCCCCTGTAATTAAGGGGGTTAAGTCAGATTAGATAATTACCAAACGGGTAACTCATCTTGCAAGAAAGGGTTTGTTTTACGCTCAAAACCTAAATTTGACATGGGGCCATGTCCTGGAATGAACTGAAAATCATCACCTAGAGGTAATACTTTGTTTTTTATAGAGGAAATTAAGTCTTGATGGTTACCGCGTGGAAAATCACTTCGGCCGACGCCCCCTTTAAAAAGGACATCACCCATTGAAATTAATTTATCGGTGTGATTCACAAAAATAATGTGGCCGGGTGTATGACCAGGACAATGCAGTACATCAAATGTAATATTGCCGCAAGTCACTTTGTCCCCTTCTTCTAACCAGTAATCCGGCGTAAAGTCAGGGCATTCACCAATATAAAACATCGCATTTTGTTCCGCGAGGTTTTCAATCCAAAAGGCGTCTTCTTTTTGTGGGCCATAAATAGGCACTGAAAAATGCTTAGAAAGGATAGCTGATGCGCCGATATGATCAGAATGGCCATGCGTTAACAGAATTTTAGTTAACTTCAGCCCAAGGTTTTCAATAGCAGAAATTAATTTTTCAGCTTCTCCACCGGGGTCAACAACGACTGCATCTAACGTATTTTCATCCCAAATAACGTGGCAATTTTGCATAAATGGTGTTACTGGGATAATAGTATATTTCATCGAGCAATTACTCCGTAATCTGTGTCACCTATGCACAGATTACCACGTTCTTGCAGGTCCTGTATCAATATGTATAAAATTGCTTCGAGGATAATAACCAACGCCACCCGCTTTCATTTTTAGCGCAGCCTTGCGGATATTACTCAGTTGTAGCCCTTCGATATGGAAATCCATCGCTTGCCCACGGGTATGGTAACTTTTCTTTGCCACACCAGAGCTTTTACTACGCAATTTATTGTTAGTCTCTAAAGAACGATAACCAGAGATCAGTTGGACAGGTTTGTTTGTTCCCATCATCATTTGTAATAAATAGATTTGGTCAAACAGTTTTGGGTCAATAGTTTTTACTTTGTCGCAACGGTAGTCACGGAAAAAATGATTTAAACGCGCTAATTCAGACTTATTATAACGGCGCCCGTCAAAAAACTCGGTTTTTAGCGATTCGCCTGTATTAATGTTTTGAAAACGCAAAATACGTGGTCGAGGGGTCGTCATCGCAGCAAATACATGGCTTGGTAATAAACTAAGGCCAACTGTTGCGGCCCCAATACCTAACCACTTTCTGCGGGATTGATCAATTATATCCATAGGTGATAGCTCAGACTCTAATATTTTCAGTATTAATCGATAAAATTTTGGCAACCTATTGAGTCTAGCAAATCATGCTTATCTTTAATGTATAATTATGTAAAGATATGCATACTTCGCGGAAATTTTATTGCATTTTTCGTCAAAAAGAGAGTTTTATCACTAGAACTGCTCGAAACATGCAATTTAAGACACAAAACATGCTGCCTTTATCAAAGATAAACAAAATAGTAATGATTGAGGAACCATAAAACAACGGAATAAATAAGATAAAAACGGATTCTAGAGGTAAGGTCACAGAATGGAAATGTGTAAAAAACAGCGCTCAAGCAGTTAACTCTTAAAATAATTAAGGGGAGAAAATCCCCCCTTCAAATTAAAACCTACAATTAGTGTAAAATCTTTTTCAATATTGGCAAATATTTATCTGCATTATTAATCGAATTATCATACTGATAAATATCGGCTCGATATTGTGGTTGCTGGTCTTTATCTACCCAAGCAGTTTGATAGTACAGAAAAACTGGGATCCTATCGGGTATATTCACATACCGTGTTGACCCCTCTTTCAACGCACCATCAATGCGTTTTTGTTCCCAACCTGCATCACCTAATAAAATACTGGCTAATTCACTTGCCTTATTCACTCGCACACATCCAGAGCTTATTGCACGCGCATTGCGATTAAATAAACTATGGTTTGGTGTATCGTGTAAATAAATCGCATCTGAACTCGGCATATTAAACTTATAGCGCCCTAATGAGTTAGTCGGGCCCGGTGCCTGTCGAATGCGATATGGAAAATTAGCTGGGGTGATATTATCCCAATCAATAGCATATGGGTTGATTTCATATGAGTCGGCTCCCCAACCTGAATAAACCGTATACCCTTTGCGGCTAAAATAACTTGGATCTTGTTTTCCTCTTGGAGCAATATCTTTACGTGCCATACTGGTCGGCACACTCCAAGGCGGGTTAATGACTACGTTATTTAGCGCACTGCTCATGATCGGTGTTTTGCGATCAGCACGGCCAACAATCACTTTAGAGTCTAAAATCACTTCGTCATTTAAATAGAAATCTAAAGAGTAGCCAGGAATATTAACTAAAATCCCTGTCCCACTACTTGCAGGTATAATACGTAAGCGTTGAATATTGAGTGCCATTAAACCTGCTTTCTGCTTAGGCTGCATGTTTAACCAAACACGCGTGCCTTTTCCAACAACACCGTCTGCTTCTAAGCCATATTGCAATTGGAATTTTTTTACCGCATCGACGAGTTCTTGATCATATACTTTCGACACGGAGCTCGCAGGTGCATCAAGTGTTCCTGTCGATTCAGCGGTTTGTTCAGTTGCCAGTTCTGCAACTTGAGCCATTGTTTCAGGAGGTGCGATGTCTTCGGTTACATTTCCACCTTCAAGTAACCCTTCACGTTGCAAGATTTGACGCAAAATAACCACATCATCGCTAGACTGCCCTGGCTTTAATGTTTTCGTCCCCACAATTTCCAGGTTATCTTCCGGGATCGCCAATAATTTCAACATTTCTTTGCGCATTGGCAAATACATTGGGTGACTCGGGGCTTGCGATTTAACCCAGCCACTTAAATTATTAGACTCGACGGCATCTATCCATGGTTTCATTTGAGCGGCCGTTGGAGCAATAATTTTATAAGGCCGATTGGTGTATAACCAATATTGCCCACTCGCTTCTATCGAAGATAAATACTGTAAATAGCCAAGCATGGCATCAGATAAAATAACGTCACGGCCTAGCTCATTTAACTGGTTATTTTCCAGTATCGCTAGCCACTCCCCAAATTGAGGCTGAACTCCAGAAAGGGATAATTCTGCCAGTTGTTGCTGAAATTGGCTAATTGCCGTTTCATCTTGCCACAATAACTGCATTTGCCTATCAGCGTATAATTTTGCTAATTGCGTAGAAAAAATAGGTTTCACATCCGCAGGAAGCGACTGTGTTATTTTGACTAAACTTTCTGTAGGTGTTACCGAAGCTATCGTTTGAACTTCAGAAACACTTTGCTGCGTATTTTCTTCATTTGAGAATGCGGGAAACTGTAACGCCATCAACCCGCATATTACCGAGACTTGCAGAGCTCTCACTCTTCTCTTTGCCATACATCCACCTTAATTTACAACATGGATAATAATATTTTTATTATAATTACAATTTTATTGTATTTAATTTTAGCAGTAATGTTATAGGAATAGGCTAATTTTCCTTTTTTCAGATTATGTACAGCTAAGCTAACGATTAATGAGAAAAAGAATTATTTTCATCATAATGAATTCAAAAGTGTATTAGTGGTTTAAACATAGATGAATTTTATTTTAATTAAAAGTTTTACCTGACGCTTTCTTTGCCGCCTAATTAGCATATAAAAAAAACCGATATTTATTCCTAAATACCGGCCTTTGTTTCACTCACAAAAACTATTACTGCAATGTTGGGGCTTGTACAGTCGGGTTTTCTTGCCCAAAGCCTTTTAAGCCAACTACATGCACATGTTCATGATTACCGACCACTTTACGAACTAGCTTATAGGTTGTGCCCTTCTCAGGACTAATATTCTCTGGCGCCGCAATAATTAGCTGCATTTCTAATCTGTCGCACAGTTCAAATAGGGTTGCAATTGATTTAGCATCTAATCGTGCAGCTTCATCTAAGAATAATAAACGGCAAGGAATAATATCTTTCGCACGCAAACGGCGGGACTCTTCTTCCCAGCTTTGTACTACCATCACTAAAATGGACATCCCCGTACCAATCGCTTCACCGGTTGATAACGCACCACTTTCTGCTTTTAACCAACCATCAGAGCCTCTGTTAACCTCAACTTCTAACTCTAAGTAGTTACGATAATCGAGTAATTCTTCACCGATAGTTTGCGGCAAGCGTTGCCCAACATCCACTTGAGGGTTGAGGCGTTGGTATAACTTAGCCATTGCTTCAGAGAATGTTAACCGTTGGCTGGTGAATAAGTCTTGATGCATTTCGCTCTCTTCAGAAAGCACACTCAGTAACAATGCATGACTTTCACGAATATTCACATTGAGGCGAACCCCTTTAACCTGACCAAATGCTACAGCTTGCAGCCCTTGGTTTAGCATACGAATGCGATTCTGTTCGCGCTGAATGGTTTTACGAATAATATTCGCCACACTTTTTGAACTGATCGCCAATTTTTGCTCACGCGCTGTTAGCTCTTCCGTTAAACGCGCCAGTTCAATTTCCATTTGCTCGATTGCATCAATCGGGTCATCAGTTCGAATAATATCTTGGCGAATACGTTCACGTAGGTGTTGATATACTGCGATAAAGAATTTTATCTTCCGTTCTGGGTGTTTTGGATCTTCGGATAAACGCAGTACATCGCGTAAATGTTCGTTATCTGCAACCGCTAAACGCAACGCTCCTAAGGCTTTATCCGACATCGAACGTAAGCTATCACCGTCAGTATAAGCCAGCTCACGCCGGTGTAGACGACGCTCAACGCCATTGTCTTTCACCAAGCGCATTACCGCACACCAACCTGCTTTTGCTGTCACGACCTGCTCACGCAGCATATAGTAGTCTTTTTCTAACTTACGAAGGCGCTTCTGTAAGTTATCCATTTCAGCTTCACATAATGTCAGCTGTTTTTCTAACTGGTTAATACGACTACGGTTTTCCATAACCCGCTGGTGCAGCTCATCGCGTCGGATACGAGCGCGCTCTTGGGCGTCAGGGTCGGCTTTTACGCCAATTTCTTGCATCTCGACTTCGAGCTCTTTTAGCATCTCTTGTTTGGTATCGAAAGAACTGCGTAACGAGGCAAGAACTTGATGGAACTGTGCACTTTGTGCTTGGTGCTGGCGTAATTGTTCACGAGCACGTGTACGCTCGGTTTCTGCCTGCTCTAAACGCTGACGTAGTTTTTCATTCAGGTCCGCGTTTTCATTCACCATTCCGGTTGAATCACTGTAACTAAAGTGAGCACGGCGCTGAACAACCTCTACTAATGCAAAAGCTTGCTGTTTCGCATTTTGCTGGCTGTGTTTTGCTGACTCATAATCTTTGCGTAATTGCTCGTGTTGTTCAGGATCACTGAGTAACACCGTCACAATCGGCTCTAATTTCTCTAACGCATCACCATGTTTATTCAGGAAATGTGCCGCTTCTTCCGCTTCCGTTAGCTCTTCGTTTATCTCTTCAACTCTGTCCGCCAATGTTTCATCGAGTAATAACCCCATTTGAGGTAATAAGCGATTAAGAGCCGCAAGGCTTTCTTTACCTTGGGCAAATTGTTGACGTTGCTGCTGAGTTTGCTCTTCAAATTGAGCTAAAGCACGTTCAATTTCCGAACGTTTTTGGTTGAGTGTACGAATTTCAGCTTCTGGATCATCTTCAAAGGCCACCGAAATGTGTTGGCCTATAAACCGGCTGAATGCTTGGTGTGAACGCTGAATTTTCTGTACGTCAAATGACAGATTCGCATAGCGCTCAGCGAGCTCATCACGTTCAGCCGTTAACGACTCTAAATGGCTTTCACGTGCGGCACGACCAAACAAAGGCAACTCAGGATAACGAGAGTAACGCCATTGACGCTCAGACGAACGGACTAATACCGCATTTTCAAACTCTTGCGCATCAAAAACGCTATCGTCGAAAGAAGATGGATCTCCCTCGATAAAATACACATCATCTGGGCAATCTTGTAACGAATCCAGTTGATTGCGAACTGCATCAAGGTCTTGCACCACAATTCCGTGACGCGCAGGACCATATAGCGCGGAGAAATAAGCTGCGTCTTCGATGGTAATATCATCATAAATTTCAGATAACAACACACCATTGAAACGCTCTGCCAACGCTAACATGCGGCTATCTTCCGCACCACTTGGCTGGCTTAGTCGCTCAATTTGCTTTTCGAGATCTTTACGTTGCGCAGCAACTTCATCTCGTTCAACCGTTATTTCCCGCTCTTGTTCGAGGAGTTGCTGCATAAACTCAGTCACAGCAGTACTTGACTCAAACGTTTCATGGGACTGCTCATTAAGCTGTGTTAGCGCTTCTTGAGCCATAATCCATGCAGGGGCTTTAGATGAAAGTTGGCTAATACGCTGGCGGATCTGCTCCAATTCTTGGCGCATTTGCATCCGTTTTTCGCCACTCTCATTCACACCAATACTAAGCTCTTCTTGCTGTGCTTCCAGCTCAGCCATTAATGCATCAAGCTCATCGGGCTCATAACTTTGGCCATGACGCTTACAAAACTCTGCCAATAAGCGTTCAGCATTTTGCTGGCTATTCAGACGTTGTTGCAATTCAGATAGCTGCATACGCAATGGCTGTACGCGATCCGCTAAATGTTGTTGTGAGGACCAATCACGTAGTAATGTACGCGCTTGTTGGTATGCATCACTGCGGCTAACTTCCCCTATCATACTTCTAACTAATTGATAGGCTTGCTCAAATTGGCTATGTGCGGCATCTGCCACACTCATTTTTTGCTCAAGCGCTAATAACGCTT
This sequence comes from Providencia sp. PROV201, assembly GCF_028479545.1. NCBI lineage: Bacteria > Pseudomonadati > Pseudomonadota > Gammaproteobacteria > Enterobacterales > Morganellaceae > Providencia > Providencia sp. PROV201. The sequence continues at coordinate 391,026 of NZ_JAMPNW010000001.1, forward strand.
GGGTTGCTTGCTGTTCGCGTGCTTCGAAGGTATCTAACCATTCATCTGCATTATCAATGGATAATTCAGGAAGTTGGCACAATTCACGAGCACGCGTTAAGGCATGCAAGGCTTGCTGGTACTGAATAGCGCGTGTTTGTTGTACATCCAGAGCTTGTTGGTAATCGGCGAGTTGATTTTTTAATTCGTCAACTTCAATTTCAGCAGCTTCAGCTCGCGCTTCATATTCTTCTTGAGTTTCAGTTGCTTCAGCAACGACTTCACTTTGTTCTTCAAGACGATACGTCAGTTCTTCGATATCCGCTTGATAACGGTCAATTTTCTCTTGCTGACGCAGCGCGGCTTGTACTAAATTCAAGTGGTCACTGGCCGCTTGGTAGTCTGCTTCTAATTCTGTAGAAGCGCCATTTTGCTCATTCAACTCACGCGCCATTTCGACGCTTCGAACCTGTTCAACACGCAATTGTTTACGGCTGGCTAATAGCTCATTGCGTGCAGCCAGTGCTGCATCAAGGTGAATACGTCTTTCATTGGAATGGCGCATATAATCCGCAGAAACGTAATCAGTCGCTTGGCTAATCAAATGCTTGAATAAGTCACGGTCTGATTGCGTTACACGAATGGCTTCTAATGTTAAACGGTTTTCACGCAAAGCCGCTTCCATATCTTGGAATGCTTTACGTACCCCACTGTTTTCAGGTAATAAATAATCACGTAATGAGCGAGTAATGGCACTAGAAATACCACCATATAGTGACGCTTCAATCAGGCGATAATATTTGCTTCGGTCACTCGCGGAACGTAAACGTTTAGGTAAAACCCCTAATTCAAACAGAATCGAATGGTAGTCAGTAATTGAGTTAAACTGCTTGAACAAAACGCCTTCCTGTTCCTCAAGGCGCTCTTTTAGTTCATTAAGTGGGATCACTTTTGCTTGGCGGCCATCGATAACCTCTGTCAATATTTCCGTAGGCACCGTCGCCAGTGGAATGCCTTGTACCATAAACGGCTTAATATCAACTTTTTTATCGCGCCCTGCGACTTGTTGTAAACGCACACCCACCATGACACGCTGGTGCTTCGAATTTAACACATCCAAAATTGCGTAACAGACACCTGGGCGTAATTTCCCGTGTAAGCCTTTATCACGAGAACCAGAGGTCGCGCCCGCTTCCGTTGTGTTACGGAAGTGAAGTAAGGTTAAATCAGGGATCATCGCGGTAATAAACGCCGCCATTGTGGTTGATTTACCCGCACCATTACCACCCGATAATGTGGTCACTAATTCATCAAGGTCAAAAGTTCGGGCAAAAAAACCGTTCCAATTCACCAGCGTCAGTGAGCGAAATTTTCCGCGTTCAATCATTATTCTTCATCCTCATCACTTTCTGCCGGTTCTTGATTCTCTTCGCCACCCTCTTCTTCACTGTCTTTCAGCGATAATTCCCCTTCAAGAGAGATAGCTTCACCATCACGGATCATCCGTAACTGTGCATCTTGTGGGTTATCACCACTACGCACATCAGCGCCAAAACGAAATACAGATTCGCTAATAATAAATTTACTCGGATCATTCTGCAGAAAGTGCACCATTCCCAAGCGACGTAAACGGTTGAGTGATGTTCTGAGTTTTTCCTGCAGTTTTTGTTTATCTAAGTCAGAACCTGTCGAACGTTGATTAACAAATTTAAGTAATTTGCTTTCATCCGCTAATGATAGTAATTCTTCAAATAACTCTTGTGAGGTAAAAATACCTTGGTTACTCAAGCGTTCAGGGCTGAGATAGAGATAACAAAGGATTTTCCCAACCATCATATCTAATTCAGACAACACCGAGCGTGGTATGAGAGTTGTTGAGCGTGGGCGTAAATAGAAAAACCCCTCAGGGGCACGAATTAATTCTACGTTATATCGTGCATAAAATTGTTCTAATGCTTCCTGAAAATCCATCAAAAATGCGTGGTTATCAAGGTCATCAACACTAATATGGCGACCTGAACGCAATTGGCTGTCTAGCTCTGGAAAAATCGGGTTAGCTAATGCTTGAGCCAGCTTAACTGGCATAAATTGTTCAATATTTGTCGATGACATGTGCCTGTACCTTGGCTCCGTGATCATTAATAGCTTGCCATTCTGCCGGTAACCCCGCCAAATCAGCCTCTGCGATACCTAATTTAACAGCTTGGTCGATAATAATTCGAGCTACATCAAAATGACGTTTTTGTGGATATTGCAGTAAATAGTCATGCAACACACGGCCAACATCGAGCGGCCGTTGCTCTGCTTTATAAATGGCTAACTCAACTTCCATTAGCTCAGCAAGCTTGTCATTCAATTCACTAAACTCTTCAAATTCAAGCTCTGGTGGTAATTCACCCATCACTTCTTCATCATGCAATGCGAGTTCTTCATCACGCATATCGAATAACCGATCCGCATTGGCGTAAGTGAGTGCCCAAGGGCTATCAAGGTAGTGCTGAACGGATTGACGTAACCGCTGAGAAAATATTCTATTTTTATCCATATCGATAGCTGTACGGATAAACTTATGAACATGACGATCATAACCAATCCATAAATCGATAGATTGTTGACCCCAGTTAACAATACGGTCTAGTTTATTTTGCAGGTCAAAAACCAACCTATCCACTAAATCAGAGAACACCGGCGCATTCATATTGGCTTCTTGAATACGTAATAAATTCGCTTGCAGTTTATCCCCTGCGGCTTCCAATGTGTCTTGCAACTCACGCAATGTACCTGATGTTTCTGATAGTAATTGCTCACAGTTAGCAATAGCTGCCTGCCAGTCTTGATTTAATAATGCCGCAATATCTTCTTTTACTGAATTTTGTTGTTCATCCATAATGCGTTGCGATAAATCAATACTGTCAAAAATTTCAGCAACTGAATATTTTAGTGGAGCAAACACGTAACGATGCCAATAAAATTCATCGCCCCCTTCTTCTGCGGCTTCAGCGGCACGTTGCAGTTCTCCTGCGACAATAGAAAGCTGCATAGAAAGTCTTAATGTTGAGAACTCTCGCTGACGAATATAATAATCGCTGATACCGATCCCCAGAGGGGTTAGGCGGTAAATGGCATTACCTTCAACAATGTCACTGGCAAAACGGTTAAATATCTTCTGGCGAACCATATCATTGATGGCATTATTGGCTCTTACTGCCAAAGATTCTGTGGTCTGTTCAAACCCTTTGCAGACCTCACGAAAGGCATCAACCAGCTCCACTTCACTCATTTCACCATTGACTCTTTCACTATTTAATACCGCCACCGCAAGCAAAAATGCTAAACGTTCAGCAGGAAGTGAAATCGAAAAATCATTTTTTCGTGCCCAAGACACAAGTTCAGGGACGGTCTGGGAAAAATCACTCATAAATCGTCCTTTTGTATTTGTTTGCGTGCCATGACATGAATATAACGACCCATACTAATATAGGGTTCTTCACGGCAATACTGCTGCTCTAATGCTAACAATGCTGGAAAATCTTTTTGCTGTAACTGCCGACTCTGTAAATAGTCATGAAATACCCTAACACCACTTTTACCGATAATTTGCATATTACACTCACTCAACCAAGCATCAACTTGATGAGGAAAAAGCGGTTTTTGCGGTGATAACGAGCGTTTACGACGACGTTGAATATGTGGCGTTGCAAGATGAAAATTTCCCAAAATTGCGTTACGCATCACCAGACCATTTGCATTATAGAACATGACAGAAAATACGCCTTCTGGTCTAATTATATCTACCAGTTGTTCAATTGCATATTTTTGATCGCTAATCCATTCAAGTACCGCATGAAACAGAACAAGGTCAACAGGTTCATCAATGTATTGTGCAACATCTTGCACCGCACAATGTACAAAACGCATGTTATCGCTAATACCTTGTTCCTTGGCAAGCTCACTGCCTCGTTCTAACATCTCTTCAGATAAATCGCAAAGTATCACCTGATGCCCCATTTCGGCGAGTTTGCGTGAAAAGTGCCCTTCACCACCGCCTGCATCAAGTATTTTTAGGGTTTTACCCTCAAATTGGCTGTGCAATAATTGAGTTAAATCTTGCCAAACTACCGCTTCTCGTATTTTTCCTTTTGTCGTTCCGTAGATATTTTTTGCAAATTTATCGACAATATCATCAAAGTTGCGGTCTGCCATGTGCTATCCGGTTACCTATCATCTATTATTTAAAGCGGTTTATGAGCCAATTTGTCGCGAAAAAACGTAAAATGGTTGATTACATCTTGATTATGGAGAAAATCAACGCTAACCAGAAATATTCTCACATTACATTGCACTTATCACATACAATGCGAGGCGACTGTTAAAACAGGAATTATAACAGATAATAGCTATATTTTTGCATAGTACTTTATTGTGCCCAGCAAATTTCATTTTGGCGCTATTAAACACCATGTTGTTATTTTTCCTCTAGTTTAGCCGTTTTATTACGTATTTTTTCTGCAGATACCACCGCAATGGTGGCTCGATACCCCATAAGAATAGGCTTAGTTATGTTATTTATCTTAAAAAAATATATTGGTTCTCTATTGATGCCATTACCATTATTGCTCATCGTCGGGTTTATTGGGCTGCTTTTGCTCTGGTTCACACGCTGGCAGCGTTGTGGGAAGACGTTGACTACTCTAAGTTTAGTTTTCATAACCTTGTTGGGATTACAGCCTATTTCAGATACTTTGCTTGCCCCTGCAGAAAAGCAATTTAATAAACGCTATGAACTGATTACTGAAACACCTCCTCAAGATGTACGTTACATTGTTGTGCTAGGAGGTGGCTTTACATATAACCCGGATTGGAGCCCAAGCTCTAATCTATTGAATAATAGCTTACCTAGAGTGACTGAAGGTGTTCGCCTTTATCTTAAACACCCTGGTAGTAAACTTATTTTCACTGGCGGTAAAGCGAGTAGCACCATCAGCAGTGCCGAAGTTGCCGCACAAGTTGCGCAATCCTTGGGTGTCCCAGCACAAGATACTATCCCCCTCACTGAACCCAAAGATACACAAGAGGAAGCTTATGAAGTTGAAAAAATTATTGGGAAATCACCTTTTTTATTAGTAACTTCTGCTAATCACCTGCCTCGAGCGATGACCATGTTTACTCAACGAGGAATGACCCCTTTCCCTGCACCCGCAAATCAGTTGGTTATCACGAGTGAAATTAATCCATGGGAGAAATACATTCCTTCCTCATATTATTTTGGTCATAGTGAACGTGCTTGGTATGAATTTCTTGGTACCATTTGGTGGCATTTAAAACCCAATAATACACAAGCGTTAGAAGAACAGCTTGCCACGCCTGAAGCTATTGCTGCTGAATAACAACAAAAAAGGTGTAACCTATTGAGATTACACCTTTCGTTTAGCTAAATCGTATATTGGCCATTTTGGCTATTAAGAAAATACTGACTACTGAATAAATTGCTTTCTAACGAGTTCAAGATCTTCAGGGGTATCAACACCAGCGCCTGGCGTGGTTTTCGCAACATCCACATGAATTTTTTCTCCGTACCAAAGCACCCTAAGTTGCTCTAGCATTTCGATTTTTTCTAATGGACTCGCTTCCCACTTAATATAACGACGAATAAACCCTGCGCGATAAGCATATATACCAATATGGCGTAAAAAGGTATCACCTATTGTGTCTTGGCTTTTCGCAAAGTTGTCTCTATCCCAAGGAATCGTTGCCCGAGAAAAATACAGTGCATAACCTTCGTGGTCAGTAACAACCTTGACTGCATTTGGATTAAACGCTTCATGAGCATCATTAATGGGCACAGCCAGTGTCCCCATTTCAGCTTTGCTCCCCTGAAGGTTATGAGCCACTTGGCTTATAATCTCAGGTGGAATTAAAGGTTCATCACCTTGCACATTTACGATAATTTCATTGTCAGAAAAAGCGTATGTATCAATAACTTCAGCCAACCTTTCTGTTCCAGACTGATGATTTGGGTCTGTCATACAGGCTTCACCGCCTGCTTCAATCACCGCTTTAGCAACATCAGAGTGATCTGTCGCAACTATCACCCGGCTAGCCCCCGACTTAATAGCTTGCTCCATCACTCGAACAACCATTGGCTTGCCATGGATATCAGCCAAAGGTTTACCGGGTAGACGTGTTGATGCATAACGAGCAGGAATAATAACCGTAAACATGATGATTACTGGCCTTCATCTAATGAAACAGGGCGGGCTTCATTTTCTAGCAATACAGGGATGCCATCACGAATGGGATAGGCTAGATGATCAAACTTACAAATAAGTTCGAGGTTTTCTTTGTTATAACTTAATTTGCCGTGGCATACAGGACAGGCAACGATTTCAAGTAAACGGTGATCCATGTTTTCTCCTGAATGGATTTTAACTCACTTGGAGTCAGGATATCACATGCAGATATCACCGTTAACTTTAATCTTCCTGAATAAGATCTCCTGCGTGAGATGAGAGGATAAAAGCAGGAGAAATTGTTCTGTTTATTATTTAATAAGCAATAACGTCAGCTGCCGTTATGCCATTCGAATTACGAGTAACAGAGAACTCAACGTTTTGACCTTCGAATAATGATTTGATTTTTTTATTAGCAATTGACTTTGTTGTCACAAATACATCATCACCACCATTGAATGGGGAAATAAAACCGTAACCTTCTTTTGCATCAAACCATTTAACTCGACCCATATGTAATTGAAAATTCATATTAAAACTCCTTTTGTTCTGAGAACAATATTTTTTATCTTTGTATCATTACTCTTTCTTGCTTCCCATTTATAAACTGCTGATCTATTAATATATCAAAGAGTAATTAAACTTTACCAATTCATGCGCACAAATCATTGTGCATATTTTATAACGCTCATGTATGTAAATTTCAGACACCGCAAATCTACTGCGAAGTTAACAGTCTATTTTGACATTATGATGACAAAACACGATGACAGCGACTTTACAATATAGATTATGCGAGGATATGAAGACTAACTAAAGAACGGAGCGTAAAATTTAAGCTAGTATAAAATCCAATTATTAATGTATTGCATCTAGATACATAATAAGTGGATCTATATCACATTGGCGATATTATTATCACAGAGGAACGTTATAGACAAGTTTTTTTGTTATTTGTGATAAGTTTTTTTATTCCGCTTAAGATTTTTTCAGCGTCAGGAGCTTGTAAATGCGCTTGGACTGGAAGGAACCACCAATTGGGTTGTGCAAAAGCACGGCACTTTACAGCATCTTTTTCGGTCATCAATAAGTTTTGCTCATTTTTAACTAACCGTGAAAGCTGTTTTAATTCATATGACTGGTGATCAGCAAAAGCATGGGTACTAATGACCTCGACCCCTTTATTTTCTAATGAGGCAAAAAAACGAGGAGGATGACCAATACCTGCCATTGCGATAACTGCAGGCAATTGTGTAACCGCTCGTTTTTCACCACTAACAAGGTTACAAGCAACATCGCCTTCAAGGGCCATTAAAGCCTCATTTTTTTGAGCTTCACCACCGTTAACAATGACAGCGTTAACACTCTTCAAACGCCCAGCTCTTTCGCGCATAGGCCCTGCGGGTAACCACCACCCATTACCAAAACGACGTTGACCATCAATTACGACTATTTCGTAGTCACGTTGCAATGCATAGTGTTGCAACCCATCATCAGTAATAATTACATCTAGTGGAAACTTTTCTAGTAAGGCTTTAACTGCATCACTGCGCTTGGGTGCAACGGCTACAGGGGATTTAGTACGATGAAAAATTAATACAGGTTCATCCCCTGCAACTTCAGTTGTGGTCGTTTCATCGAGTATCAACGGGTACTTTTCAGCTTTACCGCCATACCCTCGAGAAACAACCCCCACGCGGTAGCCTTCTTTGGTGAGTGATTCCACCAACCAGATAACAACAGGGGTTTTACCATTCCCCCCCGCTGTCAGGTTTCCCACCACTACCACTGGAATTGGCGCTTTCCATGAACGTTTCAGCCCGATTTTATAAACTATATCCCTAATTACCGTTACCAATCCATAAAGGAAAGACAACGGCAGTAATAAAAGATACAGCCATGATTTACCAGACCAAATACGTTCTATCATTGTTTAAACTGAATACTATGTAACTGTGAATATGCGCCATCTTGAGCTAATAGCGATTTATGGTCACCACGCTCAATGATCCGGCCATCTTGTACAACTAATATTTCATCCGCATTTTCTATCGTCGATAACCGATGAGCAATGACCAAGGATGTTCTATTTTTCTGTAACTCATCAAGAGCCGCTTGAATAGCACGCTCAGACTCTGTATCTAGTGCAGATGTTGCCTCATCAAGAATAAGAATTGGGGCGTCGCGTAGCAGCGCTCGAGCAATCGCTATTCTTTGACGTTGTCCGCCAGAAAGCATCACACCATTTTCGCCAATAACTGTATCTAGGCCTTTCTCAAGTTTAACAATGAAATCCATTGCATAGGCCATTTCTGCTGCTTTCTCTATTTGTTCGCGGCTGTAGCTACCGTCTGTTGCATAAGCAATATTATTCGCTATCGTATCGTTAAATAAATAAACATGTTGAGAAACTAACGCGACTTGGCTACGTAATGAGGATAATGTGTATTCACGGATATCATGACCATCAATTTGAATAGAGCCTTCATCAATGTCATAAAAACGTGTAATCAAATTTGCAATAGTGGACTTACCTGAGCCTGATCGCCCAACTAGAGCAACTGATTTCCCTGCAGGCAAAATAAACGATACATCATCTAACGCAGGATGTTCTTTGGTTGCATAGGTAAAGGTGACATGTTCAAATTTAATATCCCCTTTAACCTCTTTAAGTACTTTAGTTCCGTTATCTTTTTCTTGTTCCGAATCTAAGATTGCAAATAACGTTTGGCAAGCCGCCATACCACGTTGGAATTGTGAGTTAACGTTAGTTAATGATTTTAATGGACGCATCAAGGCAAACATTGATGAGAAAACAACTGCAATTGTTCCTGATGTTAATTCATCGCGAATTTCGGGAAAGCTCGCAGCATAAAGAACAAATGCTAATGCAAATGATGCAATTAACTGAACAATAGGGTCTGAGATTGCTGAAGCGGTTACCATTTTCATATTTTGACGGCGCATGTTGTTACTGACTTTATTAAAACGTTCAGTTTCAACTTTCTGACCACCAAAAATTAACACTTCTTTATGACCCTTAAGCATCTGTTCAGCACTTGCCGTCACATGCCCCATACCCGTTTGCATGTTTTTACTAATCTTACGAAAACGCTTAGAAACGATACGAATAGTGACTGATACAACAGGGGCGATCACGATTAAAATAAGAGAAAGCTGCCAGCTATAATAGAACATCATCGCAAATAACCCGATGATATAAGCACTTTCACGAATAATTGTAATTAATGCCCCAGAAGAAGAAGATGCAACTTGTTCTGAATCATAAGTAATTCTAGATAACAGTGTTCCTGTGGATTGTTGGTCAAAAAAACTAACGGGCATTCCCATCATATGGCCAAACAGTTTACGTCGCATGTTCATCACGACTTTACCTGCAACCCATGAAACACAATAGGTTGAAACAAAGCTAGACCCACCACGAACAACCATTAACCCTAACACCGCAAGCGGAAGCCATTTTAAAACGTCATTATCTGCTTTATCAAAGCCTTCATCCAATAAAGGTTTTAATAAAGAAATCATAAATGCGTCACCCGCTGCGTTTATGATAAGTGCTATTGCTGCAACGATTAAACCCGCTTTAAAAGGCGCAATTATCGGCCACAAGCGACGAAAAGTTTGTTTTGTCGAAAGGTCTTTATCATTCATACTTTTAATTACCAGACTTAATGTAAGCGCACTATTCTACTCGGGAAATAGCGGTAAGCCAAACCACAGATGATACCAGCGGGGCTGAATTTCATAGCGATAACGCGAAGCTTGGACATTTCCCCTTTTAAACCATATAGTTAACTGACCATCTTCTGCTGTATTTAACCACTTAATATTACTATTTTTATATCTAAAATAGACTTTTGGCGACGGAATTTTCCATGCACTGTACCTTGCAGATGAGACGACTACCATTGAAGGTTGAACATTTCTTAACAATAAATCAGTTGATGAAGTGCTGCTTCCATGATGAGGGGCGAAAAGAAGATTCGAACGTAACCGGTTCTTGTACATTGCGACAAGTGATTTTTCCCCTTGTTTTTCGATATCTCCTGTTAATAAAATTTTATGAAACCCATCCGTCAATTGAATGACACAAGAATCATCATTATGCGATATTGGTGCTAACTTTTCAGGCCATAATACTTCAAAAGTTAATATTCCCCACTGCCATTTTTGACCTTTAAAACAGGGAAGGTGCTTCATCTTTCTTATATTATTAATATTATTACTTTTTTTCTTGTATGCCAAAGTATCCTGTGGCCCAAAACTACTTCTTACACTTAACCATGGGTATTGTTGAATTAAATAATTCACTCCCCCTGTATGGTCTAAATGATTATGGCTTAAAATTAAGCCAATAGGGGTTATATCATGATATTTAAGAAAAGGAACAATTTGACGCTGTGCATTACTCCCTTCTTTCCAAGTATTTCCAGTATCATAGAGAAATGCCAAGTCATTTTGCTCTATCACAACAGCTAAACCGTGCCCGATATCTAATACCGTCATTTTCCAGCCTTCTTTGAGTTGTTTACCACTTCCCCTTTCTAGAAAGATTGAGATAACCACACACCCAATAAGCCCAAAGTAACGTTTGTACCACTTAAATAAGATGACAATGATGCTTAGCCAACATATTAAGAATAAATAATAAGGTACATTAATGAACTCTGACCAAAAAGTACTGAAATAAGGTAATGGCTTTAACCCTAAATCTATCACCCTATCTATCGCATATAGAAAAGAGCGCTGAACTACCTCTATTGGCACTAAAAATACGATCAAAATAGCAGGGACAACACACCAAGAAATTAACGGAACAAACCAAATATTGGCCACTAACCCCATTATGTTAATACCATTAAATATAATAAGTTGCATTGGAATTAGTAAGATGAGCAAGCCTATTTGCAAATGTGCTAACCCTATAATTTTACCTTTTATCCCTCTAGCTAAATGGTAGGCTAATGGAAATATTGATAACCAATAGAGGATGGCTAGTACAGCGAAGCTAGATAACCAAAAACTATCTGACAAAATAGCCAATGGGTCAAATAGTAATATTCCCGCTATGCTCCAAAGCGCCCATTGCCAAGCAAAATGCCTTGCAGGCTTATTTCTAATATATACCCATAATAGTAAGGCAAACAGTGCCCGTGTTGCAGGGATAGCAAACCCCGAGATCCATGCATAAAAAATAGCTAGCACCATACCTATTACTACTGGAAGTATTTCACTAATATATTTTATTGGTAAAAAATATTGAATTCCTCGAGCAATAAGAAAACCAAACAAGTAGGCTAAACCAATATGTAAACCCGAGATAGCCATTAAATGTGTCAAACCTGTTTTCTGCAGTAAATAGGTTTGATCTGTAGGCAGTAAATTTCTATCGCCAAACATTAACCCATAAATAATTCCTTTATTAGATAATGAGCTAATTAGCTCCATATAGTTATAAATAATTTTTTGCCTTACAGAACACGCCATTTCTAATGGTTCTATTTTTTGGCTTTTCACCCCCCCTATAACCCTATTAGCTAAATAATAACGTTGTAGATTAAACCCGCCTTCATTTAGTGAACTGTGCAATGGCTTTATTTTGCCATTGATCCGCCAAGACTGCCCTGCGCAAACAGTTTTCTTTGTTTTCCATGTAGCATATAACGGAGGAAAAACAATGCGATTGTTAATTTTATCAATACGTACTTTGATTTTTTGCTCTTTGCTATTCAAAGGAATACCAACAATAACCACATCAATATCGTTATTTTTTTTAGATAGATAATTAATATGATTAATGATGTTAATTCCATGCCAATTAGCCCATAGAAAAAACATAATAATTAGTGCTAAAAACTTGCATGATTTACCAAATATAAAGAATATTATTAATACCGATACAAACAAAGAAACAAATAATAATTCACTCAGCATTAAAATTTTAGGTATAAATAAAAGTGGTAATGTACCTAAAATCAAAGCAATAGAAGCCATTGTCATCGAAACAGACAATTTCCCATTAAAGATTAAATTACATTTTTTGATTGAATTATTTAGCCATCTTATTATGTAGATGATATTTTTTATCAACTTTTGTATCCCTACATAGCGTTTATTTGCTTTAGTTTATTTATTCCTATGAATTTTTTAAGTCTCTTTGTTTTATTTTTCGTAGCGCTTCCCAATATGTTTTTTACTGATAAAAATATACATATTAGTTTGCGAGTAGCTTCGCAAGACACGTATATATCTCTAAAGCTGCTTTTGGATTTATTTTATTATTTTTATAGGCTTTAAAAGTATAGAAGCGGTGTTGGTGTTGGTGTTGGTGTTGGTGTTGGTGTTGGTGTTGGTGTTGGTGTTGGTGTTGGTGTTGGTGTTGGTGTTGGTGTTGGTGTTAGCTAGATATAAAAAACAGTGCCGTATAAAATACAAGCACTGTTTTGATGTAATAATTAAGATCTACAGCCTGATTATTGGCCGTAAATATTTACACGATCACGTAATTCTTTACCTGGTTTAAAATGAGGAACATATTTACCTTCTAGTTCCACTTTATCACCAGTTTTTGGGTTACGGCCAACGCGTGGAGCACGGTAGTGAAGAGAAAAACTGCCGAAACCACGGACTTCAATACGCTCACCGTTAGCTAACGTATCCGCCATATGCTCAAGAATTTCCTTTACAGCTTCCTCAACGGTTTTTGCTGAAAGATGAGACTGCTGGCTAGCCAGTCTTTCAATTAATTCAGACTTGGTCATAGTACCTCCCTAAACTACCGTTACAAAGGGGCAACGCTACTGTTGCCCCCACTTAATTATTCGCCTTTAGCTGCTTTGAAAGCTTCAGCCATAGCATTGTTGCCGAATGCTGTATCTTCTTGTTTGTTCACAGCTGCGACAGCGTCTTTCTCATCAGCTTCGTCTTTAGCGCGAACAGACAGGTTGATTACACGGTTTTTACGATCAACACCAGTGTATTTAGCTTCAACATCATCACCAACGTTCAGAACCAGTGTTGCATCTTCAACACGGTCACGTGAAGCTTCTGATGCACGCAGGTAACCTTCAACGCCCAGTGTCAGCTCAACAGTTGCACCTTTAGCATCAACTGCGATTACTTTACCAGTTACGATTGCGCCTTTCTTAGTTGCTGCTAAATAGTTATTGAATGGATCTTCAGCTAACTGTTTAACACCTAAAGAAATACGCTCACGCTCTGCGTCGACTTGCAGAACAACAGCTGCGATTTCATCACCTTTTTTGTATTCACGAACTGCTTCTTCGCCTGCAACGTTCCAGGAGATGTCAGACAGGTGAACCAGGCCATCGATGCCGCCGTCCAGACCGATGAAGATACCGAAGTCAGTGATAGACTTGATTTTACCTTCAACGCGGTCGCCTTTGTTGTGAGTTTCTGCAAATTGCTGCCATGGGTTAGATTTGCACTGTTTCAGGCCCAGAGAGATACGACGACGTTCTTCATCGATATCCAGAACCATAACTTCAACAACATCACCAACGTTAACAACTTTAGATGGGTGGATGTTTTTGTTAGTCCAATCCATTTCTGAAACGTGAACTAAACCTTCAACGCCTTCTTCGATTTCTACGAAGCAGCCGTAGTCAGTCAGGTTAGTAACGCGACCAGTCAGTTTAGTACCTTCTGGGTAACGTTTAGCGATTGCGACCCAAGGATCTTCGCCCAGTTGTTTCAGACCCAGAGAAACACGAGTGCGCTCACGGTCGAATTTCAGAACTTTAACATTGATTTCATCACCAACGTTGACGATTTCGCTTGGGTGTTTAACACGTTTCCAAGCCATGTCAGTGATATGCAGCAGGCCGTCAACACCGCCCAGATCAACGAATGCACCGTAGTCAGTAAGGTTCTTAACGATACCTTTAACTTCCATGCCTTCTTGCAGATTTTCCAGCAGTTGATCGCGCTCAGCGCTGCTTTCAGATTCAATTACAGCACGACGAGAAACAACAACGTTGTTGCGTTTCTGATCCAGCTTGATTACTTTGAACTCAAGCTCTTTGCCTTCCAAGTGAGTAGTATCACGAACTGGACGTACATCAACCAGTGAACCTGGTAAGAACGCACGAATACCGTTCAGCTCAACAGTGAAACCACCTTTAACTTTACCGTTGATAACACCAGTTACAGTTTCAGCTTCTTCGTAAGCTTTTTCCAGCATCAGCCATGCTTCATGACGTTTAGCTTTCTCACGAGACAGGATAGTTTCACCGAAACCATCTTCTACTGCATCCAGAGCTACATCGATTTCGTCGCCAACTTGGATTTCTAGCTCACCCTGAGCATTTTTGAACTGTTCTACTGGGATAGCAGATTCTGATTTAAGACCTGCGTCAACAAGGACTACGTCTTTATCGATGGCAACAACAGTACCACGGACGATAGAACCAGGACGAGTTTCAATATTCTGCAGGGATTCTTCAAAGAGTTGAGCAAAAGATTCAGTCATATTAATGATCTTCAAGAGTTTTAAATTAACGTCCACTTAGCTTCCCGCCAAATGGGGTTGTTTCACATACCCCACAACATTCCATGTCGCAAGGTTGATGCTATGCTAATAATATAATCACATAGCGGTAACTGCGTATATTATCTAATTATAAGCTAAAATAAAGCCTATTATCACGATAATTGTAGAATTTTTTTTGCATAGGTGTGTGCTTTTTCAATAACTTCCTCAATAGACATACTTGTGGAATCCAGCACTAATGCGTCTTTCGCGGCAATAAGAGGTGCAACAGAGCGATTACGATCACGAAAATCTCGCTCTTCAATTTCGCTTAAAAGACGTTCAAAATTAACATCAAAACCTTTTTCTTGCAACTGCTTCATCCGCCGATGAGCACGTTCTTCAGCTGACGCATCAAGAAAAATTTTTACTGGAGCATCGGGGAAAACCACCGTTCCCATATCACGGCCATCGGCAATAAGTCCAGGTAGCGTTCTAAATGCACGTTGACGTCGAAGTAAGGCTTCACGTACGCGAGGAAAAGTTGCTGTTTGGGATGCTGTATTCCCTACTGTTTCGGTTCTAATTTGATTCGAAACATCTTCCCCTTCCAGAATGACTTTCAGTACATTATCTTCAGGAACAAATTTCACATCTAAATTTGCAGCCAAAGGAACTAACGCATCTTCGGATTGGATATCAACATGGTGATGTAACGCAGCTAACGCTAATACACGATAAATTGCGCCAGAGTCTAAAAGCTGCCATCCAAATTCGTTTGCTAATGCTTGGCAAAGTGTACCTTTACCTGCTCCGCTTGGTCCATCAACGGTGATTACAGGGGCTATCGCCACCATATAAAAATCTCCTTTTCTGCAAATAGCCTAGCTACCCGCAATTAAAATCTGTGAAGGTATTATACCAATTCAGTAGATTTGTGAAATAAGCAGGTTCTGATGATTGCTAAAAAATAAGAGAAAATTGATGTTTGGATCGTAAAAATCAGGTTGATATCAAAGAAAATAATATCAACCCAACCAATAGATTAATGACTTAAACGTGCCAACTGTTCGAAGTAATCAGGAAAAGTTTTTGCAGTGCAGCCGGGATCCAAAATTGTTACTGGCGTATCTGATAATGCAACTAACGAAAAACACATTGCAATACGATGGTCGTTATAAGTTTCAATTTCAGCATGCTGTAATTTTTTCGGTGGAACGACACGAATATAATCATGTCCTTCTTCCACTTCAGCGCCAACTTTTCGTAACTCTGTCGCCATCGCATATAACCGGTCAGTCTCTTTTACTCGCCAGTTATAAATATTACGAATAACCGTTTCGCCTTCAGCAAACAGAGCAACCGTTCCAATAGTCATTGCAGCATCAGGGATCGCATTCATGTCCATATCAATACCTGTCAACGTTCCGCGTTCACACTCAACGTAGTCATCACCCCAACGAATAGTCGCGCCCATTTTTTCTAATACGTTGGCAAATTTAGTATCCCCTTGCAAACTATTACGCCCAATTCCTGTTACACGCACTACGCCTCCCTTAATGGCAGCCGCAGCGAGGAAATAAGACGCTGATGAAGCATCACCTTCTACTAAATATTCACCTGGTGATTGGTATTGTTGCTGCCCTTTGATAACGAAATGTTCATATTGATGATTTTCGACATTAACACCAAATGTTTTCATTAATGCTAACGTGATATCAATATAAGGTTTAGAGACTAGCTCGCCAATAATTGTAATTGTTGTATCTTGCTCTGCACGCGGAGCCGCCATTAACAATGCAGTTAAAAACTGGCTGGAAACAGACCCATCGACTGAAATTTGACCACCGATAAAACCACCTTTCAATCGTAGTGGCGGGTAGTTTTCCTGCTCTAAATATTCAATTTCTGCGCCACCTTCCCTTAATGCATCGACCAAATGCCCAATTGGGCGCTCTTTCATGCGAGGCTCACCCGTTAAAATAATATTATTGTGACTTAGTGATAATGCAGCAGCCAGTGGGCGCATTGCCGTTCCGGCATTGCCTAAAAATATCTCTAGAGCATTTGGATGAGATAAGTTTCCGCCTAAACCTTCCACACGACAACGTGTTTTATCTTCCGATAGTTGGTAGCTAACGCCTAACTGGGTTAATGCATTCAGCATATGGCGAATATCATCACTGTCCAATAAGTTAGTGAGTGTGGTCGTTCCTTTAGCCATCGCTGCTAATAATAGTGCGCGGTTTGAGACACTTTTTGACCCTGGCAAATTAATTGTGCCGTTAATTGAAGAGATAGGTTGTAATGTCAGGGATTGCATAAAAAGCAGTTTCTCCAGTGAAGTTTTGCAAGTAAATAAAATCTGGCTCTATTTTCTTTTAAGTCAAATGTAAAGAGCACAAATAACCGACTGAACATCCTATTTCAGTCGGCAAATCTCATTATTGAGCGTTATGACGTTCGAAATCAGCCATAAAATCAACCAAAGCCTGTACACCCGCTAATGGCATCGCATTATAGATTGACGCACGCATACCACCAGCCACTTTATGGCCTTTTAGAGAAAGTAAGCCTTGCTCTTTGGCTCCATCAATAAATTTCGCATCAAGAGCCGGGTTTTGCATTTGGAACGGTACATTCATCCAAGAACGGTTTTCAACCGCAACACGGTTAATGTAGAACTGGCTATCATCAATTGCATTGTAGAGTAATTGTGATTTTTCATAATTACGCTTAGCCATTTCTTGCAAACCACCTTGTTCTTTTAACCATTTGAAGACCATCCCCGCAAGATACCAAGCAAAGGTCGGTGGGGTATTAAACATTGAATCGTGTTTTGCCAATACCGTGTAATCAAATACAGATGGAGTCTGAGGCGAAGCTTTACCGAGCAGGTCTTCTCGGATAATAACGATAGTTAATCCAGCTGGCCCAATATTTTTTTGAGCTCCCGCATAAATGACACCATAACGACTTACATCAATCGGTTTAGATAAGATAGAAGAGGAATAGTCGGCAACAATAATTTTATCTTCAGGGAAGTCAGGTTCTTCATGAATAGCTAAGCCACCAATGGTTTCATTTGGGCAATAGTGGACATAAGCGGCATCATCACTTAATGGCCATTCTTTCATGGGTTTTAAACTCACAACACCGTCTTTTTCTTCAGTAATTTGAATTACATTAGGTGTGCAGTATTTTTCAGCTTCTTTTGCTGCTGACTCTGACCAATAGCCACTCACAATATAATCAGCGGTCGTTTTATCACCTAATAAATTCATCGGTAACGTAGCAAAATGGGCTCGAGCCCCACCGTGACAAAATAAAACTTTATAGTTATCAGGGATGTTTAACAGATCACGTAAATTTTGTTCTGCTTCTGTTGCCACTTCGATAAAGTCTTTTCCGCGATGGCTAACTTCCATAACAGAAACGCCTAACCCCTTCCAATTACAAAACTCTTGTTCAGCACGACGCATGACTTCAACAGGTAGCATAGCTGGGCCTGCACTGAAATTATAAACCTGACTCATTGACCTCACCCTATCCATCTTCAATTATGGTTAATAAAATTCACTCAGATACTTAAAGTTGTACCACTCCAAGCCTTTAGCTGCAACGGTTATTGTCGGCAAGCCCAAAAA
The DNA here is from genome assembly GCF_028479545.1 of Providencia sp. PROV201. Taxonomy (NCBI): domain Bacteria; kingdom Pseudomonadati; phylum Pseudomonadota; class Gammaproteobacteria; order Enterobacterales; family Morganellaceae; genus Providencia; species Providencia sp. PROV201. Next base: position 409,394 of record NZ_JAMPNW010000001.1, read on the forward strand.
TGAAAGGGGGGTTATTTTTTGATAATGGAAAAAAGAATTTTGTTAATCTTGTCACACTCTCGACAAGCACAATTTTATGGAGAAATTAACAATAAATAAGCGATAATATCCCGAATTACATCATTGCGCTGTGTTTCGGGATATTCATTGAAATGTCTTTTATAAAAAATTAAAAAATTAAAAAATTAGCGAATAACTTTGCTTACGATCTCAATCGCTTCTTTTTCTATTTGGCGTAAATGCTCTTCTCCGCGGAAGCTTTCACAATAAATTTTATACGCTTCTTCCGTGCCTGATGGTCTTGCTGCGAACCAGCCATAATCAGTCATGATTTTTAAACCGCCAATTGGTGCATTATTACCAGGGGCAGCAGTTAAACGCTGTGTAATTTTATCTCCAGCCAATGTATCTGCTGCAACCATTTCCGGTGATAATTTACTTAGCTTCGCTTTTTCCTCGTGAGTCGCTTTCGCTTGAATACGGTTGTAAATCGGTGCGCCAAATTTCTTAGCAAGGTTATTATAACGTTGCTGCGGGTTTTCACCGGTAACCGCCGTAATTTCTGCAGCGAGTAAGCAAAGAATGATACCGTCTTTGTCTGTTGACCAAGGTGTGCCATCGAATTTCAAAAATGATGCCCCAGCACTTTCCTCACCGCCAAAACCTAGCTGGCCGCTGAATAACCCATCAACAAACCATTTGAACCCTACTGGTACTTCAACTAATTCACGCCCTATATCGTTAACAACACGGTCAATCATCGCACTTGAGACAAGGGTTTTCCCTACCGCAACATTTTTTCCCCACTGAGGGCGGTGTTGGAATAGGTAGTCGATTGCCACAGCAAGATAGTGATTTGGGTTCATTAAACCATCGGGGGTGACAATGCCATGACGGTCATAGTCAGGGTCATTAGCGAAAGCTAAATCAAATTTTTCTTTCATCCCAAGCAAACCCGCCATTGCCCAACTTGATGAGCAGTCCATACGGATGACACCATCATGGTCTAAAGGCATAAAACGGAATGTTTGGTCTAATTGGTCATTTACGATTTCAATATCTAATTGATAATATTCAGCAATTTTTTTCCAGTACTCAATACCAGAGCCGCCTAGAGGGTCAACGCCAATTTTTAAACCAGACTTAGCAATTGCTTGCATATCAACAACTTCACCTAATGCAGAGACATAAGGCATAACCAAATCTTTCTGAATGACGTACTCACTCGCCATCGCACTATCAAAGTTGGTTCTTTTAATTCCTTCAAGGTTATTGGCTAGCAATTGGTTAGCATTTTTCTCAATGACAGACGTTAAATCGGTATCTGCCGGCCCACCATTCGCAGGATTATATTTAATACCGCCATCTTCAGGTGGGTTATGTGATGGTGTAATAACAATACCATCCGCAACATCTTGATGTGATTGGTTATAACTTAAAATGGCATGAGAGACAGCAGGCGTTGGGGTAAATCCATTATTTTCCTGAACAATAACATGAACTTGATTTGCCGCTAAGACTTCAACCACAGTGATAAATGCCGCTTCTGATAACGCATGGGTGTCTTTCCCCACAAAACAAGGGCCTGTTACGCCTTGCTTTTTGCGTAAATCAGCTATCGCTTGTGCAATAGCTAATATGTGGTTTTCATTAAAGTTTTTACGCAATGAGCTACCACGATGCCCTGATGTTCCAAACTTAACAGCTTGAGATGCATTTCCAGGTTGTGGTTGCTGCGTATAATATTGAGCGGTTAATTGAGCGACATTGATCAAGTCACTTTGAAACGGAAGCTGCCCTGCACGTTCATGTATTGTCACTTGTTTTCTCCCAAAGCACTGATGCTTTGTTATCAACATCAGTGGCCTTTCAGTTTTTAAATAGTATTACAAACTTTTTCAATCACATTGGTTGGAAATTGCATTTCCTGCATAATCGCATCAACCATACTACGTTTACGATTCGTATTCGTATTTGTGATCACCCAATACGGTGTCCCAGGAATATGGCGAGGCTTAGATTGTTTACCGGCTGCAAGTAATGTTTGCTCATCGCCAGCAAAATAAATACGAGTTCGACCATGCATTAACTCTGTTGCACTCGCAAAACGATTCGCATCTAAACTATATAAAGTAGATAAAATCAACATAAAGCGGTCAATCGCTTTATTTTTTTCTGCATAAGCGTCAGATAACAGGAGCTCTCTAATGACCCTAACAGGATTTAATGCAACAGCAGGTATACTCGTCGCAGGTTCAGCCTTAATAACAGCATGTTCCTGACTCATTTCTTTTGCTTGTACTGGCTGCCCGGATTTGAAATTTAACATACGGCGCAAAATATCCGATGCACTTTCACCGATATGCTGTGTATGGCTCGCAATATAGCGGTAAAGCTCTTCATCAACGTCTATTGTTTTCATTTTTTCCCAGTACTTATTTAACTAAAATTTGCGGTGTGATTATAAGACAGATTTAAAAAAAACAAAACAATTAAAATTTCAATAACTTAAAGTAAACATTATTCTAAGTTCGAAGATAATTCAGTAGGTTATCATGCCATTACTTTCAGTATTTTACCTCCGTAGCCAAATTCAATTTTCTGAAATTTACTGGCGATGATCCTCTTAGTTATCGCCTCATTAACTTACCTCAACCAAGATTGCAGTTTATTTGACCATTTGGATTTTACTCAGAGCCGTGACATGATAAGACCACATGTACCGCTGACGAATTGATCAAACAAATATGACTGTATTACTTAACCATACTATTCATAAACCTGAAAATCCAATCTCAAATAGCCCAGTAGTACTCATCCATGGGCTATTTGGTGACCTCAACAACTTAGGTGTTTTAGGGCGTAATTTACAACAATATTTCGATACGATTCAAATTGATGTTCGTAATCATGGTGACTCATTTCGTGATGAGCAAATGAGTTACCAGCAAATGGCTCAAGATGTTATTACATTAGTAAAATCTTTAGGTTACGAAAATGCTATTTTAATTGGCCACTCAATGGGGGGGAAAATTGCCATGGCAGCAACCGCAATAGCCCCTAATTTTATTGATAGCATCGTTGCGATTGATATGGCGCCCGTCGCTTACCAAGTCCGTCGTCATGATAAAATATTTGCAGCTCTTGATGCGGCCACAGCAAAAAATGCGAAAACTCGCCAAGAAGCTACCGTGATTATGCATGATTACATTAATGAGGATGGCGTAATCCAATTTCTGCTTAAGTCGTTTAAACAAGGTGAGTGGAAATTTAATTTACCCGCTCTCAAAGCTAATTATGAAAGTATTATTGGTTGGGAAACAGTACCTGCTTGGGACAAACCCGTGTTGTTAATCCCCGGAGGAAACTCCCCCTATGTGCAAGCTGAATATAAAGAACAAATCGCACAACAATTTCCGCAAGCCAAAGCGTGGGTTGTCGCTGATACAGGGCACTGGGTTCATGCAGAAAAACCAGACCATGTTTTAAGAGCTATCCATCGTTTTTTATCTATCCCCGAATAATTAATTACATTTAAATATAGATATTGAAAAGACATATAACTTTTCAATATCTTTAAATATATTTGTAGTTAAATATAATTTCTTTATTAACTACATAATAAGACTAACTTCAATACACAGCGAATTACAAACCCTGTATTATCCAAATTCCACCCTATTTTATTGTTATCTACTGTATATTTTATTAATGCACAATTTAATTTTAAAATTAAAATAACTTAAGGAATTTATTAATATAGAAAATGGATAGTCTCAAATTAGAATCGACATTATACTTTATTAGTGTTATTGCTAAGTTGTCAGGGGGAATAAACCCTAAAGAACTAGAACAAACACTCAATAAACCTATTGGTTACAATGAAAAACTTAACATTATTAAATCAAAGTACTCCATTCGCTGTAGGAATAAACATCAGAAAAATAAAAATCTAACTAAAATAGTTTGCCCTGCTATTTTATATAATGTCAAAGGAGAAGCCTTTCTATTAGCTAACCGCAACCAAGAGCAAGTGCTCGTTCAGCAATTTGGAAATACCCCTCCAGAAATATGGAGTATTGAAGAACTGAATCAACAATGGAGTGGCCATTGGTTACAGGTAAGCCTTAAACAGGGGCAATTTGACATCACTTGGTTCCAAGTTGAATTTATGAAATATAAATCCATTATTTTGTGGGTTCTATTCTTTTCATTTATATTGCAAATCCTCGCATTAGTATCCCCTATAGTTATGCAAGTTATTATGGATAAGGTGCTCGTTCACAATAGCTTAGTCACCTTGGATGTTTTAATTTTTGGGTTAATGATAGCAGCACTAATAGAAGTGACGCTAAAAGGGTTACGTGAGTACATTTATCATCATACAGTTAACCGTATTGATATGACACTTGGCTTAAAACTGGTTAATCATTTACTTAGACTACCTATTCCCTTTTTTAAAAGTAGGCAAATAGGCGCAATTGTCACCCGAGTGAAAGAGCTCGAAACTATTCGTGAATTTTTAACCAGTAGTTTTTTCACTCTATGTGTAGATGTATTATTTTTATTTGTATTTATTTTTGTGATGAATTTAATCTCCGCAACACTCACAATAATATTTCTGTGTTCTATTCCATTTTATCTTTTATTAGCTTGGTGGTTAACGCCTAAAATTGAATCCGCAGCACAACAACAGTTTACCAACATCGCCATCAATACCTCTTTTTTGACTGAAAGTATTAATGGAATCGAAACCGCGAAAAGCTTATCCGTAGAACCAAATTTTACTCGTCGCTGGGACGGTCAAACCTCTGATATGAGCCAAACTAACTTTGTATCAGGGCAAATAAGCTCGCGTTCTGAACATTTGGTGATGGCTATTGAAAAAATCACCAGTGCGATTGTTTTGTGGGTTGGTGCCTCTGAAGTTTTAGCATTGCAAATGACGATTGGCCAGCTTATTGCCTTTCACATGATGGTTAGCCACGCTAATCAGCCTCTCATCAAACTCACTAAACTATGGGGGGACTACATTCGAACCCGTGTCGCTATCGAAAAACTCTCCCAAATTATCAACTTACCTATCGAACAATCTCAGCAAGAAAATAAATTGCCCCTTCAAGGGCATTTAAATTTAAAAAATATCTCGTTCCGTTACCAACCAAACATGCCGTTTGTTCTAAAAAACTTTAATTTAAATATTAAAGCGGGAGAAACCATTGGCATTGTCGGTACGTCCGGGTCAGGTAAAAGTACCCTTGCTAAATTGTTACTACGGCTCTATACCCCAGAGAGTGGCGCCATTTTTGTGGATAACACGCCCATATCCGCGATTAACTTACACTCCCTTCGTCAACAAATTGGCATTGTGCTGCAAGAGAATTTTTTATTCAGCCAATCCGTTTTTCACAATATCGCTCAAACCTCACCGGATGCTTCCATGGAGGAAGTCGTTCATGCGGCCAAAATGGCAGGAGCACACGATTTTATTTTGAAATTACCCAAAGGTTACGACACCGTTCTTGCCGAGGGAGGAACATCCCTTTCTGGCGGTCAACGCCAGCGCATTGCTATTGCTCGAACACTACTCTCTAACCCTAAAGTGATTATTTTTGATGAGGCAACTAGCGCGTTAGATGACGAGTCCCAAGCCGTTATTCAAGAAAATATGCATATTATTGCAAAAGGAAGAACCATCATCACAATTGCTCATCGCTTATCAACCATTCGCCATCACCAGCGGATCATTGTGATGCAAAATGGGGAAATCATTGAGCAAGGTAGCCACCAGCAACTTATTGAACAAGGTGATTTTTATAAACACTTGTGGACTCTACAGCAGTCTCTGAAATCAGACATGGACGTAAAATGAAACATCGATTAGATAAAAACCGTTATAACAGCTTTTTGCCTTCACACTTGGCAATATTAAAGACACCACCGTCTTATTTGGCTCTATATGTCGCTATTTCTATTGGTATAGGCGTTTTTCTTGCCGTGACTTGGTCATTTTTTGGCAAATTGGATATTCAAGCAACGACTCAGGGGAAACTGATTGTTTCGGGACGAACACAGTTAATTCAAGCGTTTGAATTAAGCCGTTTAGAACATATTCATGTTACTGATGGGCAAGTAGTAAAACAAGGGGATCCTTTAATTACTGTCAATGTGCTCGGCGTTGACCAAGATATCCTAAGTTTAAATTATCAACATAACTTCCATGTATCTGAAATACTAATTTATCAATCATTGATTTCACAACAGCCCCTTGAACAATTACCTTTATTTAGTCAATTAACTGAAACAGAACAGAACAATACGCGGGCTAGCTTTCAAACACAAAAAATAGAATTTGATTCATTAATTAATGAACTTAACAATGAAATTCAATTAAATATTGTTAATCAACAAGCTAGAAAAGATGAATTACTAACCATCAACTCCCTCATTGTGAACATCAAAAAGCGCCTTGATGCACACCATTCGTTAACAGAAAAGCAGTTAATCAGCCAGAAAGAGTTTTTAGAACAAGAGCGGGAACTATTAATCGCTAAAAAAGAAAAAGTCACCAAATTATCTGAGTTATCAATTCTAAAAAGCCAGCATCACGCCTTAAATGAAAAGATGGGCAGAATGAAAGCACAAAAAAACCAAGAGTGGGATGAAAAATACAAACAAGCCGACTTTAAGCGAGTTTCTCTTGAACAAGAATTATTAAAAAATAAAGAGAGGAATCAATTAGAGATTATACGAGCTCCCGTTGATGGCACTATTCAGCAGCTTGCTACACATACTTTAGGGGCTGTGCTACAACCGGCACAGCAGTTAATGGCGGTAGTTCCTAATAATCATGTTCAATTAGCTGAAATTAAAATCTTGAACAAAGATATTGGGTTCATCCATGAAGGGTTGAGAGCAGAAGTGAAAATAGATGCTTTCCCTTACACTCGTTATGGCACGGTTGAAGGTGAAGTGATTTCCATATCTCGTGACAGTACTCTCGATGAAAACCTTGGATTAGTATTCTTAGGACAAATCGGTCTTAATCAAAAAGAACTACTCGTCGATGGTGAGTCCATTGAACTGACTCCTGGTTTATCCATTGTAGCTGAAATAAAAACGGATAAACGTCGCATTATTGATTACTTGCTCAGCCCTATCAATGAATACACCTCAAACGCGATGAGAGAGAAATAATCGATGGAACAATTAAATAATTATGGCTTGGATGCTTTAGTTTGGGTGGCTAAATATTACCAAAACAATGTTTCATCTGATCAACTCAGGCATGCAATTGGTATGCAAACTTTATCCCCTACTGAGTGGGAAATTAGAGAATGCGCACATACATTAGGGTATGAAACCGAGCTTATTACCGCGCAATATACACAATTAAGCACGCTGCCTTTACCTGCTTTAATCTATGTAGCGGGTTTTTGGCAAGTTATTAGCCAAGAAAATGAACTGGTACTCATAAACCCCTCCAATGACGAGCGGGAACCCATTCATAGCTCGACTGTACTTCCAGAAACTGAATTTGACGTATTACTCATTAAAGAACAATTAGAGCCCGAGCAAAAAAAAGCCTTTGGCTTTAGTTGGTTTATTCCCTCTATTTTGCGCCAACACGTTAAATTACGAAATATTTTTATTCTCTCTGCTATTATTCAGCTTTTTGCCTTAATTAGCCCTTTATTATTTCAAAATTTAATCGACAAAGTGTTAGTTGGACGCAGTCTCTCAAATTTGCATGTCATTGCATTGGCAATTTTTGCCATTGCTGTTGCAGAGCCGATATATGGCTTTATTCGTAATAAAATTTTTAGTCATAGTAGCAGCCAGATCAGCGCTGAATTATCAGGCAAAATTTATCGCCATTTAATGGCCTTACCTCTAAATTATTTTAAGCTAAGACCAACCGGTAAAATTATCGCAAGGATCCGTGAATTAGCCCATATAAGGCAATTCTTAACGGGTTCAACTCTGATGCTATTTATAGACTTTATCTTTGTCATTCTTTTTGTCGCGGTTTTATTTTCCTACAGTAGTTTGATGACTTGGATTTTATTAGGCTCGATGGGAGTATTCTTTGTTTTATGGATGATCCTAGGCCCAATTATTCGCCAGCAAACTGAAAAATCCTATCAAGCCGATGAAAATGGTCTCACATTTCTTACTGAAAGTATTACTGGGATTGAAACCATAAAAACGACAGCAACAGAAAAGTACTTTAACCAACGCTGGAAAAAAATATTTAGTAAACAGCTAACTCAAAGCTTTAAAGTTTCAATGCGCAGTGAGGTGGCCTCTCAATTAATGACATTCGTGAGCAAAATAACTACCGCAATCCTTTTGTGGGTTGGTGTCAAAGAGGTGCTAAATGGTGGGATTTCGCCTGGCGAATTAGTGGCATTTAATATGCTAAGTGCGCATGTTACACAGCCTGTGTTGCGGTTTGCCCAAGTTTGGCAAGATTTCCAACACACCATCATTTCATTACGTCGAGTGGGAGATATTCTTGATGAGCCCGTAGAAAATGAACGTAAGGGGATTGCAAATACGTCAAATATTCACGGAAAAATCGAGTTTCAAAATATTCGCTTTCGTTATCAACCTGATACGCCCGAAGTTCTCAATAATTTGTCATTAACGGTTAATGCAGGTGAATTTATTGGCATTACCGGCCCCTCAGGTTCCGGGAAAAGTACCCTAACAAAATTATTACAACGACTTTATGTCCCACAGCACGGGCAAGTTATTGTTGATGGTATGGATCTCGCGGTTGCAGATACCGTTTCATTACGCCGAAAAATGAGCGTCGTATTACAAGAAAGTACCCTATTCGTCGGCTCTATCGCTGATAACATTCGATTAAGTCATCCACAAGCGACTGATGAACAAGTTATTCACGCAGCAAAATTGGCTGGTGCTTATGACTTTATAATGTCATTACCTGATAATTTTAGTTACCCCTTATCAGAAAAAGGCTTAAACCTTTCAGGCGGTCAACGCCAACGAATCGCACTTGCGCGTGCTTTGCTCACCGAACCCGATATTTTAATTCTCGATGAAGCTACTTCCGCACTCGATTACGAGTCAGAAGCCGCCATAATGGAAAATATGCCATTAATTACTCAAGGAAGAACCGTTATTAGTATTGCACATCGGTTAAATACGATTATGCACGCAGATAGGATATGTGTAATTTGCCAAGGAGAAGTACACGAAATGAATTCACATGAAAACTTACTCAAATCAAATGGCTTATACGCCAATTTATGGTACCAACAAACACAATAACGCGTATAAAAAAGCATCACGCCTATAACAAGTGGTGCTTTTTTACTAAAAGTGCTCACTTTACAACCAATTAAACCAAATCATCATAGATGAAGCTATAGCACAAGGGAATTAGCTAGGGTATCATGGCGCGCTGAATTACTGGCACACCCTTTTAGCAGTTATAAACATGGCAAAAGAACAAACAGATCGAACTACGCTAGATTTGTTCGCTGAGGAACGAAGGCCTGGGCGACCTAAAACAAGCCCGCTATCACGGGATGAACAATTAAGGATCAACAAACGCAACCAACTGAAACGAGATAAAGTGAAGGGATTGCGCAGGGTTGAATTGAAGCTGAACGAAGAAGCTGTCGCGGTATTGAATCAGTTAGCTGAAGATAAAAATATAAGCCGTAGTGAATTGATCGAAGAAATTTTAATGTCACAACTTGAGCATGTCGATACATCAATACTCAAATAACGTTATCTTGATAAATCACACAAATTTGACAGACTTAGCAACATTTTTTCGCCAGAATAAGGCGTAATATTCTATCTATTTTCGTTCTAAATGGGCTCTAGAAGGCAAATTATCGCCTCTAGCTCTCTTAGAAAAACAAGAGGTTAATCACTTTATGGCAGTCATAGGCATTTTCTTCGGAAGTGACACAGGTAACACAGAAAATATTGCCAAAATGATCCAAGAAAGATTAGGCAAAGATGTAGCAGAAGTTCACGATATCGCAAAATGTAGCAAAGAAGATATTGAAGCTTTTGACATTCTACTTCTCGGTATTCCAACTTGGTATTATGGTGAAGCCCAATGTGATTGGGATGATTTCTTCCCTACTCTCGAAGAAATTGATTTCGAAGGTAAACTTGTCGCCTTATTTGGTTGTGGAGACCAAGAAGACTACGCTGAATATTTCTGTGATGCTATGGGTACGATCCGCGATATTATCGAACCTCGTGGTGCTGTTATTGTTGGCCATTGGCCAACAGAAGGTTATCACTTTGAAGTATCCAAAGGCATGGCAGATGACAACCACTTTATTGGTTTAGCTATTGATGAAGATCGTCAACCTGAGCTAACAGATGAACGTGTTGATGCATGGGTAAAACAAATCTCTGAAGAAATGTCTTTAGCTGAAATTTTAGGCTAATAGTACATATAAAGAACCCTTACCCATAGATTGCACCACTGTTTTGCACAAAATGAATCACCTAAACCAGTGGTGTGAACTAAAATAACCGATAAGGTATCCTAATAGGATAGGTTCTCAAGAGATTATCAAAATAATGAGACAATGCATGGTTTCTATTTTTATTTTCCATGCCTATAATTGTAAATCAGTTTAGAAGACAACTGTATTGATGTTAAAAATGTCTCATTATTGTTAAATTTATGATTTAAGATACAGGACAAACCCGCATGACAGACAACAATAAAGCATTGAAAAATGCTGGACTCAAAGTCACTCTTCCAAGATTAAAAATTTTGGAAGTACTTCAAGAGCCTGAGTGCCACCACGTCAGTGCGGAAGATCTCTATAAAAAGCTGATCGATATGGGTGAAGAGATCGGGTTAGCAACCGTATACCGCGTGTTAAACCAATTTGATGATGCTGGTATCGTAACCCGTCACAACTTCGAGGGTGGTAAATCTGTATTCGAGTTAACTCAGCAACATCACCATGACCATTTAATCTGTTTAGATTGTGGAAAAGTGATTGAGTTTACTGACGAATCCATTGAAACTCGCCAAAAAAATATCGCTGCTCGCCATGGCATTAAACTATCTAACCATAGTTTATATCTATATGGTCATTGCGCAGACGGTGATTGCCGTGATAATGCTGACGCACACGAAGCAAAAGAGTAATAGTATTCAACCATCGTTGATAAAGCGTAATGGTTAAAAATACCAAAACCCTGATAATAAACTTTATCAGGGTTTTTTATTTTAAGTATCGATATTTTTTCAATCGATTAGTGATAATTTCTGGTGAATAACTTAAATTTAACTATTTATCACTAAAATTTTTAGTTAGTAAAAATTTCCCCTAGAAACTATAATAGTTGCAATTCAAATCAAAACCTTTATATTATTTCACCGATGAATATATTCTATTATCTAGAATTACACTTACATATCAAAGTAGTATATAAATAATATTATAGATGATTTCTAGTGTTTCATACTATATAAAATTATTTTATTACCTTACTATAATTTTAACTCTAGATTAGAGAGTTAATGATTCAAATGTAGCCATAACGTTAACGTACAATTTAAATGTGTAATTACATTTATTGACTAAACTTATTGAGTACTTTAGTAATTTGTAAGAGATTAACTGATGAAAAAAACATATCTTTTTCTCAATACAAGTTTTTTCTTCTGGTTTCTTACTTTAATAGGGTGGTTTTTTAGCTATTTAACTATCGCCTTATTTTCGTTTGCATTATCAATACTGTTCTTGATCGTATACTTCAATCAAAAAAAGGTAAGTAAAATGTTCACCAAAAGACAAAACAAGCCCGCACCTACAGCAACGCCCCCTTCGATAAGTAGTGAGCCTGAAGTGACCATAAAGATAGAAGAACAAGTCACACTATCAACTCCAACTATTAGTGAAGAAAAATCGAATACGATTATCTCTAGGGACGTTATTTTTGAAGGAAATATTACCTCTAATGAGCAAGTGCATATCTACGGAAAAGTCATTGGGAATATAACTGGAAAAGATAATATGGTTAAAGTTATGTTAAACGGCCAAGTGACAGGAAATATCACCTGCAAAGAACTGGTGGTAAATGGGCGAATTGAAGGTGAATGCCACTCTGATACTATTTGTATTGAAAATAATGGAGAAATCCACGGCACGATCCATTACAGCAGTTTATCAATTAAAAAAGGTGGGATTTTATCTGGTCAAGCACAAGTTAAAAACCCAGCTCATCATTCAGAAAAAGTTACCGTATTAAAAGATAAACTAAAACAAGATACTTTCATACTCAATGAAAGTGTAAATAATGCATCTTTATAATTACAATAAAAATAAGGTGAAAATACTCACCTTATTTTTAAGCTTTAATATAGGCATTTATCCTTACGCTAATATCTCATTT